>NZ_JBHXPF010000014.1:0-129347 GCF_042718715.1 Streptomyces sp. NPDC058576 | reverse complement strand
GCGCGGGTCCGGGGGCGGGCGCCCCCCGCCCCCCCCGCGCGTTGGTCACCCCCGCCCCCGCCCCCGCCCGGCCCGGGCCCCGGGCCCCGCGCCCGCCGGGCTCCCTCGCCGCACTCATCGAGGAGGAGGACGCCTACGCCGACTCCGAGCAGGGCGTCCGCGACCAGCGGTTCTGGGCCGAGCACCTCGTCGGCGCCCGCTCCCCCGAGGCACCCGGAGGATCCGGGGCCGGCCCGGGGTACGGGACGGTGTCGGTGCGGCGTGCCTACACCGCCGCGGAGACGGCCCGGTTGAAGGCGGCTGCCAAGAAGACCGGAACCGGCTGGCCGACCTTCCTCATGGCGGCCCTGGCGGTCTGCCTGCACCGGGAGAAGGGGCTCGGCGAGGTCGTCCTCGGACTGCCCGTCACCGGCCGGCGCACTCCGGCTGCTCGGTCGACCCCGACGATGCTCAGCTCGATCCTGCCGATGCGGCTGGCCGTCTCCCCCGCCGACCGGGTGTCCGATCTGGCGCGGCGGGCGTCCGGCGAAGCCCGTTCGGTGCTGCGGCACCAGCGCCGCCCGGCCGAAGCGCTGCGCCACCAGCAGGGGCTGACCGGGACGAGGACATCGCTGACCGGGCCGTCCGTCAACATCCTCGCCTTCGACGACGCCCTGCGGTTCGGCCCGCACCCGGCGACGCTGCACAACCTGTCGATCGGCCCGGTCGACGACCTGGCCGTCGCCGTGCACGCCTCCTACGGCGACGGCGGCATGCACGTCGATCTGCTGGGCAACGCCGGGCACTACGGTCAGCAGGACCTCGTGGGTCCGCACGAGCGACTGTGCCGGGTCCTCGACGCGTTCGTGGAGGACCCCGAGCGGACCGTCGGAGCGGTGAGCCCCGTCGGCGAGGACGAACGGCTGCGGGTCCTCGATCTGGGCGGGGCCGCCCGGACGTCGCGCGGTGACGCCGCGCCGGCGCCGCTGCCGGAGCAGTTCGCGCGGCAGGCGCGGAGCACCCCCGACCGGACCGCCGTCGTCTGCGACGGCACGACGCTCACCTTCGAGGAGCTCGGCCGCCGGGTGGACGCACTGGCCGGGGCTCTCGTCGCGCACGGCGCCCGCCCCGGCGCCCGCGTGGCGGTGGGGCTGCCCCGGTCCACGGACCTCGTGGTGGCGATGCTCGCGGTGATGCGGACGGGAGCCGCCTACCTGCCGCTCGATCCGTCCTACCCGGCGGACCGGCTCGCCTTCATGATCGAGGACTCCCGGCCCGCCGCCCTGGTGGCGACCGTGGCATCCGCCCACGCGATCGACCCCGGGGGGTCGGTCCCGCGCGTCGACCCGGCGTCGACGGCACCCGCCGGTGCGGGCGGCCGGCCGGACGTACCCGGACCGCGGGACGCCGCGTACGTCATCTACACGTCCGGGTCCACCGGCAGGCCCAAGGGCGTCGTCGTCGAGCACCGCTCCCTGAGCAACCTCCTGGAGCACCACCGGCAGGAGGCCCACACGCTGGCCGAGGAAGCTCTCGGGCGGAGGCTGCGGGTGGCCCTGAGCGCCGCGACCTCGTTCGACGCCTCCTGGGACCCGGTGCTCTGGATGGTCGCCGGACACGAACTGCACATCGTCGCGGACGACGTACGCAGGGACCCGCAGGCTCTGGTGCGGTATCTCGTCGACCGCCGCATCGACGCCATCGAGACGACCCCCACCTATCTGCGGCAGATGCTGGCGGCGGGCCTGCTCACCTCGGACGGTCACCGGCCGCGCGTCATCGCTCTGGGCGGCGAAGCCGTGGACGACGGGCTGTGGGACGAACTGGCCGCCGATCCCGGCCTGCTGGTCTTCAACTTCTACGGGCCCACCGAGACCACCGTCAACGCCGTGACCGCCCGGGTCACCGGTGCCTCCCCGGTGATCGGGCGTCCTGTCACGGGAGCCGTGGCCTATGTGCTGGACCCGTCGCTCCACCCGCTGCCGAGAGGCGCGGTCGGCGAGCTGTACCTGTCGGGGGAGGGCGTGGCACGCGGGTACGCGGGCCGGCCGGGGCTCACCGCCGAGCGCTTCATGCCGGACCCCTTCGGCGTCCCGGGCGGGCGGATGTACCGCACCGGTGACCTCGCGCGGTGGGACGAGGAAGGCTCGCTGGAGTTCCTGGGGCGCGGCGACGGGCAGATCAAGGTGCGCGGTGTCCGGGTCGAGACCGGGGAGATCGAGGCCGCCCTGCGTTCGCTGCCGGGCGTCGAGGACGCCGCGGTCGCCCTGACCACCGCACAGGACGGTCCCGAGCGGCTGGCCGCCTTCCTGGTGGGCGGAGCCGGTGCGCCCGCTCACGCGGAGGCGCGCGACGCGGTAGCCGCCCTGCTGCCCGGCCCGTTCGTCCCGACGGCCTGGGCGACGGTGGAGCGCCTGCCGCTGACGCCCAACGGGAAGCTCGACGCGGCGGCCCTGCCCGAGGCGCTGCCCGTGGCGTCCGACGGCGGAGCCCCGCGCACCGCGCGGGAGGCCCGGATGTGCGCGGTCTTCGCCGCGTGCCTGGGGATACCGAGGGCGGGCCGGGACGACGACTTCTTCGCGCTGGGCGGCCACTCGCTGCTCGCGATGCGGCTGATCGGCCGGATCCGCGGGGAGTTCGGCGTGGAGGTGCCGATCAGCGCCCTGTTCTCCGCACCCACACCGGCCGGCCTGGTGGCGGCTCTGGGCGAGGCCGCCGTGGCACGGACCGCCGTGACGGCGGCGGACCCGCGGCCGGAGCGGCTGCCGCTCTCCTTCGGGCAGCAACGGCTGTGGCTGCTGGAAACGCTGGGCGACGCGGCCGACTCCTACCATCTGCCGGTGGCGCTGCGCCTGCGCGGCGAGCTGGACCGCGACGCGCTGGAGCGGGCCCTGTGCGACCTCGTGGAGCGGCACGAGGCGCTGCGCACCGTGGTAACCGAAACGCCCGAGGGCCCGTGCCAGCGGATCCTGCCGGCGCCCGGACCCGGAGGTCCGCTCCTGCGGATCATGGCGGCCGGTGAGCCGGTGGGCCCGGCAGCCGCGCCTTTCGATCTGGAGCGCGAGATCCCGCTGCGGGCCCGGCTGTTCCCGGTCCACGCCGACGAGCACGTCCTCGTCATGACGCTGCATCACATTGCTGTGGACGGGTGGTCGATGGGGCCGCTGATGCGGGACCTGTCCGCCGCCTACACGGCGCGCCGGTCGGGGCGAACGCCCGGATGGGACCGACTGCCCGTGCAGTACGCCGACTACGCGCTGTGGCAGCGCGCCCTTCTCGGGGATCCGGACGCCCCCGGCAGCCTGGCGGCCCGCCAGCTGGCCCACTGGGCGGACTCCCTGGCCGGACTGCCCGAGGAGTCGTCCTTCCCGGCGGACCGGCCGCGTCCGGCCCGGCCCTCGGGGCGGGGCGGGAGCGTCCCGGTGCGGATCGGAGCGCAGGACCACCGGATGCTGGTGACGTTGGCCAAGGACCGCGGCGCCAGCCCGTTCATGGTGCTGCACGCGGCGCTGGCCACGCTCATGTCGCGCCTGGGCGCCGGCGAGGACGTCGCGCTGGGCACCCCGGTGGCGGGGCGTACCGACGAGGCGCTCGCGGATCTGGTCGGCTTCTTCGTCAACACGCTGGTGCTGCGGGCGGACACGTCCGGGGCGCCGGACTTCCGCACCCTGCTGGAGCGGGTGACCCGCGCCGACCTGGCCGCGTACGCGCATCAGGACATCCCGTTCGAGCGGGTCGTCGAGGAAGTGGCGCCCCCTCGCTCGCTTGCGCGTCATCCGCTCTTCCAGGTGATGCTGAGCCTCGACAACACTCCCCCGCCGCGCCCGCACCTGGACGACCTGACGGTGAGCCACGACGCTTCCGTGGGCCGGGCGGGCGCCAAGTTCGACCTCAGCTGGGACCTGTCCGAGCAGCACGACGATCACGGCCACCCGGCCGGCATCAGCGGTGAGCTGGAGTTCGACGAGGACCTCTTCGACCGGGCGACGGCGGAACGGTTCGCCGGGCACTTCGCCCGGCTCGTGGGCGCCCTGCTCGCCGAACCGGACCGTCCGGTGACGGACGTGGACTTTCTGGCCCCCTCGCAGCGCGCGGCGGCTCTGGACGAGCTGCCCCGCGGCGCGCGGAAGCCGCTCAACGCGACATCGAAGCCGCCCGAGGCAGCGGACGAGGACTGGACGGTGCTGGACGTCCTGGCCACGCGTGCCGCCGTCCAGCCGGACCGCACGGCCGTCGTCGCCTCCGACGGGCGCCTGACTTTCGGTGAACTCCGCCTCCTGGTAGATCGCCTGGCCGCCGCGCTCGCCGAAGCCGGGGTCGGTGCGGGTGACCGGGTGGCGGTGGCACTGCCCCGCACATCGCTCGCCGTCGTGGCGGTGCTTGGCGTCCTGCGGGCCGGTGCGGTGTACGTCCCCCTGGACCCGGCGCAGCCCGCGGCCCGCACCGCGCTGATCCTCGAAACCGCTGCCCCGCGCCTGGTGCTGGCCACGGCCGGCACCCGGGCGACGCTGCCGGACACGTCCGGCGTACTGCTGCTGGACGGGGACCAGCGGTGGCGTGCCGCCCGACCGGCCGCGCCCGTGCCTCCGCGCGGCCGGGACGCGGCGTACGTGCTGTACACCTCCGGGTCCACCGGCCTGCCCAAGGGCGTCGTCGTGGAACACCGGTCGCTGGCCGCGCTCCTGGCTCATCACCGCGAGCGGCTGATGGGCCCCGCCGAGGCGGACAACAACGGGCTGCCGCTGCGGGTGGCGCTCACGGCCGCGATGACGTTCGACGCGTCCTTCGACCCGCTGCTCTGGATGGTCGCGGGCCATGAACTGCACCTCGTGGACGAGGCGACGCGCCGGGACCCCGAGGAGCTCACCGCTCTGCTCCACGACCGGGCGATCGATGTCGTCGAGACCACCCCCTCCTTCGTGGAGCAGCTGCGCTCCTGCGGCCTGTTCGCTCCCGGCCGGCCCCGGCCGCGGGTGCTGGCCCTGGGCGGAGAGGCCGTGCCCGCACCCCTGTGGCGGGAACTGGCGGCGCTCGGGGACGTCGCGGTGTGGAATCTGTACGGGCCCACGGAGGCCACCGTGGACAGCGTGATGGGCCGGGTCCTGCCGGGTGTGCGGCCCCACCTCGGTCACCCGGTGGCCGGCGCCCGGGCCCGGGTGCTGGACGGGCGGCTGGGGCCGGTCGCCCCCGGGGTGTCGGGCGAGCTGTACCTGTCGGGCCCGGGGGTCGCCCGCGGCTACGAGAACCGCTCCGCCGCGACGGCCGACCGTTTCCTGCCCGACCCGTACGGTGCGCCCGGCGGGCGGATGTACCGCACCGGTGACCTGGTGCGCCGGGTCGAGGGACGGCTGGAGTACCTGGGGCGTGCCGACGGTCAGATCAAGGTCCGGGGTTTCCGGGTCGAGACCGGTGAGGTCGCCGCCGCCCTCGACGCTCACGCCGATGTCGCGCAGTCGGCGGTCGCGGTCCGCGCAGACTCCCCGTCCGGCACCGCCACCGGCACCGGGGAGGCCCGGTTGGTCGGCTGGTTCGTGCCCGTGGGGCACCGAGAGCCCTCGCCGCGGGAGTTGCGGGCCTTCGTCGCGCGGCGGCTGCCGGCCCACATGGTGCCCTCGCTGATCGTCCCGGTCGCCGTTCTCCCGCTGACCCCGCACGGGAAGGTGGACTTCTCGGCGCTGCCTCTGACACCGGCGGCCGGGGGTCCGGAGGGGGAAGGGCAGGCCCCGCGGTCCGCCCCGGAGGAGATCCTCTGCGCCCTGTTCGCGGAGAGCCTGGGACACGAACAGGTGGCCCGTGACGACGACTTCTTCGAACTGGGCGGCCATTCGCTCCTGGCGACCCGGCTGATCGGCCGGATCCGCTCCGCGTTCGGCGTCGAGCTCCCGGTGCGGGCTCTGTTCGAGTCCACGACCCCGGCCGCGCTGGCCGGGCGGCTGGAGGGAGCGGGCGCGGCGCGGCCGGCCCTGCGGCGGGCGCCCCACACGGAACGGCCGCCGCTGTCCGCGGCCCAGCAGCGCCTGTGGTTCCTGCACCAGCTGGACCCGGGAGCGGCGGCGTACCACATGGCGTTCGCGGTACGGCTCGACGGCACCCTGGACCGGCATGCCCTGCGGCGGGCGCTGGGTGATGTGCTGACCCGGCACGAGAGTCTGCGCACGGTGATCGCGCCGGGCGACGGCGACCCCCGGCAGCATGTTCTCGCGCCCGGTGACGCCCGGCCGGAGCTGCCGGTCGTGGCGGTCGAGGAGGCGGATCTGGGTGAGGCGCTGCGCGAGGCGGCGGCCGAGCCCTTCGACCTGACGCGCGACGTCCCGCTGCGGCCGGTCCTGTTCCGGAGCGGTGAGGACCGGCACACCCTGCTGGTGACCGTTCATCACATCGCCGCGGACGGATGGTCGATGGGGCCGCTGGCGCAGGACCTGGCCGGAGCCTACGCGGCGCGGTGCGCCGGGCGGGCGCCGAGCTGGACCCCCCTGCCGGTCCAGTACGCGGACTACACCCTCTGGCAGCGCGACCTGCTCGGCAGCTCCGAGGATCCCGCCTCCGCGGCCGCGGGTCAGCTCGCCTTCTGGAGGGACCGTCTGGCAGGCGCCCCGGAGGAGACCGCGCTGCCCGTCGACCGGCCCCGGCCCACCGCACCGGGCGGGCTGGGCGGCACGGTCCCGGTGCGGATACCCGAGGAGACCATGGCGGATGTGGCGCGGCTCGCGAGGTCGACGGCCGGCAGCACCTTCATGGTGCTGCACGCCGCGCTGGCGGCACTGCTGCACAGGATGGGCGCCGGTACCGACATCACGGTCGGCACCCCGGTGGCCGGGCGGACCGACGAGGCGCTCGAACCTCTGGTGGGCTTCTTCGTCAACACCCTCGCCCTGCGTATGGACCTGGGCGGCGACCCGGACTTCACGGAGCTGTTGTCCCGGGTGCGGGACGTCGACCTGGCCGCCTACGCCCACCAGGAGCTGCCCTTCGAACGGCTGGTGGAGGCCGTCCGGCCGGCCCGTTCCCTCTCCCGCCACCCGCTTTTCCAGGTCATGCTGACCCTGAACAACCACCGGCCGCCGCGACTGGACCTGCCTGGTCTCAACGCCCGGCTGGACGGGGTCGACACCGGAGGCGCGAAGTTCGACCTGTCGTTCTCCTTCACCGAGCGTGCGGGTCCGGGCGGCGAAGGGCCGTACCTGGACGGGACGCTGGAGTTCAGCCGGGACCTGTTCGACGCCGGGACCGCCGCGCGGATCGCCGATCGGTTCGCCCTTCTCCTCGCCCACGCGGTCCGTCACCCTGCCACCGGTGTGGGTGACCTTCCCCTGACGAGCCGCCGGGAACAGCGGCGGCTGCTGGCCCTCGGGGAGGGCGGGGGCACGGCTCCGCACGTCGCTGCGCCGCCGACGGTGCTGGACCGGTTCGCGGCCACGGTGGCCGCGGCCCGCAGCGGGGACATCGCGGTGACCGCGGCGGACGGCAGCCTGTCCTTCGCGGAGCTCGACGCCCGCTCCGACAGGGTCGCCGCGCTGCTCGGCCGGGCCGGCGCGGGGCCGGGGGATCCGGTGGCGGTGCTGCTGCCGCGCGGCACCGACTCGATCGCCGCACTGCTCGGGGTGCTGAAGGCCGGGGCCGTGTACGTTCCGGTCGACGACTCCCTCCCGCAGGGCCGGATCGACGCGGTGCTGGCCGACGCCCGCCCGTACGCCGTACTCACGGCCGACGCCACGCACACCCGGGCATCGGGCGGAGGGCGTCGCCTGAACCTGGACTCCCCGGACTCCGCCGCCACGCCGGGCGCCCCGGAGCACGCGCGGAAGCAGATCCGGCCGGGACCCGCCGACCCCGCCTATCTCCTGCACACCTCGGGGACGACCGGCCGTCCCAAGGGAGTCCTGGTCGGCCACGGCTCGCTCGCCCGGCTGCTGGAACACCATCGCCGGCATGTCTTCGCACCTGCGGTGCGGGCGGCGGGGAAGCCCAGGCTCCAGGTCGCCCTGACGGCGGCGCTGTCCTTCGACGCCGCGTGGGACCCGGTGCTCTGGATGATCGACGGGCACCGGCTCCATGTGCTGGACGACCTGACGCGGCGGGACCCGGAGGCACTGGTCGAGGCGGTGCGCGCCCGGGGCCTGGCGGTGCTGGAGTCCACGCCCACCCATGTCCTGCAGCTGCTGGACGCCGGCCTGTTCACCGAGCCGGACCGGGCTCCGTCCGTGGTGGTCCTGGGCGGCGAAGCCGTCCCGGCCGCGCTGTGGAACGACCTGCGGGCCCAGCCCGGTCTGCGTGCCTGGAACTTCTACGGTCCCACCGAGGCCACGGTGGACACCCTGACCGCCGACCTCCGGGCGACCGAACGGCCGGTGCTCGGCACTCCGGTCGACGGGACGGTCGTCCGGCTCCTCGACGACCGTCTGCGACCGGTGCCCGTAGGGGTGGCCGGTGACCTCTACCTGGCCGGGGACTGCCTGGCACTGGGCTACCACGGACAGCCCGCGGGGACCGCCGCCCGGTTCGTGCCCGACCCCTACGGTCCTGCGGGGACGCGGATGTACCGCACCGGCGACCGGGCCGTGCGGACGGCGGACGACGCCCTGGAGTTCTCCGGGCGCTCCGACGGCCAGGTCAAGATCCGCGGCTTCCGGGTGGAGCCGGAGGGGATCGCCGCGGTTCTGGCGGAACACGCCGATGCCGCCCAGGTGGCTGTGGTGGCGCACGGGGAGGGTCCCGGGGGCTCCCGTCTCGCGGCGTACGTGGTTCTCGCCGAACAGTCCGACGCGCGACTCGACGGGGTACGGGAACACGCGGCGGCGCGGTTGCCCGCGTACATGGTCCCCTCCGGCTGGGTGGCGGTGGACAGCATCCCCCTGACGCCCAGCGGGAAACTGGACCGCGCTGCCCTGCCCGACCCCTCGTCGGCCACGCCGTCCACCGGCACGGGACGCAGTCCCCGCAACCCGCGTGAAGACGTGCTGTGCACGCTGTTCGCCGAGGTGCTGGGGCGCGAACAGGTCCTCATCGACGAGGACTTCTTCGCCCTGGGCGGTCACTCCCTGCTCGCGGCCGGCCTCATCGGCCGCATCCGTGAAGCCCTCGGTGCGGACGTCAGCATCCGCAGCCTGTTCGAGGCTCCCACGGTCGCCGCGCTCGCCGAGCGGATCCGCGACGGCGCCCAGGACAACCCGCTGGCGACCCTGCTGCCGCTGCGGACCGGCGGCAGCCTGCCACCGCTGTTCTGCGTCCATCCGGCCGGTGGTCTGGCCTGGTCGTACGCGGGGCTGCTCCCGCACCTCGGCGGCGACCGGCCGGTCTACGGGCTCCAGACCCCGAACCTGGACGGCACCGAGCCCTTCCCCGACAGCATCGAGGCGATGGCCGCGGTGTACGTGGCCGAGCTGCGGGGCGTCCAGCCGCACGGCCCCTACCACCTGTTCGGCTGGTCCTTCGGCGGCAACGTCGTCCAGGAGGTCGCCGTCCAGCTCCAGGAGGCGGGCGAGGAGGTGGCCCTGCTGACGATCCTGGACGCCTTCCCGCTCGCCCCGCTGGACAGTCTGGACAGCGCGAGCCGGGACACCGTCTTCAGGGCCCTGCTCTCCAACATGGGGGTCGGGCAGGAAGCCCTGGACGGGGACGGGCCGGTCGAAGCCGCGGCCGTACGCGATCAGTTCCTCGCGAACGGGAGTCCGCTCGGGGCGCTGGAGCCGGCCACGATCGACGCGATGGTGGACAACTTCGCCGGTCAGGCACGGCTGATGCGGAGGTACACCCCCCGGGTGTTCCACGGTCCCGTGCTGTTCTTCACCGCCACCGAGGGCCGCCCCGCGGACACCTTCGGGCTGTCCCTGTGGGACCCGTACATCGACGGACCCATCGAGAACCACGACGTGGCGTGCGCGCACGCCCAGATGATGCAGCCCGCCGCGCGGGAGCAGATCGGCACCACCGTCGCGGCCGTACTGAACGCCGGACACCGCACCGAACAAGGAGACCCGTCATGACGAATCCCTTCGACGACCCGCACACCCAGCACCGCGTCCTGGTCAACGACGAGGGGCAGCACGCCCTGTGGCCGTCGTTCGCGACGGTGCCCGCCGGCTGGGACGAGGTGTTCGGCCCGGCGGAGCACGCCGCCTGCCTGGAGTACGTGGAGATCAACTGGACCGACATCACCCCCAGGAGCGCCCGCGTGCGGGTGGCATGACCCGGCCGCTTCCGTCCCGAGGACGCCGGACCCGCACGTCCGGCCCGCCCCGACCCACGCACCACGAGAGGCACCCATGACCGCCCCGCCGACCCGCCCGGCGATACGCGCCGAAGGACTCACCAAACGATTCGGGAGGAAGCAGGCCCTGGCCGGGGTGGACCTCGAAGCGGCCCCCGGCACCGTGCTGGGGGTCCTCGGCCCGAACGGCGCCGGGAAGACCACCACGGTGCGGGTGCTCTCGACGCTGTTGCGGCCGGACAGCGGCCGGGCCTGGATGGCCGGTCACGACGTCCTCGCCGACCCGGAGGCCGTACGCCGCGACCTCGGGCTGTCCGGACAGTACGCGGCGGTCGACGAGAAGCTGACCGGCCGGGAGAACCTCTATCTGGTGGCCCGGCTCTACGGGTTCGGCCGTCATGCCGCCCGCCGCAGGGCCGGGCAGCTGCTGGGCAGCTTCGACCTGGAGGACGCCGCGGACCTGCCGAGCGGGACGTACTCGGGAGGGATGCGCAGACGGCTGGACCTGGCCGGGGCTCTCGTGGCGCGACCGGCCGTGGTGGTGCTGGACGAGCCCACGACAGGCCTCGACCCCCGGGGCCGGGCGGACACCTGGCAGGCCGTCAGGGACCTGGTCGCCGAGGGGACGACGGTGCTGCTCACCACCCAGTATCTGGAGGAGGCGGACCAGTTGGCGGACGCCATCGTCGTCATCGAGGGCGGACACGTGGTCGCCCGCGGCTCGGCGGCCGAGCTCAAGGCGCGGGTGGGCGGCGAGCGGCTCTCGCTGACCGTCGCGGAACCGGGGCACCGGGTCACCGCGGCCGAGATACTGGCCACGCTGGGCGAGCACCACCCCGACCTCGACCCGCGCTCCGGCCGCCTGACCGTCGCCACCGATCACGGCGCGCAGAGCCTGGAATACGCGCTCGGCTGCCTGCGGCTGGCCGGCATCGCCGTCCGGGACGTGGAGCTGGCGCCGCCGACGCTGGACGACGTGTTCCTCTCCCTCACCGGCCGTCCGCCGGAGCAGGACAGGCCTCCGGTCTCTCCGGCGGCTCCGGCAAACGCCACGGCGACCGGGGGCGGTACCCGATGAGCGCCGTCCACCAGCTGAGCCGCGACTCCTCCATCGTGGCCTGGCGGAATCTGCTGAACCTGCGCCGGACCCCGGGATCGGTCATCGCGGCCCTGGTGCAGCCGGTGATGTTCGTCCTGCTGCTCGCGTACGTCTTCGGCGGAAGCCTGGGCGGGGCCGAGTACCGGACGTTCCTGATGGGCGGCATCTTCGCCCAGGCCGTCACCTTCAACGCGGCGTTCACCGCCCTGGGACTGGCCAACGACATGGACAAGGGCATCGTCGACCGGTTCCGCTCCCTGCCGATGCCCGCGATGGCCGTGCTCCTGGGCCGGACCCTGTCCGACCTGACGATGAGCGCCGTGACCCTGGTGGTCACCTCCCTGTGCGGGCTGCTGGTGGGCTGGCGGATCAGCGCCTCGCCTGTCGACGCCCTCCTGGCCTACCTGCTGATCCTGCTCTTCGCCTTCGCCATGTCCTGGGTGGGGGCAGCGATCGGGCTGATGGCCCGCAGCGTCGAGGTCGCACAGAGCGCCGGGCTGATCTGGCTCTTCCCCGTCACGTTCATCTCCTCGGCGTTCGTCTCCACCCACACGATGCCCGGCCCGCTGCGGACGGTCGCGGAATGGAACCCGGTCTCCGCCACGGCGACGGCCGTCCGGCAGCTCTTCGGCAACCCCCCGCCGACCGGCCTCCCGACGAGCGACACGTGGCCCGTCGTGCACGCCCTCCCCTACGCCGTGACCTGCGCCTGCCTGATCACGGTCGGGTTCATGCTGCTCGCGCTCAGGAGATTTGGGCGGATCACCCTCGGATAGGCCGACAGGCGGACAGGACCGCGGCTCCGCATGGTGGATACGGGACGGAACGGCGACGGTCTCGCCGGCACCCGGTCTCGCCCGATGGGAAAGCCCGATGGGGAAGACTGAGCCCATGAGAGACATCGTTTTCGCGCGGAGGAGCGGCTGGATACCCAACGTCATCCGCGAGGACGGCGAGCTGAAGCTGATGCTCGGTGCCGGGGCCGACGCCAACCACGAGCCTCGTACCTTCACGTTCCCGATCGGGGAGGCCCATCTTGCGGTGATCCGGGAGGACCTGGCGAGACACCTGCTGCTGTGGAGCGCGGTCCTTCCGCTGTGCGACGCTGCCGCGACCCGGGGCCGGCTCGACGAGAAGGCCGCCGTCGCGCTCCTGGACCCGATCCTCCTCTCCTCGCCCGCGGACGTCGACTCGCTCTTCCGGCGCATCCGGTGGGACAGGGGGCAGCTCATCGCCCACGGGGCCGACATCGATCTGCTCGAAGGCGGTCAGCTCTGCGCGGCGATGCGCACGGCGACCGAGACGCCCAACGGGAAACGTGCTCAGGAGTACCGGGCGGACCGCCGTCGCACCGAGCGCGGAGTCGTACTCGGTCCGCTCGACGCGGCGCTTCTCAAGTACACGGGTCAGTACCTGTACGGCTCGACCGTGCCGAGGCGGATTCCCGACGCGGTCGCCCCAGCGCTGCTGCCCGAGGTCATGCGGGTGATCGCCACCGCGGAGCAGGCGTGCGCGGGGATGCGGATCGGCCGTGATCCACGGCGGGGAAAGCGTGCCACGGACAAGCGCGACTGGGACCGGATGGCAGCGGCGGTCGACGCGGCCGTACGCCGTTCGCACCCCGGGCTCGTCGAGGACGCGGTGCGCACCGTGAGCTTCCTGATGTGCTCGGAGGCCGCGGACCGCTCCCGGAGTGCGCCCATCGACGACGACGAGGCTGCCGACGGCGGACGCGCCGGATTCGGTGAGAGCGCGAGGAAGACGATTCTGTCGTTCACCGACGACAAGGGCGTCGAGAAGAAGTGGCGCCAGGGCGGTCCCCGCACTGCCACCGCGGAGTTCTGGGAGTTCGTCGGGGACCGCTCCGCCGGGGACAACGAAGTGTTCACCATCGAGGACGAGGAGAGGGGCGAGGGGATCCAACTCCACTTCTACGCGGACTCCATCGCCCGGGTCACGACCGTGCGCGAGGGCGAAGGCGGGTCGGATCCGGAGTACCGGGTCGAGTACAGCCTGGTCGACGGGATGGACGGGTACCGGAAACTGGTGAGCACCTTCGTCCGCGGCGGCTGCGCCGCACTCGGGCGGCACGGCTCCTGGACGACGGATGTCGCTGAGTTCGAGCGCGCACGCCGACGCCGCGACGCCGCGTAGTCCCGGCGGGAGCCCGCGCACGGGGCCGTGGCCGATCGCCCCCGCTGTCGGGCGGTCCGCGCCTCAGCCCGCCGCCGCCTCGCCGACCGGGACGGACGACACCGCGGCCGCGCCCTCCGGCGTCGGGTTCCAGGCCGCCGAGCACAGGGATTCGGACACGGCGGCCGTGTAGCGGGCGGCGGCCAGCCAGGAGGCGGCGAAGCCGTCGGTGTCGGCGGGGAGCAGGCGGCCGAAGAGATCACGATCGCGCTGGGCCGCCGAGGCGCACAGGGCGGTGAGGAGTGCGGCGGCCGTGGGCAGACCGGCGCGGCGGATCCGCCGGGTCTCGGCGGTGACGTCGCCCAGCATGCCGAGAGCGGCGCGGCCCGCCGGGACGGTCTGTTCGACCCGGCGCTCCAGGAGGTACAGGGGCGATTGAGCGCCGGGGCCGGCGGGCTGCGGCGGGGCGAGGTGCACGGGGGCGGCCGGGTCCGGGAGGTCGGCGCGGCGCAGACGGTCGAGGCCGAGGTCGATCGTGCCCTCGCCGGTGGGGTGCGAGCACGCGAGGAGGGTGAGCCGGGGGTGGGGGGCGGGTGCCAGGCGGCCGATGATCCTCAGCCGGGTACCCGGCGCCGCGGCCAGCAGTGCCAGGTTGTCGCGGTGAGCCAGCGCGGGGTCGTCGTCGGCGACGGTGAGCCGGACGGGAACGCCTCCCTCGCACAGCGCGAGCAGGCAGGCGCCGCCCGGCTCCCTTACCGCGCCGAGGAGTTCGACGTCCAGGAAGAGCAGGTCGCTGCCGCCGCCGTCCGGGTCCGCGTAGCGGGAGGTGGACCGCAGGGCGCGGGCGGCCTGTTCGGACAGTGGCGTCTCCCAGAGGGCGGCGAGCGGCGGCTCCGTCCAGGCCGCACCCCGGGCGGTGACGGCCTTGACGCCCTTTCCGGCGCCCAGTCTGCCGTCCGGCGAGACCGTCGCCCCCGAAACGGCCAGACCGGACCGGCCCAGCTCCCGGTGGGTGAGCGCGCTGTCCCCCAGGCGTACGGCCCGGTCGGCCACGCCGAGGGCGCGCCCCACGCCGCCGGGCGCCACATCCCCGACCGTGAAGAGGCGGCCGTCGGCTCCGGCGACCCAGGTGCGGACGCCGCCGTGGCCCGAGTCGGTGACCACGGGTTCGGTGAACAGGCCGTACAGGCGAAGCGAGCCGTCCGGGCGGTACGGGCGGCGCACGCGGCCCCTGAGGGCGGCCAGCTCCGCCCCGGACACCGCCCCCACACGGCGCGCGGTGCCCAGGAGTTCGGCCAGGGCCGTGACGAGGTCGGCGGTGCGGTAGGACGCGTCCCCGGCGCGGGCTCCGCGCAGCAGCGTGACGACCGACAGCGCGGCGCCCGCCGCACGCGGCAGGTGGTGGAGCCGGGCGGTGTGCGCGGCACGCAGGAGGGCCGACTGGGTGACGGCCCCGGCCCCGTCGACGCCGGCCTCCAGCACGGCGGCGCCCGCCGCCCACAGGGCGTCGGCGGCGGCGCGCTGGGCCGGGCTCGCCGTCTCCGGCGGGGCGGCGGGGTCGGGGGCGGGGGCTTGCGGGGTGGGCTGTTCGGTGGGCTCCGGTGCCGGGTCGGCCGTGGGGGCGGCGCAGGCGGCGGCCGCGCGGTGGACGCAGGCCGGGGCGAGGAGGCAGCCGCAGGTGATGTCCTGCGCCTGCGCCACCACGCCGCCCGGGGCGTGCAGGCGCAGTCGGGTCTCGTCGTCGACCTCGATCGTCGTGGTGTCACCGTCGCGGTGCGCCGGGCGGGTGCCGAGCTTGGTCACCGACGCGTCCAGCCGCTTGCGCAGCCGGGGCGAGAGGTCCTCCACGAGCGTGGCCGTGACCTCCGGTGCGACGGGCGGCAACCGGTCGTCGTTCATGCGGTCTTCTCCCCTATCCAGCGGGCCAGTTCGAGTGGGCTGAGGGCCGCCACGGGCATACCGGCGGCCACGAGCTGTCCGGCGACGCCCGTCGAGTAGCGGGGCCGGCCGGCGTCGTCGAGGCTCGCGCATCCGAGGACGTGGCAGCCGGTGTTCACCAGAGCCCGCACCTCGGCCAGCAGTCCGGCGAGCGGCGCACCCTCCTCGAAGTCGCTGATGACGACGACGAGAGTGCGGGAGGGCACCTCGATCAGGCCGCGGGCGTGCCGGAGCCCGGCGGCTATGTGGGTTCCGCCGCCCACGCTCACTTCGAGCAGCAGGGAGAGGGGATCGCGCACATGCCCGGTGAGGTCGACGACCTCCGTGGAGAACGCCAGGAAATGGGTGCTCAGGGTCGGCACCCCGGCGAGTACGGAGGCGGTCAGCGCGGACCAGATCGTGGAGGCCTCCATGGATCCGGAGACGTCGGTGACCAGGATCAGGCGCCAGTCGGCCGACCGGCGGGCGCGACTGCGGAAGACGGGCTTCTCGGGGATCACCTGGATCGTGCCGTCCGCCGTCCGGCGGGCGGTGACCAGATTGGCGTGCAGGGTGCGCGCGAGGTCGAGCCTGCCCCCGGGGCGGCGGGTGGGCCGGGCCGTCGTCGTGCCGGTCAGCGCGGGCCGCAGCCGGGTGGCGAGCTGTCGGGTCAGTTCGTCGACCAGGTGGCGCACCAGCGGGCGGAGCGCCGCGAGGCGGGCTTCGGGGAGGCCGCCGGCGTACTGAAGGATCGTCCGGAGCAGTTCCACGGAAGGGGTCGCGGCCGCCGGGTCGAGCTCGGCCAGGACGTCCTGCCGCCCTGTCACGGCCGCGGCGGCCAGGACCTCCTCGCGGACACCGGGGCCGAACAGCGCGGCCAGTTCCCCGGACCACTCGCGGACGCCGGGGAACGACGGCTCCCGGCCGCCGCCCGCTCCGGAGCCGCCGGGAGCGGGGAGGCCGCCGCGGGAGCCCTCGCCGTGTCCCGCGCCGTAGAGCTCGTCCAGCGCCGTCGCCAGACGGGCGGCGCCGGACGGCAGTCGGTCCGCGCTCCGGCCGAGCACGAGCCGCCAGCGGTCGGCGGGCGCGAGGGTCCGGGCAGGAGCCGGCGCGGGGGTCGCCTCGGTGGAGGACGCGGTGGCGGGGGTCTCCTCGGGAGGGCACTCGGTTGTGGGGGCCGCCTCGGCAGGGGGCGACGTGGCGGGTGCTTCTTCGGAGTCGTCGTGGGCGGGCGCCGGGACGGGAAGGCCGAGACCGGTCAGGAGCTCGCGGGCCGCGAGGTCGGCGGCCGTCCGGCGGGCCAGCTCGGCCGGATCGTCCGCGTCGAGGCTGTCCACCCGTTCGCCCAGCCGCTCCTCGACGGTGCCCAGCAGGCGATCCCGGGCGGCCGGGCTCAGGGTGTCGAAGCCACCGCGCAGGGCGGGCAGCCGGGCCAGGAACGCGGAGTCGTCCAGCTCGACGACCCGGTCCAGCAACGGGTCCAAGGCGCCGGCACCGACGGTCAGGAGGGGGCCCGCGACCGTCAGGACGCCGGTGAGGCGGGCGGTGAGCGTGGCCCGGGAGCTGCTGTCCCCGGCTCCGTCCACCCAGGAGGCGACCCGCTCCCCGAAGGCCTCGGGCTCTTCGTGGCCGGTGAGCACGCGGACCGCTCCGGCTGCCGCGGCGATCAACGGGGTGCCGTCGGCGGCCAGCCGGGCGAGGGCGTCGGTGAGCCGGATTCCTCCCAGCCGGTCGGCACGTTGGGCCAGTTCGAGCAGTGCCCGGGCGTCCTCGGGCTTCTCGGAGCCGGTCAGGCCGTCGACCTGGCGCACCGCGGCAGCGGTCAGCAGTTCCGCCGTGTGCGCGGTGCGGGCGGCCCTCGCGGCGGCGGTGGCGTCCGGGTCCGCGGCGGGACGGTGGGACGAGTCTTCGGCACCGTGGGACGGGTCTGCGGGGCCGTCGGGGGCGGCGAGGCCCGGCAGATGACCCGCGTCGACGCGGTCCAGCAGGTCGAGCCCGGCGAGGAGTTCGGGAAAGGTGCCGCTCGCGGGGAGTACGGCCGCCAGTTCGGTCAGCCGTTCGTCGGCCAGGGCAGTCAGCCCGCACGCGGCGGCCTCCGCGAGGCCGCGGACGACCTGGGCGGCCGTCGGGCCGCCCGCCGCGCGCTCGGCCGCGTGGCGCTGCCGCAACACGCCCTCGGCCGCCTGGGCCGGGGTGACGCCACGGGCCCCTGCCGCGGTGAGCATCGCGGCCGTCGCCGGGGTCCACCGCACCTGCCAGCGCGTCGTCAGCCCTTCACCGCCCGCCGCACCGGTCACCTCCTGCTCCTGCGCGTAGGGGATGCCGCACACCGTCAGTCTGCGCAGCAGCAGTTCGCGGCGGCGGTCCAGGGTGGAGCGCGCGGGGTCGAGCCGGAGGTCGCGTGGTGTCCGCTCGTGCGCGTCCTGTGGCCCGGGGAGCGCGAGCGCCGCGGTCTCGGCCTCGACGGCGGGACTCAGCCCGCTGCGCGGAGCGGCGGGTGCGGGGCGCCCGGTGCGGGATCCGACGAGTACGCGTTCGAGGGCCTGGGCGACGGCGCGGCCCGTGCCGTAGGTCTCGCCGCGCCCCAGCACCGTCTGCACGGCTTCCAGGAGTTCACCGCGGCCCGGTGCGGGCAGATCCCGCAGGCGGGCCAGGTCGCCGGCGACCCGGACGACCTCCCGGCCGTCCGCCGGGCCGTACGGGTGGCCCTGTTCGCGCAGGGCGGCGCAGAGGCGTACCGCGGTGCGGATCAGCGCCTCGTGCACCGCGGCCGGGTCCCCGGCGGCCTCCAGGACGGTGTGCTGCCACTCCGGGTCCCGGATGCCGGCCGGGTAACCGGACCGTGAGTCGAGCAGCGGGTACGTGTACGGGATCAGGGAGACCGTGCACCCCGCCGCGCCGGCCGCGCCGTCGGCGTGGCCCGCCGCGCTCGGCTCCCGCGCCGCGACCGGACCCGGGGCCGCTTCCTCCGGGATGGCAGCCGGCCCCGGTACCGCTTCCTCCGCCGCCGCGACCGCGTCCGGTCCCGCCGGATTCGGCGTGGCGGCCGGGTCCGGCGCTCCCGGCTCCCCGGCGGCCACGGTGGCCCCGGCGGCTGACGGCAGCAGCGCCGTGGTGTGGAAGGCCCCCACCACCACGGCGGGCCGCCGTCCGCCCGCCAGGGCCTCGGCGACGTGTCCGCGCATGCAGGCCTCGCGCACCAGGTCCATGCCGTGCACCCCGCCGCGCGCCTCGGCCTCGTAGCGCAGCGCCCAGCCGGTGAGCAGGGCGGCACGGCGGAGCGCCTCGGGTGTCGAACCGGGCGCCTGGGCCTCCACCAGCCGGTCCCACAGGTCGTCGCCGTCCCGGCCGGTGAGCCGGGACCGGAGCGCGGCGGACAGCCCGTGCCCCTCCCCCGGGACGGGTGCGGAGGCCGCTCCGGGAACAGGAGCGGGGGCGCCGTCGCCGCCCTCCGCCCACGCCCGGTCGGCCAGCGGCAGATCGCAGGCCACGGCCGGGACACCGTTTCTCGCCGCCCAGCGCAGTGCGACCAGTTCGGGCGAGAAGTCCGCGAACGGGTAGAAGGCCGGGCCCCGTTCGCCTGCCGGGCCGGCCCCGGGCCCGTCGGCGGGCACGGCGGCCAGCGCCACCGGTGCCTCGGTCTCCTCGTGGGCGAGCCAGCCCAGCCAGGGCTGGAACTCGGCGGGCAGTTCGACGAGGAGGACGTCGGGGGCCGCCGCGTCCAGCAGTGCCGGCAGGGCGGCCGCCAGCGAGGGCGCGTGGTGGCGCACCCCGATCAGGAACGGCGACCCGGGACCGGCCGCCGCGAGGGCCGCCGTCGCGGCTTCCGAGGTGGCCGGCCCGCCCGCCGGGCCCCGCACCGTGGAGGCAGAAGGCCCGTCGGCGGCGGGCGACGCCTCGGCGGTGACGGCCGGGCCGGGCGTCGTCGACTCGTTCATCCGTCAGTTCTCCAGCACCGAGCGCAGGTCCCACAGGGCACGCCAGGTGGCCGAACCCTGCTCCGCGCGCCGCCGCACCGGGCCGTCCCAGTACCCCAGCAGCCGTGCCGCGTCGGCGGGGTCGTCCTTCCGGACGACGCCGAGCAGATGGCCGGGCAGCAGGGAGAGGACGTCCCGGTCGCCGGGGAAATAGGCGGCGGCCAGGCCCAGGGCGCCGGCGACGGAGACCGCCTCCGCCGTGCTCATCACCGTGGAGGGGCGTTCGACCTCCCAGCCCTCCACGGAGCGGCCGTCGCGCAGGTCCCGGAAGGCGGTGACCAGGGCTTCGAGGACCGCGTCGTCCACCTGGTAGGCGGCGCCCACGCGTTCGACGGCGGCCCGCGACTGGCTCCGGACGAGCGCGGTCTCGGCGTCCACGTCCCCGATGGGTCCCACGGTCTCGAAGTTGAAGCGCCGCTTCAGCGCGGCGGACATCTCCGAGACGCCCTTGTCCCGGAGGTTGGCGGTGGCGATGAGCGTGAATCCGGGGGCCGCGTGCACCTGGGCGCCCTCGCCGCCCGCCAGTTCGGGCACCGCGATCCGCCGCTCGGAGAGCAGGGACACGAGGGCGTCCTGGACCTCCGGCAGACAGCGGGTGACCTCCTCGACGCGGGCGACGGCCCCCCGGGTCATGGCGGCGAGCACCGGGGAGGGCACCAGGGCCTTCTCGGTGGGCCCCTGGGCGAGCAACAGGGCGTAGTTCCAGCCGTACTTGAGCTGGTCCTCGGTGGTGCCCGCGGTGCCCTGCACGGTGAGCGCGCTGGTCCCGCAGACGGCCGCCGACAGCAGCTCGGACAGCATGGACTTGGCGGTGCCCGGTTCACCCACCAGGAGCAGCCCGCGCTCCCCGGCGAGGGTGACCACACACCGTTCGACCAGGGCGCGCTCGCCGACGAACTTCTGCTCGATCACCAGACGGCGCGGCACTCCGGTCGCGGGCCGGGCCCCCTTCGGCAGGCTCAGCGCGTCCCCGGAGCTGCCCATCACGAAGGTGACGACGGCACGGGGGGTGAGCAGCCAGCCGGGCGGGCGGGGCCCGGAGTCGTGGGCGGCGAGGAAGGCCAGTTCGGTGGCGTACCGGTCCTCGGGCGGTGTGATCTGCCGTGGCTCGCGGCCGGGCGGCGTCGCCTGGTCCGGGATGCCTCCCGTGGTGCTGTCCGGGGTGGTCGTGGTGTCGTTCGTCATCGGCGGCGGCCCTTCCGGGTGGTGCGGGTGTCCAGTTCCTCGAAAGCGGGGGCGTCGCCGCCGCGGGCCCGTGCCCAGGCGGCTGCGAACAGCGCGGGCACGGGGAGGTGGGGCAGGGTCCGGGCGGAACCCGCCACGGGGTACAGGCTTTCCTTCCAGGTCTCCAACGGCAGCCCGGGGGCGCCGCGCTCCAGCCAGCCGCAGGGAAGGAACAGGGTGCGGCCCGCGCGGGAGCGCTTCGCTTCCACGACGAGGTCGGTGGCGGCGAGTTCCGCACGGGCCTTCTTGATCCGGGCCGGCTTCCACTCGGTCCAGCGCACGCAGTTGCGGTCCGTGGGGTCGGGCAGGGCGAGCAGCATCAGATAGAGCGCGGCGGCGTCCGCGCTGAGGCCGAGGGCGTCGGCTGCCTCGGCCACAAGGTCCGGAGCTGCACGCGTCGGGTCCTGGGCCGGGTGGGGCGCGGAGCCGTCGGGGGTGCCCGCCTCGGTCACGCGGTCGCTCTCCTGGCTCAGCAGGGCGCGCAGGGCCCGGAGATCGCCGGTGCGCTGGGCGGCGACGGTGCCCTCGACCAGACCGAACGCCGGGTCGTCGGGGCCGTCGAGGCCCGCCGGGCGGATCAGCAGCTTCTCGCTGTCTCCGTAGCCAGGTGCGAGGAGCATCGCCGATCCGACCCGGACCAGTCCGTCGGCCTCGGCGCCGCCGGACTCGGGGAGCCCGTGCGCGGCGCGGACAGCGGCGCCGAGGGAGGACCCCGACTCGGTCCAGACCAGACCGAGGTCCAGCGCCAGTCGGGGGTCGGCGAGGCGGCCGCGCAGGGCCGCGAGCCCGACGGGCAGGTGCGCCCGCAGGGGGTGTCCGTGCGGCAGCGTGTACGCGAGGGTGCGCAGGGCGGTGAGGGCGGTGAAGACCGCGCCGCGTGCGTTCACGCAGTGCAGGGCCGGGCGGGCGCTGCCGTCCGGCACGGGGGTGCCGTGGGCGAGCCAGCTCCGGGTGCCCGCGTTGAGGACCAGGTCGACGGAGGCGGCCGTGGCGCCGGTGAGGTCGAGGTCCAGTTCCTCGGGGACGCGGACGAGGGAGCCCAGCCGTTCCCGCCACACCTCGGCGGCGGCCCCGACGTCGGGTCCGGTGGACCACAGCCCGGCCGGGTCCGCGGGCAGGAGCGCCCTCAGCACGGCGTGCCGGTCGTCGCGGGGCAGGGCGTTCAGCCGGTCCCGGGCCGCCTCGAAGGCACGTGTCTTCGTGCCGAGCAGGGCCAGCGCGTCGGCGCCGGGCTCTTCGACGGCTGCCGAGACCAGCGCGGTTGCCTGGAGGGGGCCGATTCCGGTGGCCGTGTGCAGCGCCTCGGCGGCCTCCGGCCGCCAGGGCGCGGGGCCCTTGTCCCGCACCAGAGCGGTGAGCCGGGTGAGCCGGTCCGGGGCGATGCCCTGCCGGTAGACGTGCTCGCGGTCCAGGGTGAAGCCGGGAACGGGGCCGAAGGCTCCGGTCGGGTCGTGGTCCAGGGCGAGCCAGCGGGCCGCGTCGTCGCGGGAGTTGCGCCCCTGGTTGGCGAGGACCACGACGGTGCGGGAGCCCTTGCGCAGCACCTGGCCGAGGCGGTGCACGGCCTCGGGGCGTCCCGTCCGCCCGAGTGTCGCCGTGTCGAGCGGTTCGACGAGCTCCACCCGCCGGACCGTGCCCGCGGGGTCGGCCAGCGGGCCCGCGGCGAGTGCTTCGAGCAGCACGAGGAGCCCGGCGCGGTGCTCGGGGGAGGTGGCCTCCGAGGCGGCCCGGTAGGCCAGTTCGGGCAGCTTGTCGAGGAGGGAGGTCCAGGCGAGGGATTCGCCGGGCACCGTGTACGCGTCGCGCTGCCAGCCGTCCACGGGGGTGAAGGGGACCTTCGACGGCGTGGGCGGGCCGAAGGCCGGCTCGCCGCCGAGGACATGGTTGACGGCGAGGATCTGCCGGATCGCCGTCCACCGGCTTCCGCCTCCCCACCAGGTGCCGCGCATCTGCTCGGAGCCCCAGGCGGTGGCGTCCCGCAGGGTCGTGTCGTCGCCGTGCTCGGGCTCGTGGTCGAAGAACATGCCCTGGGTGCGTGCGGTGTTCCGGGGCGTGACCGGCTGCGCCGGTGCGGGCGGTTCCAGGTACCGGGCGACCGCGACGGCCCGGTCCACCGCGTTCCGCACGAGCGCGGTGACGCCCGCGAGGAGCCGTACGTCGGACACCTCGGGCAGGACCCGGGCGACGGCCTCCTCGCTCATCTCCCTCGACGAGGGCCCGGTGTACTCATCGGCCGCCCGGAAGGCCGCCAGGTGCCGGGCGACCGCGGCGGCGACCTCGTCGAACAGGTCCTGGGCCCGGTCGTCCGTCAGCTTCCGCAGGGTGGCGGATCCTTGCTCGTCCCTCGGGCGCAGGGCGTGCCAGTAGGCGACGGGGGGCACGTAGGGGGTGCCCGCCGCGTCGTTCCCGCCGGAGGAGTCGGTGCCGACGGACCACAGGCCGGCGGTGCCGTCGGTGTCCGCCGGGTGCGCTTCGACGGACCGGTAGCGCAGGACCGCGACGGGCCGTGAACCGCCGGGCAGGGTGAGGGTGCCGAGCGGCACCACGGAGGCTCCGTCGGGCAGCGGGTGCGGCAGCGCGACCGTGTGGCCGTCGGGGGTGCCGGCGACGATCCGGCCGCCGTCGGCTGGGGCGGCCGTGCCGGGCTCGGTGGCGGTACGGCGGACCCAGCGGCCGAGGACCGTGCCGTCCGTGCCGAACGGGGTGGCCTCCAGGCCGGGTTGGAGGGGCAGCACCTGGCAGTGCTCGGCGAGCAGCCGCGTGCCGTCCCGCACCCCGGAGCGGAGGAAGGCGGGAAGGGACGCGCGGCCGTGTGTGCCGGCGGCCGGGTCGTACTCCAGCCACACCCGCTGGGTCCCCTGGTGGCCCTCCCTCCAGTGTCCGGTGCCGTCGGAGAGGACGGCGCGCTGGGGCGGGAGGGTGGTGTCGCCGGCGTGCAGGGCCTTGCCGCCGGTGGCACGGCCGCCGCCCGGCAGCGGCACGCAGACCTCGTCCGCGAGACCGGAGCCGCCCCAGCGGGGGACCTGCTCGCCGCCGACGGTGAACATCTCGGCGGGCCGGTGCGACCAGTAGCCGCGCTGCTTGCCGTCCTCCCACCAGATCACCAGCAACTCGCCGTCGACGAAACGGAAGGCGGTCGTCCGCCACTGGTCGGTGCTCGGGGGCAGGCGCAGGGTGTGCCGCAGCAGGACGCCTTCCGGGCCGACGACGACGGCCCGCTCCGGCGTGCTCAGGATCAGCGCGGGCCAGGCGCCGGTCACACCGACGTCCTGCGACCGGTTGTTCCGTCCCCGCGATGCGGCGGCGGCCTCGGCGGCCAGTTCGGCGTAGGCCTCGTCGAGGGCGGGCCAGCCCAGTTCGTCGAAGACGCCCGTGCGCAGGGTGGAGACGAGCAGCGGGACGACGTCGTGGTGTTCGAGAAGGCGCGCGGCCTCCGGGGCGACGTCCGCGACGACGGCGCGGAACGGCGAGAGTTTGTTGAGGGCGATGCGCAGCCCGGGGAGTCCGCGCGTGGTGGTGTACTCCTCGGCGCAGCGGGTCAGCCACTCGCGCAGGAGGACGGAGAGCACCGGGTGCTCCGCCAGCTTCGCCATGCCCACGTCGCTCAGCCGCTGACCGCGCCCGTCGCCGAGGCCGCCGACGTTCCGGCGCAGGAGGTCGCGGAAGCCCGGGTGTCCCGCGACGGCGGCCAGATCCCGCCGGCCGGGCGTGTCGTCGGCGAGCCACTGGCCCAGCGAGAAGCCGTGCGACCGCCCGTGGCCGCGGCCCGTCTCCTCGTCGTCGGGCTCGGCCACGGAGACCCCGGAGGCCAGGCAGAGGTCGAGGAGGTCCAGGTCGGCGGTGCGCTGCCAGCGGCCCTGGAACAGTTCGACGGGGCGTCCGTCGGCACGCAGCCGGTCCGCCATCCGGGCGGCGAGGTCCAGGGTGCGCGGGCTGCGGCCCGAGGTGGCCCGGTTGCGCCGCCGGTACGCCTCCCAGCGGGCTAGCCAGTCGGCCGGGGAGATCGACGCGTCGAGGGGGCCGGCGGAGGCGGAGGAGGTCTGGTCGGAGGCGCCGGGGAGGGCGGTCAGCAGGTCCTCGGCGCCGGACTCGGTCAGCAGCGCGAGCCAACCGGATTCGCCGTCCGTGTCCCGGCCGCTCTCGCTGAAGGTCTCCGGGAAGAACCCGAGGAGCCGGGCCCGCACGGACGCGTCCGTGCGGGCGAGGGCGATGAGCGCGGAGCCGTAGGTCGCCCAGAACGAGGCGGGGGCGCGGACGACTCCGGGAGAGGCGATCAGATCGGCCACCAGCTCGCGTTCGGCGCTCTCGCGGTCCAGCCCGGCGGCCTTGACCAGCGTCCGTACGTCCTGCGGCAGCGCCGCGTACGGCGGCATGCCTGCGGCGCAGCGCTCGACCAGCAGTCGGCGGAACTGCGCCCAGGCGTCCGCCGGTGCGAGCCGGGCCACCAGGTCGCGCACGTACTGCCGCAGCGCCTTGACGGTCAGCGCGCCGGCGAGGGCGAACTCCAGGAAGACGGCGCGCTGCCGGTCCTCGTCCACGACCAGGCCGTGGACCCGCTCGGCCTCGCGTGCCTTGCCGAAGAAGGAGGCTGCGTACGTGGGGTTCTCGGCCTGGAGGAAGAGGCGTGCCACCTGCTCGTAGAAGGTGGGGAGGAAGTGCGGGACGGCCCGGCCGAGCCGGGTGCCGAGCTCGTCGAAGCCCTCCTTGGCCGCGCCGGCGCGGGTCTTGGCCTGTCGGCCCAGCCGCTCGATGTCCTTGACCAGGGCGAGGGCGTGGTGCCCGTTGGCCGGGTCGTTGACCAGGGCCCAGGCCGGGAAGCCCAGCGTCTCGCGGCGGACCTGTCCCACGACGGGGGCGTCCGCGGTCCGGGCCAGCCCCAGGAACTCCAGGGCCAGGTCCTCGGCTTCGCCGAGTGTGCCGGGCACGAGCCGGACCACCGGCCGGTCCCCTAGGGCGGTGTGCGTGTAGGTGCGCGCGGTCAGCGTGTCGGCGTCGTCCCGGTCGGTGGTACCGGCCGGGAGGATCGCACCCGCGTCGAGCAGGGTCGCCGCGCGGGCCTCGTCGGCGAGGGCGGAGGCGCTCCGGCCCCGGTTCTGGACGGGAAGGGGCGCCGAGCCCGCTGCCGTCGTGTTCGCCTCGGTGTTCGTCGTGATGTTCATGCCGCCCGCTCCTCGTCCGCCACGTCGCGACCGGCGTAGAGCGCCGCCGCCATGCGCACGCCCTCGGACCACGCCACGGCGCCGACCTCGGCCGCCGTCAGTGCGCGCCCCGACGCGTCGCTCCAGCCCAGGGGGCCCGTCTCGGTGTCGTACGCGTCGTATCCGTCGTGCTCGCCGATCCAGATGCGCGCCTCGACGCCGGCGCCGTCCTCGACGACCGGGCAGACCGCGTATCCGCCGCGCGAGCGGTACCCGAGCTGGGTGACGCGGCCGTGCAGGAAACGGAGTTCCTTGAACACGCCGCCGGCGTAGGTGTCCACGGATGTGGTGTCCGGGGCGAGGCCGGCCGGGCGGTGCCAGACCTCGCGGAACAGCTGCTCCACGTTCTGGCGCACCTCCAGCTCGACCGCGAACTCCCGCAGCTCGTCGAGGTCGTCGAGCAGCACGGGGTGGGGGACGCTGACGACGTCCGGGGTGATGCGGACGGTGTCGCCGTCCAGGTCGACGAGGCCGAGACCGCGCTCCGGGTCGACATCGCGCAGGAACCCGGCGACCCCGCCGTCCGCGCCGGTGACCACCACGTCCCGCAGGGCCGCCTGCCACGCCGGGTCGGGCCAGACCCGGGCGAGGACGGCCGTGGGAACGGGCAGCGAACGCACCATCCACTGCTCGACGTCGCTCAGGCACCGGCGCTCGTGCCGGTCCAGCCACTCGGTCAGCTGCCGGAGACCGACGACCGCCGGGTCGTCCTTCAACGTGGCCGGAACGGACTTCAGCCGTCGGCCCTTCCCGTTGCGGCAGACCACCTTGCCCGCCTCCAGAGCGACTTCGTAGTCGCCCGCCGAAACCCACCCCATGCGCTGTTCTCCCCGTTGTTCCGGACGGCCGCCGCACCGGCGGCATGCTGATGCGTCCCGTCGACGGCGACGCACCGTGACGAGTGGGAGAGACTCTAAGCGGCACCAGTGACAACGCGTTCGGACCCCCGTCGCATCGTCCTGCGGCCCACACCCCGGACGGGCCGCCCGTCGATCGAGAACCCCCAGGAACTGACGTCCGGACGCGCCGGTCGGACGCTTCCGGGCACAGAACCCGACCGCGTGCGGGCACGGGAGGGAAGCGGGGGGTGGAAGGGGTCGGGGCGGGGAACGTGTGACACTCCGGAGTGGGCTTCGGCGCCCGGTTCGGCTGAACCGTGCCGACAGTCGCTTTGATGGGGATTTACGCAAGAAAGCAGGTTGGGTACCGGTGGACAGACCCAGCACGGTCGAGCGCTTGCTGCGCTCGGCCGTGCCCCATGAGATCTTCGACGTGGTCCGCTCCGTGATCGAGCAGCGCCATCACGCCCGGTCGGTGGAGCTGTTGTTGGCCGACTACGCGATGACGAGGCTGCAGCCCGTCGGGGTGCTGCCGCACACCCGCTCCCCCGTGCCGGTCTACGACAGCGCTCCGGGGCGCGCGTTCGGCGCCCAGGAACCGCACTGCGTGTACGACCACGCGACGTCCACGGTGGCGGTGCATCTGCCGGTCAGCGTCCGAGGTGACCGGCTGGGCATCCTGAGCGTCACCGTGCCGGTGGAAGAGGGCGACGGGCCGGCGGCTCACGTGCTGGAGGATCTGCAGGAGTGCGCCGACGCACTGGCGCACGAGGTGGTCGTCGCGGAACGGGACACCGACCTCTTCCTTCAGGCACGGCGGGCGGAACGGCTGACCCTGGCCGCCGAGATGCAGTGGCAGCTGCTGCCCGGGCGCTCCTGCGCCCGCCCGGAGTACAGCCTGGGAGCCCAGCTGGAGCCCGCCTATGCCATCTTCGGTGACTGTTTCGACTGGTCGGCCTCGGCCGATGACCTGTATGTGACCGTCAGCAACGGTATGGGCGAGGGGATCGACGCCGCGTTGCTGACGAACCTCGCGGTCAACGCACTGCGCAACGCCCGCCGCGCCGGCCTCAGCCTGAGCGACCAGGCGTATCTGGCCGATCAGGCGGTCTACGGGCAGCACAGGGGCGGCCAGTATCTGTCGACGCTGCTTTTCCGCTTCCACCTCCCGACCGGGAACGTGGAGATCATCGATGCCGGCTCCCCACGGGTCTGGCGGGTACGCGAGGGGGTCGTCGAGCCGATCGAACTGGAGGCGCAGATGCCTCTGGGCATGTTCGAGGACACCGCCTACGTCCCGCAGCACTTCCGGGTCGAACCCGGAGACCGGCTGCTCTTCATCAGCGACGGCGTCTACGACGCCTTGTCCCCGGGCGGTGAGAAGTACAGCCTCCGCGCGCTGGCCGCGTCCATCAACAGCACGCGCCTCCTGCCCGCCCCGCAGGTGCCCAGAGTGATGCTGCAGGAACTGCTGGGGCACCGCGGTTCCGGCCCGGCGGCGGACGACTCCCTGGTGATGTGCCTGGACTGGCACGGGCGTACGAGCCGCGACCGCTAGCTCTTCCCGCGGCGACGGTTGCGTGGTCCTCATGTGAAGAATCTGCAACCTTCGCCGCGAAAAGCGCGCCCGGGAGAGGGAGGCCGGTTGTCAGGCAGTGCCTCCATGAGAGATTGTTGCCTTCAGGCAATCATCTAGGTGATGAGGTGAGGGATCCGTTCAGCGGATCCTCGACATTTGGTACCCACTGAAGCGCAGACAGTCGCAGACCTGGGGTCCGACCTCCTGTGGAGGGGGGCCCCGAACCCCGTTCTGATCGCCGACGTCGAGGGCGCTGTCGTGCGGCGCAATGAAGCCGCAGGTCTTCTTCTGCCCGCCGCGGCCCCGGGGACACCGCTGATGGACGTCGCTCCGGACTGGCTCTGTGCCGCGCACACCACGCTGACCTTCCCCGGCCCGCACGCCGTCCCGGACACCGAGGGGCCGCTGCGCGGGGTGATCGGCGACCGACGTTTCGAGGCGCACCCGACGGTGCGGAAGGACGGTTCGGTGGCGTGGTGGCTGGTGGATGACACCGATCACCAGCTCGCCCGGGAAGCCCTGCACGTGGAGCGGGAGCGGACCGCGTTCCTCGCGAAGGCATCCAACGTCCTGCTCTCCTCCCTCAATCTGGGGCGCTGCATGGATGTGACCGCGCAGATGGCCGCCGAGAGCCTCGCGGACGCGGCGCTGGCGATCGCGCCGCCTCGCGGACACAGGCTGTCGGTGGTGACCTGTCTGCGCGGCGGCTCCCCCGTCCTGTCCACCCTGGCGGTGGCCCCTGACGACGTGCCAGGGCTGGGAGAGGCGCTGCGCGGGTTTCCGCCGGTGCCCTCGCGGTGGATCGACCCGGCGACGGCGCCCGCGTGGATGGTGCCCGAGGGGTTCGGGCCGATCGGCTCGATAGTGATCACTCCGCTGCCCGGGCACGGTGTGGCGGCCGGGGCGCTGATCCTGCTGCGCAAGACGGAGAACGCCGCCTTCAGCGACGAGGAAGAGACCTTCGCCCGGCTGTTCGCCGCCCGCGCCGGGGCGGCGATGTCGGCCGCACGCCTCTACGCGGAACAGACCGCGATCACCGACGTCCTCATGCAGGAGCTCCTGCCCCCGACCCTGCACCACATCTCCGGAGTGGACTTCGCCGGCCGGTACCGGCCCTCCGCGGAACACGAGCGTATCGGCGGAGACTTCTACGACGTCCACCCCGCCGCCGTCGAGGGTGAGGCTTCGCTGGTCTCGCTCGGGGACGTGTGCGGCAAGGGCCTGGAAGCAGCCGTGCTGACGGGCAAGATCCGCAACACCTTGCATGCCCTGCTGCCCCTGGCCGATGACCACCAGCGGATGCTCAGCCTGCTGAACACCGCGCTGCTCAGCTCCCACCACACCCGGTTCGCGACGCTGGTCCTGGCCTCCGCCGTACGCCGCGGCAACGCGGTGGACCTCAAGTTGACCAGCGGCGGCCACCCCAGTCCGCTGATCATCCGTTCGGACGGAAGCGTCGAGGAAGCCGACACGAACGGCACCCTGATCGGGGCCCTCCCCGACATCACGGCAAGCACCGCTACGGCGTCCCTCGCCCCCGGGGAGTCCTGCGTCCTGTACACCGACGGCATCACCGAGGCCAAGGGCGGGCCCATGGGCGACGCCCTGTTCGGTGAGGACCGGCTCAAGCGCGCCCTCGCCGGGTGCGCGGGCATGCCGGCCGAAGGGATCGTGGAGCACGTGCAGATGCTGGCCGCCCAATGGCTCGGCAACCGCCCTCACGACGACATGGCCGTCGTCGTGATCTCCGCCCCCCGCACCCACCATCTCAGTGCGGTGAACGGCCGTACCCGGGGCAGGTTCACCGCGTGAACACCAGCACGCCGCGACACCCTCCCCGCTCCGAACACGCGGAACAGTCGGCGGAACTCCTGTGGAAGGCGGTCTCGGCCGCGGACGAGGGCGCGGCCACCCAGCTCGTCCTCGGCATGCTCGACGAAGGGACCGATCCGGAGAGCGTCCTGCTGGATGTGATCGCCCGGGTGCAGGCCAGGGTCGGTGAGGAGTGGGCGGCCGCGCGGATCAGCATCGCCCAGGAGCACGCGGCGACCGCGATCAACGACCGCGCCGTCGCCGCGGTGAGCGCGCACCCCGCCGCCCGTACCCCCGTCACCCGGGGCCGGATCACGGTGGCCTGTGTGGACGGCGAATGGCACGGGCTGCCCGCCCGCCTGCTGGCCGAAGTCCTGCGGCTGCGTGGCTGGCGGGTCGACCACCTCGGCGCCCAGGTCCCCACCCCGCACCTCATCGGCCACCTCCACAGCACCCGGGCAGACGCGGTCGCGCTGTCCAGCTCGATCGCCACCAGGCTGCCCACCGCGCACGCGGCGATCACCGCCTGCCAGGCCATCGGCGTCCCCGTCCTCGTCGGCGGCGCCGCCTTCGGCCCCGGGGGCCGTTATGCGGAGCTGCTGGGCGCCGACGCCTGGGCCCCCGACGCCCGTACCGCCGCCGACCACCTCGCCCGGGGGCGGCTGCCGCGGCCGGAGCCCGACCACCAGCAGTTCGACGACCTGCCGCATCTGGCCGACCAGGAATACACGATGGTCGACCGCAACAGCGCCTCACTCGTCCGGAACGTCTTCACCGCGCTGGAGGACGCCTTCCCGGCGATGCGCTCCTACAACGATCTCCAGCGCGAGCGCACCGCGGAGGATCTCGCCCACATCGTGGAGTTCCTCGCCACCGCGCTGTACCTCGACGACGAGGAACTCTTCACCTGGTTCATCACCTGGACCGCGCAGATACTCGCGGCCCGGGGCGTCCCCGTCCGCAGTCTGCCCCCGGCCCTGGATCTGCTGGCCCGCGAGCTCAAGGACTTTCCCCGGGCCGCCCGCATCCTCCGGGCCGGGACGCACTCCCTCACCACCGCCCCCTTCACCGCCGCCGGGAACATCGCATGACCACACACCCCCAGCACCTGCGCCTGACCACGGTCGACACCGAGGACAGCGTCCGGATAGAAGTCCACGGAGACCTCGACTACGACAGCGCCGACCTTCTCCTGAACGAGGTCACCGCCCAGCTCGCGGCCCGGCCCGCTCTGACAGACCTGCATCTGCACTGCGCGGAACTCGGCACCGTCGATTCCACGGGCCTGTCCGCCCTGTTGATGATCAGCCGCCGCACCACGGCGGCCGGGGTGCGGCTGCACCTGGACGCCCGGCCCGCGAAGCTGGACCGGCTCCTGCGTCTCACCGGTACCCTTGACCACCTCACGGCCTCGGTCCTCGGCGGCGCGGTGAGGTCCTCGGCGACCGAGGAGAGCGTCGTGGCGACTCGCCGCAACGGACCGGACGGCACCACCTGAGCCACTTCCCGGCCGTTCACCGGGCAGAAGCACACACCGACGGGCAACCATGACCGCACCAGACGCAGCCGCCGGCGGAATCAGGCGGGAGGCCACCGACTCCGCGAGCGCCATCATCGAGATCCTCGACGTGATGTGGGATCACGCCAGAAACTCCACCGCGGGCATGGCAGCGCCCGGCTCCACCTCCCAGCTGCGTCTGATGTACGTCGTCGACCGCGAGGACGGCATACGGATGCGCGCCGTCTGCGAACGCCTCGCCTCCGCGCCCCCGACCGTGACCCGGATGTGCGATCGCCTGCAAGCCATCGGCTTCCTCGAACGCCTGCCCAGCCCCGACAACGGCCGCGAGATCACGCTGCGCCTCACCCCCACCGGCCGAAGGCACCTGCAACGCATTCGCGAGCAACGCGACACCATGCTCCACCGCGCCATCGACAACATGCCGGCCACCGAACTCCGGGCCCTGGCCCACGGGCTCGCAGGACTGCACACGCAGCTCGACGCCGCCCACGGACAGGAAGACCAGCCGCCCGGCAGTCACTCCGCGGCCTGAGGCAGCAGGTGCGCGCTGCCTCTCAGCTCTTCCGGGGGTCGCCGGCGAGTTCGGCCGGCACGGCTCCCGTCAGGGCGGCGACTCCGTGGCCGAGGAGGGCGGGGATGCCGAACTCGCACCGCGGGCCCCGGCACCGGGATGGCAAGGAAGCAGCACGCTAGCGCTGCTCGTCCGCGTAGCCGAACGCGTTCCGGTGCTCGTCGACGCTCTGGACGCCGTCACGTGCGCGCAGCGTCAGGTCACGGGCCAGGTGCCGGGCCAGCTCACGCAACTCGTCGTGCGGGGTGCTTCCTTCGACGTACTCCAGGAGGCCGGTCAAGGCCTTCAGCTCGCCGGTGTGGAGCGCGACATCAACGATCTCCTGGCCGGCCGCGGTGAGAGCCTCCACCGCACGCCGCTGGTGGGCCGAGCTCCGCAGGCAGGCGAATCGGCTGTCCCCGGTCCACGGCTCGGCGCACTGACCCGCCGTGTCGAAGACACTGAGCCGCGTGAGCAGTACGTCCGGCTCGCTGTGGGGAGCGCGGTAGAAGGGCCGCTCGCCGCTTCCGGCGTTGCGGGCGTCGAGCCGCACCTCGGAAAGAAAGGCGGCGACGCGCCTGGGCTCGGGCGTCAGCCCGCCCCCCATCCAGCGGGCGGAGTCCAGGAGAGACAGGTCCGAACCCTCCGGTATATGGAAGAAGCACCATCCAGAGACGCCGCACCAGAGCAGCCCCGCTTCGCCGCCGTCACCGAGGACTCTTCTCCTGAAGGCGTGCGCGAGCTCCACACTTCCTTCGACGTCCCCCTCAAAGGCGTCCTGGGTCAGGTCGTCGAAGTCGCCGTACGCCGAGACGGAGGTCACCGGAACCTCTTCGTCGAGCAGAACCCCGGCCACGACCACCATGTAGCCGCCGATTGCGGCTTCGAGGTCGCTCCGCAGCCGGGCTGCACGGTCTTTGGTGTACGTCACGATCATTCTCCTGGGTCAGCCGCGGCGGTGAATCCGCCATGATCCCCGCTGCCCCGACAGCGCACGTTCACACGGGTGCGGCTCGGTCGAGTGCACGTCAGGCCTCGTTCGCGGGCGGCGTGTCCGTCCAGCGCTACGGCGGGCGGGCTGGAGGCCGGAGCCGGGAGAATCAGCCGGCAGGCCGCAAGGGCGCCCGGCCGGACGACGGACGAACCACATCTCCGTCCAGCTTCGACCACGAGCCCCTGATCTCCAGCCGTCCGTGGAGCCGGGTCCGGGGGTGCCCGTCGTGCGGGCACCCCCGGGTGGTTCAGCCGTGATCACCCGAAGGCGACCGGACGGTGGTGGTGGTGCGCGGCGTCAGAGCGTGCGGGCCGCCGAGGCGATGGCGGCCGCGAAGGTCGAGACCTCGGCGTAGACGCCCGGGTAGCCGGGCCGAGCGCAGCCGTAGCCCCAGCTGACGATGCCGACCTGCACCCACTCACCGGCGTTGTCCCTGCGGAACATCGGGCCGCCGGAGTCGCCCTGGCAGGTGTCGACGCCACCGGTGTCGGGGTATCCGGCGCAGATCTCCTCGTTGGCCACGAGCTCGTTGCCGTAGGCGGAGCGGCAGGCGGCGTCGGAGACGAACGGGACGTTGGCCTTGAGCAGGTAGCGCTGCTGGCTGCCGCCCTCGCGGTTGGCGCCCCAGCCGGCGACGGTGAACGTGCCCTGGTTGTAGGCGGTGGTGGAAGCGATCTTCAGGGTGGGCTGGTTGATGGGCTGGGCGAGCTTGATGAGCGCCCAGTCCTTGCCGGTGCCGTTGTAGCCGGGGGCCTGGAGGACCTTGGTGGAGCGGACCTTGATCGCGTTGGACGACTGGAGGTCGACGACGCCGCCGGTGGCGGTGATCGAGGTGTTGTTGCCCGAGCCGCTCACGCAGTGGGCGGCGGTGAGGACGATGTCCTTCGCGTACAGGGCGCCACCGCAGCCCATGGAGAGCCGGACCATGAAGGGGAACTCGCCCTGGGCGGCGCGGGTTCCGCCGACCACGGGATTGGGGGCGGCCGAGGCCGTGACGGGCTGGAGGCCGACGACGGCGATGGCGACGGTGGCGACGACGACGGAACATCTCTTCAGCGCACGCAGGAGGTGATTCATGGACTGCCTTCTTTCGTGGGGGGCTGCTGTGGGAACCACGACAGGGGCGCGACGGCGTACTAGTCATGCACCCGTCAAGGCGATCTGATTGTCGGGAACGGGTGACCGCCGCCACAAGGCACACTTTTCGGCCAAACCCAGACCGAGCAGGCAGCCCTACTCGAACGCGCCGAACCGAACGCGCCGAACCGCACGCCGACTCGAACGTCGAGCGCGAGCCCGCTGTGCCCTGTCCGGCGTGGCCGGTCCGTCCGTCCCGGCGGCTGCGCCCCACGCCCGCGGGGACAGTGACGCGGCCAGGACGGCGGCGAGCCGGGCGGCGCACCGCCCGCGAAGATGGGGCCCGCCGTTCTCCGTGGACACGCCGTCACCACGCAGGATCAGATGCGCGTTTGCGGGGTAGACGCAGTGTCTGCCCCACAAGGAGGAAACATGCCCGGACTGATCGCCCGCCTCACCCAGTTCACCCGCAGCCCGCAAGGCAGGCGGACCATCGATTCGGTCCGACGTGCCGCGGCCGACCCGCGCAAACGCGCCCAGGCCCGCGGCCTGCTGGGCCGGCTGCGCGGCCGCCGGTGACAGCTGCGCTTGGGCGGACGGCCCGAAGTGCCTGCCGGGACCTCCCGTAGCACTTCGGAGAACTCCCCACGCCCGCGAACGTCGACGGGCGCGTCCCGTGGGACAGGGGCCGGTTCATCGCCCACGGGGCCGAACACGGGACCGTACGCGGTCCACTCGACACCGCGATTCTGCGGTACACGGGCCTGTCCGCGCACGGAGTGACGATTCCGAGGCGGACGCCCGATGCAAGCAGCCCCCGCGCTGCTTGCCCGCGGTCGTACGGGCGGACGCGACGGCTCAGCTTCGGACAAGGGTTCCGCCAGGACGCTTTCAGCCTGACCGTCGAACAATGCCGCGCGCCCATCAGTCCTCGTACGGGCGACTCGTTCAGGCGCCGGCCTGGAGGCGCAGCCCCGCCAGGGTCAGGTCCAGCGCGGCGCGGAACTGCTCGATGTCGTCGTGCCCGTCGAACTCGTCGACAATCTCGTGCACGAAGGGGAAGTCGTCGGCGTCGAGCCGCCGCCACGTCGCGGCGAAGCGGCCGAGGAACTCGTCACGGCCGAGGGCGCCGTCGAGGACCTCCTGAGGCGGTTCCTGCCCCAGGTCCACCGCCGAGCCGACGACGACCGTCGTGATCGCCGAGACGGCGTGGAAGCGCTGCCGCGCGGTGAGCGTCAGCCGCAGAGTCGGCCGCCCCAGCGTCTCGTACAGACGCAGGGCGTTGCCCTGGACGTCCGTGTTGCGCATGAAGTAGTTCCCGAGCCAGGGCCGCACCAGGATCGCGTCGAACAGGGTCAGCGACATCGCGCGCAGGTCGTCGATCGGGTCGTCGCCCGGCTTGATCGCCTCGATGTCGGCGAGGACGCCGCCGATCACGTGGTCGGTGGCGCGGTCGAGCAGTTCGTCCTTGCTCGCGACGTACCAGTAGATGCTGGCCACGCCTCCCCCGAGGCGCTGCGCGAGCGCCCGGAACGTCAGCGCCGAAGGACCCGCCTCGTCGAGCAGCGCCACCGCCTCGGTGAGCACGGACTCCATGGAGTGGGAAGCCCGGCGACGGCCGCCCGCGGCGGCGCGGTTCTCGTGGCGCGGCATGGCCTCTGCCCTTCGTTTGCATCTCTATCGAACGCTGTTCTATCGTACCTCATGGAACACCGTTCGATAATCGAGCGGCGTTCGATAGAAAGGAGCGCCGCCATGACGACCGCGATGCTGAAACCCCCCGCTTCCCGTACCTATCCCTCCCTGCGCGCCGCGTGGATCCCGATGGCGGCTCTCTGCCTGGCCTTCTTCGTGGAGATGGTCGACAACACCCTGCTGTCGATCGCACTGCCCACCATCGGGCGTGACATCGGCGGTGGGACCACCGCGCTGCAGTGGGTCACCGGCGCGTACTCGCTGACCTTCGGCGGTCTGCTGCTCACCGCGGGCTCCATGGCCGACCGGCTCGGCCGCCGCCGCGTCCTGCTCGTCGGGCTCGCCGTGTTCGGCGCACTGAGTCTGTGCGCCGTCTGGGTCACCACCGCGGGTGAGCTCATCGCCCTGCGCGCCGCGCTCGGCATCGCCGCCGCGGCCATGGCCCCGATCACGAACTCGCTGGTCTTCCGCCTCTTCGACGACAAGGCGCTGCGGATGCGCGCCATGACGGTGATGATCGTCGTCGGCATGTCCGGCTTCATCCTCGGACCGCTGATCGGCGGCACGGCCCTGGCCCACGTGCGCTGGGAGTGGCTGCTGGTCGTCAACGCCCCGATCGCGGTGATCGCCTGGATAGGCGTCCGCCTCGGCGTCCCGGCCGACCGGCCCGAGGACCTGACCCGCGACCGGCTGGACGTGCCGGGCGCAGCACTGAGCGTCGCCACCATCGGGCTGGCCTGCTACGCGCTGACCAGCGGCGTCGAGAACGGCTGGCTCTCCGCCCCCACCGTCGGCTCGGTCGTGGGCGCGGTCGTCGCCGCAACGGCCTTCGTCCGGCACGAGCGCCGCAGCCGGGCCCCCATGCTGGACCTCGGCCTGTTCTCCAACGGTACGATCCGCGGCGCCGCGGTGGCGCAGATCGGCACGTCCATCGCGATGGCAGGCGTGATGTTCGGACTCATCCTCCACTTCCAGTACGCGTACGGCTGGAGCCCCGTACGGGCCGGCCTCGCCAACCTGCCACTGATCGTGACGATGCTGCTCGCGACGCCCGTGTCCGAGGGACTGGCCCGCCGCTACGGGCACCGCGTCGCCTGTCTGGTGGGCGCGGCCTGCCTGGCCGTCGCGCTGGCGGGACTGTCCTGGGGCGTCGAGCACGGGTACCTCGTCATCGCGCTCTGCATGGTGCTCATGACGATCGGGCTGCGGACCGTCATGACGATCTGCGCGGTCGCGCTCGTCGACGCGATGCCGGCCAACCGCACCTCGATGGGCACCGCGCTCAACGACACCGCGCAGGAGGTCGGCACCAGCGTCGGCACCGCCGTGGTCGGCACGCTGATCGCCACTCTGGTCACCACCCAGCTCCCGGCCGGCGTGTGGAGCAGCGACTTGGTCGCCTCGTTCTTCCACGGGGAGCGGATCGCCTACGCCGTGCTCGCCGTCGCCGTCGGTCTGATCGCGACGGTCGGCGCGTTGAGCCTCACGAACTCCCGCAGCGTGGAGGAGGCAGCGCCCGCGGAGGCCACCTGACCGGTCAGCTCCCCCTCCGCCTACGCGAGTTCACCGAGACGGAGGGCGTCTTCAATCTCGTCGAGCTTCGCGGAAGACAGGACGCCCGCCCGCTCGATCAGATCCTCGCGGGACACGGTGGTCAGCCACGTGCAAGGGGTAAAGCCCGGACGCGGCAACGCGAACCGCAGCACGCCTTCCATGGGCAGCCCTTCCATGGCACCTACGTGCACTTCGACGCCCAGACCGCTGATGTCGACGCCCGCAGGAGTGACGACCTGCATCGCCCGGATCCCGGACGCGTCCTCTGCCGCCAGCAGTACGACCAGCCGCCGCTCGTCGAACTCCACCCACCAGACTTCGCCGCGTTGCACAGGTCCTCCTGACTCAGGACGGCAGGCGGAACTGCGCGACCCTGACGCGTTGTGGAGACGGGTGCGGTCACTGTTGATCATCGTGAGTTGTGTGGACCGACGAAGAGACGGTGGCCGCGGGCCACAGCATAGAACCCGCCCGTTGGCAGGACGTGTTCGAGGGCCTGACGGGCCGGTCGTCGCGCAGACCAGCGATGTAAGAGAGGGCACTGGCAGGGTCGGCGTGCAGCGCCGATGTGGGCGAGCTGGACGGCGTAGCCTGCCACTTCCCCGGTCGCTCCGTTGATCAGAACACGCTTGCCGGTCACCGCCCCGACGCGGCGCAGCGCCCGAAGAGCTATGAGCCCGGCCACCGGCAGGGTACTGAGCGCGCCAAGGGGGGCGGCTGCAGAGCCGAGCAGCACGCGGTCAGGGCCGGAGGCCGGGGTCCGTCGGTGTCTCGGCCGGATCCGATGCCGTGGGGACCGTATCCGGCGTCCGGTGGCGGATGGCGGCGTCGACCGAGGCGCCGATGCGTTGCAGAGCCGCCAGCTCGTGAGGTTCGAGCCCGTCGATCAGGTACTCCCGGACCGCCGCGACGTGTCCCGGCGCCGCCGCCACGACCTCTTTGTATCCGGCCTCGGAGAGCGTCGCGCTGGTGCGTCGGCCGGAACCGGGGATCCGGGCTCGCGTGAGGAGCCCGCGCTTCTCCAGGCGACCGACGACGTGCGACAGCCTCGACAGCGACGCCGACGTACGCGCGGCCAGATCGCTCATCTGCAGTGTGCGCGCAGGTTGCTCGGACAGGACCGAGAGCACCATGTACTCGAAAAAGGTCATGCCGGACTCGCGCTGCATCCGCGCGTCCAGGGCCGCCGGCAGGCTGATCATGATCGCCGAGTTGGCCAGCCATGCCGCCCGCTCCTCGCTGTCCAGCCATAGCGCCTTGCCCGAGGAACGTCCGGGGCGCCGATCACCCCTGCCCGTCGCTGTGTCAGTCATGGGTCCAGCCTAGACCCACTTATTGACGCGTCAAGTTCGACGGTGTAGTTCTTGATGCATCAAGTTCGTTTCGTCGCCCGTCCGGCCCCGCGGCCGGAGTGGGGTGGGCGGTGCCGGTTGTCCATCGGTCCAGAGGGGATCACGCCATGCAGGTCGCGTCACTGGGAGCACTTCAGGCCTCACGCATCGGGCTCGGGGTGATGGGAATGTCGGCTTTCTACACGGGAGCCGGCCGGGACGAGGCCGAGTCGATCCGTACGGTTCGGCGCGCCCTGGACCTCGGTGTCACGCACCTGGACACCGCCGAGGTGTACGGCCCCTACGTCAACGAGGAACTGGTGGGCCGCGCGGTCAGGGGCCGCCGGGACGACGTCGTCATCGCCACCAAGTTCGGCCTGGTCTCCCACAGCGGCCGGCCGGGCCCCGACAGCACCCCGGCCAGTGTCCGCGCGGCGGTCGAGGGGTCGCTCCGACGGCTCAAAACCGACCACATCGACCTGTACTACCAGCACCGGGTCGACCCCGGCGTTCCCATCGAGGAGACGGTCGGGGCGCTGAGCGATCTGGTGGCCGCGGGCAAAGTGCGGCACATCGGGCTGTCGGAGGCCGCCGCGCCGACGATCCGCCGGGCGCACGCGGTTCATCCGGTGGCCGCCGTCCAGTCCGAATACTCCCTGTGGACGCGCGACGTGGAGGCCGAGGTGCTGCCCACCCTGCGGGCGCTCGGTATCGGGCTGGTTCCCTACGCGCCGCTGGGCCACGGGTTTCTCACCGGCGGCGTCCGCACCCTGGACGGACTGGACGCGACCGACTGGCGCCGCACCAACCCCCGGTTCACCGGCGGCAACCTCGCGCGCAACCTGCACATCCTCGACCAGGTGCGGGACATCGCCGACGAGGCCGGGGCCACCCCCGCGCAGATCGCCCTCGCCTGGCTGCTCGCACAGGGCGAGGACATCGCGCCCATTCCTGGGACCACGCGGGCCGACCGGGCGGAGGAGAACTGCGCCGCCGACACCCTCCGGCTCAGCCCCGACCAGATCACCCGGCTGGACGGCTTGCCGCCCGCATCCGGCGAGCGCCACGCCGAGCCCGACATGGCGTCCATCGACCGCTGAATAGGGCGCACACAGCCCGCTGTCCGATCGGGCGGTTCAGTACGGCCGGTACGCAAAGGCGTGCCGCGAACACAGAACAACGAATGGAGCTGTACGTCAGATGAAGAGCAACGCAATTCGTGTCGGCATCATCGGCGCGGACACCAGGGCGAGTTGGGCCGGTGCGTCCCACGTACCCGCACTGGCGGCACAGCCGGCGTTCCAGCTGGCGGCCGTGGCGACCCGGCACGAGGAAAGCGCCCGGAGCGCGGCCGAGACCTTCGGCGCCGGACGGTGGTTCGCCGATCCGTTCGAGCTGATCCGCGACCCGTCCATCGACCTCGTCACCGTGGCCGTCAAAGTCCCCGCCCACCGCGACCTCGTGCTGGCGGCCCTCGCGGCGAACAAGGCCGTGTACGCGGAGTCTCCCCTCGGCGTGAACGTCGCCGAGGCGGAGGAGATGGCCGCCGCGGCGGGGTCACTGCATACGGCCATCGGCCTCCAGGGCCGGCACAACCCCTCGGTGCGCCGCGCCGCGCAGATCATCGCGCAGGGGAAGCTCGGGCGGCTGCTGTCGGCGCGCTTCACCGCGACGACCTTCGGAAACGGCCCGGAATCGGTGAGCGCCTACGGGTACTTCGACAAAGCGGCCTCGGGGGCCGGTTTCCTGCCGATCGCCGCGGGCCACGTGCTGGACGTGGTCGAGGCGGTCCTCGGTGACATCACCGAGATCGACGCACGTACGGAGCTCCTCTGGCCACAGGTCAAGCTGGTGGACACCGGCGAGCTGTCGGTCCGGGAGGTACCCGATCACCTGGACGTCATCGCCAGGACCGCCTCGGGCGTACCGGTCAGCGGGCAGATCCTGGCGGGAGTGCCCGCCCCCGACGCCGGCTTCACCCTGGAGGTCCGCGGCTCGGACGGCTGGCTGCGACTGACCGGCGACCACCCCGCGGGCGTCCAGGTCGGAGACCTCGCCCTCGCCTCCAGCGTGGACTTCGCAGCGCCCGACAGCCCCGCCGCCACCGGCGCCGGCCCGACCGCCGCCGACATCTGGGCCGGTGCGTCCATCAACGTGGGCGAGGCTTACGCCGCCCTGGCACGCGACATCACGGACGGCACCCACCACACCCCGGGATTCGCCCACGCCGTCCACAACAGCCTTCTCATCGCCCGGATCGAGCGGGCGGCGCGTACGGGGCTGCGACAGTGACGCCGTCGCGAGGAACCGGGCATTTCCACTCTCACGGTCGCAGGCGAGTCCGGCGGTGGAACCCTGGCGCTCGCCACAGCGATCCGCGCCAGGCGCGAGGGAGGACTCCCGGCAGTCGACGGCGTGTGCGCGCGTCCCGGCTTCAGATCCTTCCCGCTGCGATGACCTGCTCCTTTGCCGGGCGCCCAGATGTGTTAAGACGTCAGGAGCCGCTACAACCCGGTCACCGGATCGGGACATACCGTACTCGGCAAGGATCGTCCAGGAGGTGACCGGGGTGCCCCGAGTCATGCGGAAGGTGGCGCTGCTGGCGCTGCCACGGGTCATCGCGATGGACTTCAGCATCGCCGCGCATGTACTGGGAGAGCACCCCGGCTTCGCGCTGCGGGTGGCGGGTCGGCCGGGGGACGCGGGCCCGGAGGACGGCGTGAGGATCGTGCCGTCCCACGCGCTGGACGTGGTGGACACCGCTGATGTGGTGGTGGTGCCGGGATTCGGTGACCCGCACGTCCCGCCGCCGGACGTCTACGTGGACGCGATCGGCCGCGCCGCGCGGCGGGGCGCCACCGTGGTCGGCATCTGCACCGGCACGTTCGCCGTGGCCGCCAGCGGGGCCACGGACGGTCGCAAGGTCACGGCACACTGGCGGTACACCGAGCAGCTGAGGGAGCTGTACCCGGGCACCACGGTGGTCGAGGACGTGTTGTACGTCGAGGACGGCAACCTGCTGACGTCCGCCGGAGCGGGCGCGGGAATCGATGTGTGCCTGCACCTGATCCGCACCACGTTCGGGGTCGGGTCCGAGCGCGAGGTGGGACGGGAGATCATCGCGCAGCCGACCCGTTCCGGGCAGCAGCCGCAGTACGTGGACGTGCTCAGCCCACCCCGTGCGGACCTGGCCGAGACCCGCACCTGGGCCATGCAGCGCCTGGAACAATCACTCACCGTGGACCAGTTGGCCCGCCACGCGGCGATGTCGCGACGCACCTTCATCCGTCGGTTCGGCGAGGAGACCGGCATGCCGCCCGTGCGGTGGCTCACGCTGCAGCGGGTGTTGGTCGCCCGGCGGCTCCTGGAGACCTCCGACTGGTCCGTCGAACGGATCGCCGCGGCCTCCGGTCTGGGCACCGCCGCCAACTTCCGCATCAGCTTTCGCCGGGAAACCGGCTCGCTCCCCAGCGACTACCGCCGCCGGCACCGCCGTGCGGCCGAGGTGAGGGGCTGAGCGACGCGCGCGGAGGCGAACGAGCGCGGCGCCACGTCATCCACCTCGGCGGGCTCGTCGAGCGGCGGAGATCGTCCGCGGTCGTCGCCGAGCCGGCCGCGCTGTCGGCCGCTCCCGGCGCAACCGCCCGCTCCTGGCACGATCATTGCCAAGAACGGCACCGCCCGATCTGGTCGCCCGACCGCACCGGCTCCTAGCGTGGAAGCGCATCTCACCACCACCGTAAGGAGCAGGTCATGGCAGCGGAACAGGTCGAGAGCTGGGGCGTCCCGTGGGAGCAGGCGTTCGGTTACGTCCAGGCCGTGCGGCACGGGGACACCATCCATATGGCCGGTCAGTTCTCCCACGACGGCGAGGGGCTCGTCGCCCCGGCCCCGGTGGACGAGCAGGGCCGGATCACCGACTTCGGCACCATGGAAGAGCAGATGCGCACGACCTACGCCAACGCCGGCAAGCTGCTCGCCCGGTTCGGCGCGACCATCGACGACGTGGTCGAGGAGGTGGTCTACGTACTCGACATGGACAGCGCGTTCGCGGCAGCGGGTCCCGTGCGCAGGGCCGCTTTCGGCACCGAGACGCCCCAGGTCGCGACCACCATCCTGGTGACGCCGCGACTCGCACAGCTCGGGCAGCTCGTGGAGATCAGCTTCACGGCAAGGCTGAGGGAGTAGGCGACGGGATCGGGCGCGCACATCGAGGGGGTCGACCCCTGTACCCCCGCGGTGCGCCGGCTCGCGTTGTCCAGGTCGTGCGGGACGCGCGCAGTGATCGGCGATCCGCGGCTGATCGATCCGGACGGCCCGGTCGGTAGCCTGGCCACGCCACCAACAGGCGCCGTCGAGGCGCCCCGGCGGCAGGACGCAGCACACAGTCCGGACGCACCCCGCGCCGGAAATCGGTGGTGCGAACGGAGAGGTAAGAATGCGGCCCATCATTCCCGACTATCTGGCCGAGGCACTGGGAGATGTGGAGCCCGACGCCTCCGGAGAACCGGCGGCCTACATCCCCGAGCTGGCGGCGGCGGACCCCGAGCGCCTCGGCGCGGCCTTCGCCACCGTCGACGGTCGGATCCACGGCGCCGGTGACATCGACGTCCCGTTCACCATCCAGTCGATCTCCAAGCCGTTCGCGTACGCGCTGGCCCTCGCCGACCGTGGGTTCGCTCCGGTGCTGGCCAAGGTCGGCGTCGAGCCGTCGGGCGAGGCGTTCAACGAGATCTCCCTCGAAAGCGGCACCGGACGACCGTTCAATCCCATGATCAACGCGGGCGCCATCACCGTCCACTCACTGGTCGGCGCGGAGGATTCCGGTCCGGCGGAGCGGGTGGAACGGGTGCTCGACGGCCTTTCGGCCTTCGCCGGCCGTCGGCTGGCGATGGATGAGGAGGTCTGTGCGTCGGAGATGGCGCACGCGCACCGCAACCTCGCGATCGCGCACATGCTGCGCGGCTACGACGTCCTGACCGAGGACGCCGGGGCGGTCGTGGACGGCTACACGCGGCAGTGCTCCGTGCTCGTCACGACGCGGGATCTGGCCGTGATGGCGGCGACGCTGGCCAACCGCGGCGTGAACCCGCTCTCGGGTGAACAGGTGGTGCCGGAACAGGTGGTGCGGCAGGTGCTGAGCGTGATGTTGAGCTGTGGCATGTACGACGCGGCCGGTGACTGGACAACCCAGGTCGGCATCCCCGCGAAGAGCGGGGTGGCCGGTGGCCTGATCGGAGCGCTGCCCGGACGCATCGGCATCGCCACGTTCTCGCCGCGTCTGGACAGCCACGGCAACAGCGTGCGCGGGGTGTCCCTGTTCGAGCGATTCTCCTCGGACATGGGCCTGCACGTGATGGAGGTCCCCTCCGCCGGACGGGCGGTCCTGCGGTCCAACCACGTCGTCGGCAGCGGACCGGACGCTCTCCGTGTCCTGGAACTCCAGGGCGGCATCGGCTTCGCGGGAGCCGAGCGCGTGGTGCGGGAAGTCCTGGAGACGGCTCCCCAGGAGACGCGGGTGGCCATCGACCTCACACGTGTCCACGCGATCGACGACGTGGCACGGCGGATGGTGCTGGAAGTCGCGCGCCGGCTGACACTGGACGGCCAGGAGGTCTACCTCGTCGACCCGGAAACGGTCATTCCTGACCCCGAACCCGGAGACGGCGGCCGGGTCACCGTCGTCCACGAGGTGGATCAGGCGACGCTCCCTTCGGCGTGAGCACCGACCTTTCGGTACGGGCGGGGACACACGTCAGCCGGGCCTCTTCACGGGTGGGCATCCAGAGGTCACCACGGGATGCGCGGGAAGTCGCGGCCACCGCTGCCCGCGCACCACACTGTCGAGCATGACGAAGGACTCTGTGAACCACTCCGATCTGCGCACCCGAGCTCCCTCACTCGCGGCCGGCATGGCCGCCGCCGATCACAGCCCGGACGTCCAGCTGTCCCAGACGCGCCACCGCGCCGCACTCGTGGCGAGCTGGGACATCGCCCCGGGCTCAACCGTCCTGGAACTCGGCTGCGGTCAGGGGGACATGACCGCCGTCCTCGCAGAGGCGGTCGGACCCACGGGGCGCGTGGTCGCCACCGACGTGGCCGACCCCTCCTACGGGGCGCCGGTCACCCTCGGAGCATCGTCGGCCCGGCTCTCAGCCGGCCCGCTCGGGCCCCGCATCGACTTCCGCTTCTCCACCGACGTGCTCGACTCATCCGTCGAATTCCCCGAGAACACCTTCGACCACGTCGTGCTCGCACACTGCTCCTGGTACTTCGCCTCGCTTGCCCAGCTGCGAGACACACTCACCCGGATACGGCCGTGGGCGCGACGCCTGTGGTTCACCGAATGGGACTTGACGCCCGTATCCGACGACCAGCTGGCGCACCTCCTCGCCGTGCTGATCCAAGGTCAGATCGAGGCCGCGGGGTCACACGGCCAGGGCAACGTTCGCACGCCCTTCTCCCGCGAGGCGCTGCTGCGACTCCTGCCGGAGGCCGGCTGGACGGCCCAGGGGAGCAGACCGGTCGACACCGAGGATCTGCAGGACGGCGACTGGGAAATCGCCGCTTGCCAGGACCTGACCAATACGCGGGATCGTATGGACGCGCTGCCCGAGCCGCTGCGACAGCTCGTCCTCAGCCAGACCGACGTTCTGCGGACCATCGCCAGACCGCGCGGCAACCGCTCGCTCCCCGCGTACGCGGTCACCGCGACCTGACGGTGACGCGGGCGACGGATGCTACGACACCGCCTGGCCCTTGCCGAGGGCGATGACGCCGTTGCGCGAGACGGTGTAGAGCTCATGGTCCCGTTCGGGGTTCACGCCTATCGTCGCCCCGGGCGGGATGTCGACGTTCTTGTCGAGGATCGCGTTGCGCACGACCGCTCCCCTGCCGACGCGCACACTGTGGTGCAGCACGGAGCCCTGGACCACCGCGCCCTGCTCGACGATCACACCGGGCGAGAGCACTGACCCGGTGACCTGGCCGCGGATCACGCAGCCCGGGCTCACGATCGACTCGCCGGCGATGCCTCCGGAAACGAAGCGGGCCGGGGCCTGGTGGCCCGCGTGGGTGTACATGGGCCAGCGTTGGTTGTAGAGGCTGAACAGCGGCTGCTCGGATATGAGGTCCATGTGGGCCTCGTAGTAGCTGTCCAGAGATCCCACGTCCCGCCAGTACCCGTGCTCGCGCTGGGTCTCGCCCGGCACGTGGTTGTCGTCGAAGTCGTAGACGTGCGCGGCCCCGCGCTCGGTGAGCATGGGCAGGATGGATCCGCCCATGTCGTGGACGGAGTCGTCGTCCTCGGCGTCCTGGTGGAGGGCGTCGACGAGGACCTTCGTGGAGAAGAGGTAGTTGCCCATCGAGGCGAAGACCCTGGTCGGGTCGTCGGGCAGGCCGGGCGGGTCGGAGGGCTTCTCCAGGAAGCGTTCCACGCGTGAGCCGTCGGAGGCCGGGGTGATGACGCCGAAGGCGGAGGCTTCCGCACGGGGCACCTTGATGCCGGCGACAGTGACGCCGGCGCCGCTCTCGATGTGCCGCTCCAGCATCTGACGCGCGTCCATGCGGTAGACGTGGTCGGCTCCGAACACCGCTATGTAGTCCGGCTGTTCGTCGTGGACGAGGTTGAGCGACTGCAGGATGGCGTCCGCGCTGCCGAGGTACCAGCGCGGGCCGAGGCGCTGCTGGGCCGGGACCGGCGTGACGTAGTTGCCGAGCAGGCTGGACATCCGCCAGGTGGTGGTCACATGGCGGTCCAGCGAGTGCGACTTGTACTGGGTGAGGACGCAGATCCTCAGGATGTCGGCGTTGACGAGGTTCGACAGGACGAAGTCGACCAGCCGGTAGGTTCCGCCGAAGGTCACCGCGGGCTTCGCCCGGTCGGCCGTCAGCGGCATCAGCCGTTTGCCCTCTCCTCCCGCAAGTACGATCCCGAGCACCGAAGGTCCAGCGCGCATGGCCACTCCCCCTCCTGAAACACCGAACCGTTCCCGGCTACACCTTTTTGACGATCTCCTCGTACACCTCGAGAGTCCGCCGGGCGACCATGTCCCAGCCGAACTCCCGCACCGCACGTTCACGGCCCGCCTCACCCATCCGCAAGGCCGCCGGACGGTCGGCGAGCACCTGGCCGATCGCTTCGGCGAGATCCGCCTCGAACCGGGCCGGCTGGTCGGCCTCGTACGGGACGAGCAGTCCCGTGCTGCCGTCGGAGACGACCTCGGGGATGCCGCCGACCGCGGAGGCGACCACCGCGGTGCCGCAGGCCATCGCTTCGAGATTGACGATGCCCAGGGGCTCGTACACGGAGGGGCAGACGAACACGGCTGCTCTGCTGAGGAGTTGGATGACGTCGGGGCGCGGAAGCATGTCCGGGATCCAGTGGACCCCGTCGCGCGAGCGCTTCAGTTCGCCGACGAGTTCGCGGAACTCGGCCTCGATCTCCGGAGTGTCGGGCGCGCCCGCGCAGAGCACCAACTGCGCTGAGGGGTCGAGCCGGTGGGCAGCGCGCAGCAGGTGCGGAACGCCCTTCTGGCGCGTGATCCGGCCGACGAACAGGACGAAGGGGCGGTCCGGGTCGACGCCCAGGCGGCGCAGCACGTCGACTCCGGGAACGGGCCGGTACAGGCGGGTGTCGATGCCGTTGTGGACGACCCTGACCCGGTCGGGATCCAGCTGCGGGTAGCAGCCGAGGATGTCGGCGCGCATGCCCCGCGAGACGGCGATCACGGCGTCGGCGGACTCCACGGCGGTGCGCTCGGCCCAGCTGGACAACGCGTAGCCGCCGCCGAGCTGTTCGGCCTTCCAGGGGCGCAGAGGCTCCAGCGAGTGGGCGGTCATCACGTGCGGGATGCCGTAGAGCAGTCCGGCGAGGTGGCCCGCGAGGTTGGCGTACCAGGTGTGCGAGTGCACGAGGTCGCGGCCTTCGAGCGCGGCGGCGATGGACAGGTCCACGGAGAAGGCGCGCAGCGCGTCGTTGGCCCCGTCCAGCTCCCGGCCGGGCCGGTGCCTGACCAGGCCGTCCGAGGCTCCTTCGCCCCAGGAGTGGACCTCCAGATCGGTGAGCGCGCGTAACTCCCCTGCCAGGAACTCGACATGGACACCGGCCCCGCCGTAGACGTCCGGCGGGTACTCACGACTCAGCAGTCCCACCTTCACGTCCGACCCCCTGTCGTCGATGACCTTCTGCCCTTGATGGTCACGCACATGCCTCTGCGGGGGAAGAACACGGCGGCGCGCGGTCCCTCCCCGTGAGGCGTCTCGGGGATCGAGTGGACGACCACCCCGACAGGCCACAACCGCGACCTCGCCGGTACCCCTAACCCCTGAGCGTCCCCAGCCGTCGCCTCGGGCCGCCACTGTGACGCACCCCTAATCGATCCCGGACGACCGGAAGACCGACCGCGCCGCTTCCTCGTCCATCCGGCGTACGAGCCGGTCGAAGCAGGCCGTTCCCCGTACGAGGCTGCCACACCGGCGTGACTCCCGGGCATCGGCCTCCAGCCGGAGCCAGAGGGACGGGTTGGCGCGCAGCAGGCAGAAGTCCAATGGGGCCTGGGTGCCGCGGACATCGGTCAGGATCACGCGCTCGGACACGTCGGCAGGCCATTGGAGAGCGGAAAGCCGATCCGTGAGGACGACTTTCGTGGTGAACAGCCCCCGGACGACAAGCCGTCCGGGGGCCAGACTGATCCTCGGCGGGAAGAGAACGACGAGCAGCACCGCCGCCAGACAACCCCAGCCTGCCGTGCGGATCATGGTCACGCCGGGGCCGACCGCGTCGACGAGCAGCGCGGCCACGAAGAACGCGGTCCCGATGCCGACGGCCGCGCGCGCTTGCGGACGCCACAGAACGTCTTCGTGTCCGTCGGCCCCTGCCGGCGCGGGAGTTGGATCGTGCATCCCGGTCACGTTAGGGGGCACCGCGAAGGGCGATGCAGCCCCATACGGAAGTCATACACGCTCACGCCGGGTTCTGACGCACACCTGATGGCAGGCCCACGTCGTACTCGACGAATTCACGCTCCAGGCGGAGTCCCGCGTTCCATGCCAGCAGACGTCCTGGGCGGTCGTGCGACGCGCAGGACAGGATGGCACGGTGCCCGCGGGCGTTGACGTCAGCCGTGTGGGCGATGAGACACGCGAGGGTCGGACGCCAGAGCCGCTCGTCGCGAACGGGCGTGACGATCAGGTTCTCGTAGCGGCGTCCGAGGAAGCCGGTGCAGACGAGAGCCCGGACGCGTCCGTGCCGGAACGCACCCCAGCCGAGCCCGGACGCGGCGAGGGCGGGCGCCCCCTCCCACGGTCCGTATGCGGCCGCGCCGTCCGGCCCGCACGCGTCGAGCTCGGAGGCATCGGCGGCGGTGAGGCGCCGGACCACGATCCCGTGCGGTACGTGGGGAGCTCCGGCCGGAGACGCGGCCTGAAGGTAGAGCATTCTCGCGTTGGCGCACACGTCGTCGAACGCCTCGGTCAGCAGGGGCAGAAAGCGGTCCGGGGCTTCGACGCGGTGGCCCGAGAGTGGAGCCAGTTCCGCAGAGGGAAGGGCCCTGGGGTCACCCGCCAGGGTGGCGCGTCCGCCGCAGGCGACGGCGACCGCACGGGGGCGAGTCGGGTGGTCGTCCCACGACCAGCCGGTCCGCGTGGCGAAGACGTGCTCCACCAGCGTGGCGGGCCCGGGGGCGCCGGGCAGGAGCAGCGGTTGAAGGGAAGGGGCGAGCGGAACAGTGCGCGAGGTCATGCGAACTCCGGGGAGGTGCGGGTAAAGCAGGTGCGGCCCCGGGAAGGGCCGCACCTGGTGTCAGCGCTGACCGGCCTTGCGGCCGTGGTTCGCTCTCTTCTTCCTGCGGGCCCTCTTCTTACGGGCGCGTCGGGACATGGTGGGGCCGCCTTTCAGACGGTCTGGCCGACCAGCGAGTCGGCGAGCTTGGTGAGGCGCTTGACCGCGCGGGGCTCCGCCGCGATGGCGGCCGGGGGGACCCGCTGGTCGCGGTCGTAGTAGGCGCCGTTGACGATCTCCACCGACGGGTCGCAGAGCCGGACGACATGGGCCGCTCCTTCGGCCGGCGCTTCGCCTTCGTGCGCGTACAGCGGCAGCAGGCTGGTGACACAGACCCCCGGGTGCACGGAGACCGCGGTGACCCGGGGGTCAGCGGCGAAGACGGTCAGTGCCAGCTGGGACTGGGCGTAGGCCGCGAGCCGGGAGTAGCGCTTGGTCCGGTTGACGTCGTTCCACTGGATGGAACCCGTCCGGTGGAGCGAGGAGGACACGTTCACCACGCGGCCCCCGGGATCCGTCGTCAGGGCCGGTTCCAGGAGGTGTGTCAGCAGGTAGTGGGCGAGGAAGTTGACCTGGAAGGCGATCTCGTGCCCGTCCCCGGTGGTGGTGTGCCGTTCGGGGGCGGCCATTCCGGCGTTGTTGACGAGCACGTCCAGGCGCGGGTGCTTCGCGAGAATCTGCTGAGCCAGCTGCTCAACCTCTTCCAGTCGGGCGAAGTCGGCCCCGTGGGCGCAGAGTCGCTCGGCGGGCACATCCGAGAGGGTGATCAGCCGGTCGGCGGCGGCGTGTGCCTCCTCGGCGGTTCGCCCGTGCAGGAGCACCGTCGCTCCGCGTTCGGCGAGCAGCCGAGCGGTCTGATGGCCGATACCGGTCGTGGCTCCGGTGACGAGAACGGTACGTCCGGACAGCGAAGAAGACATGCGTCATCCAAGGTTCTGGGAACAATGAGAACGAAGAGGCCCCGCGGCACGATGCTCGCGGGGCCGGAAAAGTCGGGTGGAAGGGCGTCAGCCCTCGACACGCTCACTTTCCGAACAGCAGGCCGCGCGGCCGGTCGACGCCTGATGAGGCGGCCGGTCGAGCAGGAGCCAAGTGCTGTTCACGCCTCCATGGAATCCCTTGCCGCCGCCTGGAGGCAAGCACGACAGCACTCCTCTTACGCCCCTCTGACGGCGGGCTGCCTCACCCCCTGAACGTCTCCAGCAGCCGCAGCCACACCTCGCTGATGGTCGGGTACGCCGGAACCGCGTGCCAGAGGCGGTCGATGGGGACCTCCCCCGCGACCGCGATCGTCGCCGAGTGCAGGAGTTCGCCGATGCCCGGGCCGACGAACGTGACGCCGAGCAGGATCTCGCGGTCGAGGTCCACGATCATCCGGGCGCGGCCCCGGTAGCCGTCGGCGTAGAGCCCCGAGCCGGCGACCGAGGCGAGGTCGTAGTCGACGGCGCGTACGCGGTGGCCCGCGCGTTCGGCCTCGGCGAGGGTCAGGCCGACGGATGCGGCCTCGGGGTCGGTGAAGACGACCTGGGGGACGGCAGCGTGGTCGGCGGTGGCCGCGTGGGCGCCCCAGGGGGCCGTGTCCAGGGGGGTTTCCCCGGCGCGGGCGGCGATCGCCGCTCCCGCGATGCGGGCCTGGTACTTGCCCTGGTGGGTCAGCAGGGCCCGATGGTTGGCGTCCCCGACCGCGTACAGCCAGTCCGTGCCCTCGACGCGGCAGCTGTCGTCCACGGTGAGCCAGGAGCCGGGTTCGAGGCCGATCGTCTCCAGGCCCAGGTCGTCCGTGCGCGGGGCCCTGCCGGTGGCGAAGAGGATCTCGTCCGCCTCGACACGGTCGCCGTCGTCCAGCTCGACGGTGACGGGGGCGTCGGGGGCGGGGCGGTGAACGGCGGTGACGGAGACGCCGGTACGGATCCGGGCGCCGGCCTCCGTGAGCGCGTCGGCGATCAGCTCGCCGGCGAAGGGCTCCATCTTCGGGAGCAGGCCGCCGCCCCGGATCAGCAGGGTCACCTCGGAGCCCAGCGCCTGCCAGACGGTCGCCATCTCCACGCCCACGACTCCCCCGCCGACGATCACGAGCCGGGCCGGGGCCTCCTTGGCGCTGGTGGCCTCGCGGCTGGTCCAGGGGCGGGCCTCCTCGATGCCGGGGAGGGCGGGGACCACGGCCCGGGTGCCGGTGCAGACGGCGACGGCGTGCCGGGCGGTGAGGCGGTGCTCCGTGCCGTCGGGGGCGGTGACCGTGACCGCCCGGGGGCCGGTGATCCGCCCCGTACCCCGGTAGACGTCCGCTCCGACGCTGTCCAGCCAGGCGACCTGGCCGTCGTCCTTCCACTGGCTCGTCTTCTCGTCCCGGTGCGCGAGGACGGCCCCGGTGTCCAGGGGGCCCTGCACGGCTTCGCTCAGTCCCGGCACCCGGCGGGCGTCGGCGCGGGCGACGACGGGGCGCAGCAGCGCCTTGCTCGGCATACAGGCCCAGTAGGAGCATTCACCGCCGACCAGCTCGGATTCCACCACCGCTGCGGAGAGCCCGGCGGCGCGGACCCGGTCGGCCACGTTCTCCCCCACCGGTCCCGCACCGATGACCACCACGTCGTACGTCGAGCTCTCGGAGGTCTTCCCTGCATCAGTCATGGAAACAGTGTCCTCGTGGGTGTGCGCCCCGGCCACATGGGCAGGCGGAATAGCGCAAGTGACGTCACCGTTGTGCCGGACAGGACCGTCAGGATCCCCGGCAGAGGAAGAGGTATCCCCCGCATGAGCACCGTCGAGCTCACCAAGGAAAACTTCGATCAGGTCGTCAGCGAGAACGGTTTCGTCCTGATCGACTTCTGGGCTTCCTGGTGCGGCCCCTGCCGGCAGTTCGCGCCGGTCTACGACTCGGCCTCCGAGCGCCACCCGGACCTGGTCTTCGCCAAGGTCGACACCGAGGCGCAGCAGGAGCTGGCGGCGGCCTTCGAGATCCGCTCCATCCCGACGCTGATGATCGTCCGGGACAATGTCGCGGTCTTCGCGCAGCCCGGCGCTCTGCCGGAGGCGGCGCTGGAGGACGTCATCGGACAGGCCCGGAATCTGGACATGGACGAGGTCCGCAAGTCCGTCGAGGAGCAGAAGCGGGCGGCCGAGGCGGGGCAGGACCAGCCGGAGCCCCAGTAGCCGCCCGACCGGCGCACGAACGACCCGGAGGCCCTGACCGACACCGATGACGCGGTGTGCGCGGTCGGGGCCTCTGTCGTGCCCGGGCGCGGGGCGGTGCGCAGGTGTTCTCGGGGCGCGGGGCGGTGCGCAGGTGTTCTCAGGACGCGGGGCGCTCGCCCTCGGCCCCGGCGACGCGGACCGACATGCCGTAGTCGAGTTCCTCGCCGTCGATGAGCACGGCCTCCACCGTCCGGGTCTCCGGATCGACGTCCGCCTCCATGCCGTCGCCCGCATAGCGGGGGTAGCCCGAGGCCCCCGTCTCGCCGGTGGCGGCGACGACCGCGGACCGGATCGGCCGGCCGGGGGCTCCGGACCGCGTCCTGCTGTGGTCGGGGATCAGGAGGAGCTCGTAACTCTGCGGATGGCTCATGCCTCCGACGCTAGACATCCGCCGTGCACCGCGCACGTCGTCGCGCCGGAGGCGGTCAGCTGGATTCCCGGTGGACGGCGCTGGTGCGGAGCAGGTCGTGGTGGACCGTTGGCCCGCCCGGGTTCTGGACCATGCGGTCGATGGTCTCGGCCATCGGTTGCGGCAGGGCGAGCTCCATCCGGACCGTGCTCAGCCGGGGGCGCAGCAGCCTGCCGATGAGGGAGTCGTCCGCGCCGATCACCGCCGTGTCGGCGGGCACGGCCACGCCCGCGTCCTGGAGGGCCCGCATCATCAGCATGGCGTACTCGTCGTTGTACGCGAACACCGCGTCCAGTCCCAGTTCCGGCCAGCGGGCGGCCAGCTGCTGTGCGGACTCCTCCTCGTACCGCAGCGGCAGCGGGCGTACGCGGGCCCCCGCGGATTCGGCGGCACGCCGCGCGCCGGCGAGTCGGGGTTCGGAGAAGGACGCCCGGCACGGTTCCTGGGGCATGACCACGCCGATGTGGCGTCGGCCGCGCGCCAGCAGGTGTTCCACGGCGCTTCCTCCGACCCGGCGCTGGTCCATGACCAGGCCGTGCGCCCCTGGCACCGGTTCGGGCCCCAGGGTGATCACCGCCTTGGCGCCGGAGCGGGTCAGGATCCCCGTGCCGTGCGGGGTGAGGGTGATGCCGGGCGGTACGACGACGGCGACGGGCCGCAGTTCGGCCCAGGCCGTGGCCGCCTCGTCGGCGGTGAGGCCGACGCTGCCGTACTGGACGACGGTGTAGTCCAGGCGGCGCAACCCGGACTGGAGTTCCTCGAAGAAGTACTGGTGCGGTGGTCCCCCGGGTATGTGGCCGGAGGGCAACAGGACCATGCGGCTGTGTCCGGCGCGCAGACTGCGGGCAGCCGCGTGCGGCACGTAACCCAGTTGGAGCGCGGCCTCTCTGACCCGGCGTCGGGTGGGATCGCTGATCCGGACGGCGGCGTTGTTGTTCAGTACGTACGACACGGTGGCCCGGGACACTCCGGCGAGGCGCGCGACATCGGCGCTGGTCGGGACGGAGACTTCGGCGGGCTGATGGGGTAACTGGCTCATGGCGTCGGGAAGTCTTCCAGACCCGTGGGAGCGGGTTTCGGCCCGGGGCCCGCAGGTCCGGTCACGGTGGCCGGAACGCCGCCCCGCGGCCCGGGTCCGACGCCCCGCTCCCAGGATCGGGGGTCAAGCGTTCTACGGTGTTGCGATGACGTTCCACGACAGCGCGTACCGTTCCGACAACCCCTTTGACGTGCCCGGCAGCAGCGGGCCGACCGCCACGGCGCAGGCCGAGCCCGCCGACGTGGGTTCCGTGCGCACCTCGTACGCCCCCGATCGCGACGGCGATCCCGACCCCGGCGAGATCGTCTGGACCTGGGTGCCTTTCGAGGAGAACGACGGGCGCGGGAAGGACCGCCCGGTGCTCGTCGTGGCCCGTGAGGAGGCGGGCACGCTGCTCGCCGTCCAGCTCTCCAGCAAGCAGCACGACCGGGATCACGAGTGGGTGGCGCTGGGCGCGGGACCGTGGGACAGCTCGGGGCGGCCGTCCTGGGCCGATCTGGACCGGGTGCTGCGGGTCCACGAGGACGGGATGCGCCGGGAGGCGTGCGCCCTGGACCGGGACCGCTTCGACCGGGTCGTGGGGCGGCTGCGCGAGCGGTACGGCTGGAGCTGAGGGCCCCTCCGTCGCGCGGACGGCCCGCCCGGGGCAGCCCTCGGGCTCAGGGCGTGTCGTCCGGATCAGGTCGGACCCCGTGAGCCCGACCTGATCCGAACGGCCCGCCCTGGGCGAAGGTCCGGGCGAAGGCGGCCCGGACCGCCGAGTCGGGGTCGCGGTCCAGGACGCCGAAGACGATCTGCTCGAAGTGGCCGCCGAATCGGCCGCCCTCGCCGAGCAGGGCCCGGAACGCCTCCGCCACCTGGCTCGGGTCGTTCTGGAAGACTCCGCAGCCCCAGGCGCCCAGGACGAGCCTGCGGTAGCCCCGTACGGCCGCGACCTCCAGCACCCGTTCGGCGCGGGCGGCGAGGGCGGCCGGGACACGGTGGGCGTCCTCGGGGGTCTGTCGTCGGATCACTCCGGCGTTCGGCGCGGGCGAGGTGAGGAATCCGGCCGCGTACGGGGCGTCCAGGAAGGCGCCCCGGTCGTCGCGGAAGACCGGCACGGCGGGCGAGTGGATCACCCGGTCGGTGTAGAAGGCGCTGCGCTCCGCGCGGTGGTGCGCGTAGTACTCCGGGGCGCACAGGAGGGTCGTGTGGAGGGCCGATCCGCGGCACAGGGCCTCCTCCTGGGCCTGCGCGCCGTTGAGGTAGCCGCCGCCGGGGTTGCGGGCGGAGGCGAAGTTCAGAACGGCGACCCGGCCGGGGGCCTCGCCGGTCATCCGGCGGGCCGCGGCGAGGCTGCTCTCGGCGGTGACCTCGATGTGCGGGACGCGGTCGGTGTCCAGGGCCGCGACGGGCACCGGATCCGGGCCGTAGAGCCTGGTGCCGGAGCGTGCGGCGGCCACGGCCCGCTCGATGGACACGTCCTGACCTGCCGCGTTGCGGTACCGCCCGGCCTCGACGACCGCTTCCGTCTCGCGCGCGATCCCGCGCAGCCGCGCGCTCACCGGCGCTCCCCCATGTGGTGCATACGGGGCATGCTCACGGGGAACCCGGCCTGGGCGCAACCGTATTTTCTTGGCTCGGGGGCACTCTTGTGCGATCTCCGGGTACGGGTTTCGCTGGTACGTACGCAGCTGCGAAGGAGGCCCTCATGGGCTTGGACATTCCAGGCGCGACGGGCGCGTGCCCGGACGCCGCCCCCCTCGACGAGCGCGGGGCGGAGGATCTGCTGCGCGGCATATGTTTCAAGACGGGCCCCCCTCGAACCGTCGGGGTGGAACTCGAATGGCTCATCCACGACCGGGCACGTCCTGATCTTCCGGTGGAGCAGGACCGGCTGGACAGCGCCGTCGAGGCGGTCCGGGCGCTGCCGCTGAGCGCGGCGCTCACGTTCGAGCCGGGCGGGCAGCTGGAACTCAGTTCACAGCCGGCCGGCTCGTTGATGGAGTGCGTCGAGACGACGGCGGCCGATCTGGCGGCGGTCCGCGGTTCGCTCGGTGCGGCGGGGCTCGCGCCGGTCGGGCTCGGCGTGGACCCGTGGCAGCAGCCGCGGCGCAGACTCCGGGAGCCGCGCTACGAGGCGATGGAGGCCGCGCTGGACCGTGCGGGGCCGGCCGGGCGGGCGATGATGTGCACCTCCGCTTCGGTCCAGGTCTGCCTGGACGCGGGCGAGGAGGAGCCGGGGCCGCTCGGTTACGGACGGCGCTGGCAGCTCGCGCACCTGCTGGGCGCGGTGCTGGTGGCGGCGTTCGCGAATTCGCCGTTCCAGCAGGGCCGCCGGACCGGCTGGCGCTCCACCCGGCAGTCGCTCTGGGCCGACCTCGACCCGGGCCGCACCCTCGCCCCGGGCCACGGGCGCGCCCCGCGCGAGGCCTGGGCCGCGCATGTGCTGGACACGCCCGTGCTGTGCATCCGACGCGAGTCGGGCCCGTGGGACGTGCCGGAGGGGCTCACCTTCCGCGAGTGGATCCGCACCGGGTCGCCCCGGCCGCCGGTGCAGGCCGATCTCGACTACCACCTCACCACGCTGTTCCCGCCGATCCGGCCGCGTGGGCATCTCGAACTGCGCATGATCGACGCGCAGAGCGGGCCCGACGGGTGGCTGGTGCCGCTCGCCGTCGCCACGGCCCTGTTCGACGACCCGGAGGCCGCCGAGACCGTGTACCGCGCGGTGAAGCCGCTGGCGGAGACGGCGGGCGCGGCGGCCGCCCCGCGCAATCCGCTCTGGACGGCGGCCGCCCGCGAGGGTCTCGCCGACCCGGAGCTGCGGGCCGCGGCCATCGCCTGCTTCGGGGCGGCGCTCCCGGCGCTGGAGCGGATGGGCGCAAGCGACGCGGTGCGCGGCACGGTGGCCGCCTTCACCGAACGCTATGTCGCCCGCGGCCGATGTCCGGCCGACGACCTGCCGGACCCCGGCGACCTCACCGATCCGAGCCTGCTGAGCGATCCGAGCACGCTCACGGATCCGAGCACGCTCTGCGATCCGAGCACGCCCTCCCGCCCCGGACCGCCCGAGCGGCCCGCGCGCACGCGCGAGGGCCTGGTCTCCGGCCGGCCGACGATCCCGCCGCATCCCGGAAAGGCGGCCTCCACATGACCGAGCCCCGTGAAGACTCCGCACACCGAGAGCACTCCGACGCGTTCGACCCGGCGCGTGCCACCGCCTCGGCGGGCTTCCCCGCCGCCTCCGGCATCGATCCGGAGACCCTGCGACGGCGTGCTCTCGACGCGCTGCTGACCGCGCGCGATCGCACCGCCCTGCTCACCGACAGCGTGGACGACGGTGAACTGACCGCACAGCACTCGCCGTTGATGTCGCCGCTGGTCTGGGACCTGGCGCACATCGGCAACCAGGAGGAGCAGTGGCTGCTGCGCGCCGTCGGCGGCCGGGAGGCACTGCGCCCGGAGATCGACGGGCTGTACAACGCCTTCGAGCACTCCCGCGCCTCCCGCCCCTCGCTGCCACTGCTGGCCCCGGCCGAGGCCCGGACGTACGCCTCCGACGTGCGGGGGCGGGCGCTCGACCTGCTGGAGGGCGCGCCGCTGCACGAGGGCGGACGGCCGCTGGAGCGGGCCGGGTTCGCCTTCGGGATGATCGCCCAGCACGAGCAGCAGCACGACGAGACCATGCTGATCACCCATCAGCTGCGGGCGGGTCCGGCGGCGCTCACCGCACCCGCCCCTCCCCCGCCCGTCGACGCCGAGGCGTTCCCGGACGAAGTCCTGGTCCCCGGAGGCCCGTTCACGATGGGAACCTCCGCCGAGCCGTGGGCCCTGGACAACGAACGCCCCGCGCACCGGCGCGACGTGGCCGCGTTCCACCTGGACACCTCGCCGGTCAGCTGCGGCGCGTACCTCCGTTTCGTCGAGGACGGCGGCTACGGGGACGAGCGCTGGTGGGCCCCCGACGGATGGGCGATGGTCCGCGAACACGGGCTTTTCGCACCGCTGTTCTGGCGGCGGGAGGCGGGGCAGTGGCTGCGCCGCCGGTTCGGGGTGACCGAGCCGGTGCCGGACGACGAACCGGTGCTGCACGTCAGCTGGTACGAGGCGGACGCGTACGCGCGCTGGGCGGGGCGGCGGCTGCCCACGGAGAGCGAGTGGGAGAAGGCCGCCCGCCACGACCCGGCCTCCGACCGTTCCCTGCGCTACCCGTGGGGCGACGAGGATCCGACGCCGGAGCGGGCCAATCTGGGGCAGCGGCATCTGCGTCCGGCGCGTTCCGGGGCGTATCCGCTGGGCCGGTCGCCGTCCGGAGCAGGGCAGTTGATCGGCGATGTGTGGGAGTGGACCTCCAGCGACTTCCTGCCCTATCCGGGGTTCGTGGCGTTTCCCTACCGCGAGTATTCGGAAGTGTTCTTCGGTCCGGGGCACAAGGTGCTGCGCGGCGGCTCGTTCGCCGTGGACCAGGTCGCGTGCCGGGGCACCTTCCGCAACTGGGACCTTCCGGTGCGGCGCCAGATCTTCGCCGGGTTCCGTACGGCGAGGGATGCCTGATGTGCCGTCATGTCGCCTATGTGGGCAAGCCGGTGGCGCTCGGCGAGGTTCTGCTGCGGCCCGAGCACTCCTTGGTGCGGCAGTCCTGGGAGCCGCGCCGCCAGCGCTACGGAACGGTCAACGCGGACGGTTTCGGCGTCGGCTGGTACGCGGACGGGGATCCGGCGCCCGGACGCTACCGCCGGCAGGGCCCCATATGGGGCGACGAGACCTTCACCGATCTGGCCCGGGTGATCCGCAGCACCGCGCTGCTCGCCGCCGTACGAGATGCCACCGAGGCGGGTGCGGACGGGGAGGCCGCGGCCGCGCCGTACGCCGCCGGGCGGATGTTGTTCAGCCACAACGGGGCGGTGAAGGGCTGGCCGGGTTCGCTCGCCGGTCCGGCTGCCGCCCTGCCCGCCGAGAAGCTGCTGTCGTTGGCCGCCCGCAACGACTCGGCGCTGGTCTGGGCGCTGATCCGGCACCGGACCGACGCCGGGGACGACGTGCCGCGCGCCGTCGCGGAGACGGTCCGCGAGGTCGCGGCCGCCGCGCCCGGATCCCGGCTGAATCTGCTGCTCACCGACGGCGCCACCATCACGGCGACCGCCTGGGGCGACACCCTCTGGTACCTCACGGAGCCGGGCCGCCGCACCGCGGTCGCCTCGGAGCCGTACGACGACGACCCGCTCTGGCGCGAGGTTCCCGACCGCACGCTGCTGGTCGCGACCTCCTCGGACGTCCTCCTCACCCCGCTCAAGGAGCCCACCGCGTGAGTCCCTTCCTGCTGACCCGTACCCTGCCGGTGGACGCGACGGACGCCGCGCTGCGCGCCGACGTTCTGAGCGGCCTGACCCGGCACCCCAAGACGCTGCCCCCGAAGTGGTTCTACGACGCCCGCGGCAGCGAGCTGTTCGAGGAGATCACCCGGCTGCCGGAGTACTACCCGACCCGCGCGGAGCGGGAGATCCTCCAGACACGCGCCGAGGAGATCGCCGCGGCCTCGGGCGCCCGGACCGTGATCGAGCTGGGCTCGGGGTCGTCCGAGAAGACCCGCCATCTCCTGGACGTCCTCCCCGAGTTGCACAGTTACGTGCCGGTGGATGTGAGCGAGAGCGCGCTGACGGGGGCGGCCGAGTCGCTGCTCGCGGAGCACCCCGAGCTGTCCGTGCACGCGCTGATCGCGGACTTCACCGGCGGCTTGGCCCTGCCGGGGACGCCGGGGCCCCGGCTGGTGGTGTTCCTGGGCGGCACGATCGGCAATCTGCTGCCGGAGGAGCGGGCGACGTTCCTGCGGTCGGTGCGCTCGCTGCTCTCCCCCGGCGACGCGCTGCTGCTGGGCACGGATCTGGTGAAGGAGGAGGAGACGCTGGTGGCCGCGTACGACGACGCGGCCGGGGTGACGGCGGCCTTCAACAAGAACGTCCTGAGCGTCGTCAACCGTGAGTTGGGGGCCGATTTCCCGCTCGACGACTTCGATCACCTCGCGGTGTGGAACCCGCGGGAGCGGTGGGTCGAGATGCGGCTGCGCGCCCGTCGGGCGCTGGGCGTCAAGATCCGGGAGCTGGACCTCGTGGTGCCGTTCGAGGCCGGTGAGGAGTTGCGTACGGAGGTGTCGGCGAAGTTCCGGCAGGAGGACGTCCGGGAGGAGCTGGCCGCCGCCGGTATGCGGCTGGCTCAGTGGTGGACGGACTCGGCGGGCCGGTTCGCCCTGTCGCTGGCCACGGCGGTCTGACAGGAGCGGCGGGGATTCTCCGTGCTGAGGACGGCCGTTCGTGCCCTGCCGGCCAGGGCTCGGCGGCCGTCCTTCCCGTCCGCGGGGATGGGTGCGAGCACGTCGATGTGGGCCGTGAGCCCGGCCGCCCGCACCACCCGCCACAGGGAGACGGCGAGCGGGTCGGAACCGACGAACGCGGCGGCGCCCGCGGCCGGTCCGCGGTGGTGTGCCGCGGTGCGGTAGGCGATGCGGACCGGGCGGACCGTCGCGCCGGCGTCGATCGCCGCCTGGAACGCGGCGGGCCGGAACGCGCCGCCGCGCCCCCGTCCGCACCAGGTGCTGCCCTCGGGGAAGACCACGACCCGGGAGCCGGAGCGCAGGGCCGTGGCGATGGTCCGTACGGCCGCGGGCAGGGCACGCAGCCGGTCCCGGTCGATGAACAGGGTGCCGCCGAGCGCGGCGAGCGGCCCGAGGAGCGGCCAGCGGCGGATCTCGCTCTTGGCGACCATGCGGCCGGGCAGGACGGCGGCGACCAGCGGGATGTCGAGCCAGGAGATGTGGTTGGCGACGACGAGTTCGCCGCCCGGGACGGGGTCCGGCGCCTGCTGCCGGACCACGACATGCACGCCGAACGCCCGTGGAACCGCGCGCGCCCAGCGCCGGATCAGCCGGCGCCGGGGGGCCGCACCGAGCAGCCGGACCAACGGGACGCAGGCCACCCCGAGCAGGACCAGCGTGCAGCCGGACAGCAGCAGGAGGGCGGCGGGGAGCGGGGCGCGTACGGCCCCGGCGTGCCGGGCGCAGCCGGCCGGTGTGCACGGGGCGACGGGCAGCCAGACGCTCATCGCAGGGGGGCCAGGGAGAGGAAGTGGCGCAGGTAGCGCGGGTCGGTGCGGCGCATCGAGAGCAGGACGTACAGGTCGGCGACGTTGAAGTCGGGGTCGTACGCCGGGGCTCCGCAGACCTGGGCGCCGAGCCGGAGGTAGCCGCGCAGCAGGGGCGGAAGGTCCGCCCGGGAGCCGGGTTCCGTGCCGTGCGCGGAGGAGTCCCAGAGGCGGTGGGGGGTGACCCAGTGCGTCTCCGGCGCGAGGTGTCCCGCGCGTACGGTGTTCCAGCTCCGGGCGGCCGACGCGCCGCCGTCGGTCAGCGGCAGGGAGCAGCAGCCCGCGATCCAGGTGTGGCCGCTGCGCTCCATGTAGCGGGCGAGTCCGGCCCAGACCAGGGCGATGACCGCGCCGTCGCGGTGGGCGGGGTGGACGCAGGAGCGGCCCACCTCGACGAGGTCGTCACGGATCGGAGCGAGCCGGGTGAGGTCGAACTCGCCCTCCGCGTAGAGGCGTCCGGCGATCCGGGCGCGGTCCGGGGGCAGCAGACGGTAGGTGGCGACGACGTCGCCGGTGGCGGTCTCCCGGACCAGCAGGTGGTCGCAGTAGGCGTCGAAGGCGTCGCTGTCCAGGCCGGGCTCGGGTCCCTCCAGCCGGGCTCCGAGCTCCCCGGCGAACACCAGGTGGCGCAGCCGCTGCGCCGCGCGTACGTCCTCCTGGCAGGTGGCGAGGGAGACCCGGTAGGCCGGTTCCGGGGCGGCGCCGGCCGGCTCGGGGGCGGAGGCAGGGGAAGGAGCCGGGACGGTGACGGCGGCAGGGACGGGGGAGGCGGCAGGGGCCGGGACGGAGGCGGGAGCGGCGGGGTGCGGGGCGACGGGCAGCACGGTCATGGCGGTCTCCGGGGACGGATCGGCGAGGGTCGCTGCCGGGCTGTCGCGGGGTGCGAGCGCCCGGCCCCTTACTTCTTCCGTCACTGGCTGGATTCGACATGACCGCTGCGGGGAGCGGGGATGTGCGACGGCTGAATCCCCAGGGATGCCGTGTCCCCGGGGGGCGCGGCATCCGGGAGGGATCAGCCGCTGCCGGTGAGCATGGCGGTGATGCGCTCGGACGCGGCCTTGGCCTCGCGGGCCGGTTCGCCGCCCTGGAGCACTGCCGTCATGTAGGGCTTGATCGGGTTCTCCGCCTCGACCCTGGCCCACTGGGAGGAGTTCGGGGTGGCGCGGCCCCGGGTGGCGCCCTCCGCCATCGCCGCGGTGCCTTCGTCACCCTCGATGACATGGGCGAGGCTCGGCTTGTTGGGGACGTAACTCATGCTCCGGGCCAGCTCCGTCTGCCACTTCTCGCTCGCCAGCGCCTTGACGACGGCGATGCCGGCGCTGCGCTCGTCGGCGTTCTTCGGGACGATCAGGTCGGAGCCGCCGGTGAATACCGAGCCGGGGGCTTTCGCTGTCTTGCCGGGAATGGGGAAGTAGCCGAGCTTTCCCTTGAGTTCGGGATTCTTCTGCTCGATGAGCGCGGCGCTGCCCGGCACCGAGATGATCTGCGCGACGTCGCCCTTGGCGAATACGTCGGTCTGCGGGGGCTTCTCCTCGTCGGCGTCCTTGGGGCCGTCGCCGAGCGCCTGGAGTTTCTGGTAGAAGTCCATGCCGGCCAGGGCCTGAGGGGTGTCCAGAGCGCCCTGCCAGTCGCCGCCGTTCTCGTCGGCGAGCTCGCCGCCCTCGTCCCAGATGAATCCGGCGAGCACGTACCAGTTCTGGCCTGCCAGGTAAATGCCCTGGTTGCCCGCGTTGTTGAGCTTCTCGGTGGCGGCGATCCACTCGGTGCGCGTCTTCGGGACGGAGCCGATGCCCGCTTCCTCGAAGATCTCCTTGTTGTAGATCACCACCCGGTTGGCCGCGTACCAGGGGATGCCGTACTGCACGCCGTTGATGCTGCCGGGCTGGGCCAGGCCGGGCAGCCAGTCCTCGCTGCCCAGGTCGCGCATCGATTCGAGGGTCAGATCCCGCAGGCCGCCGCTCTCCGCGTACTGCGCGACCTGCGTGTTTCCGACCTCGATGACGTCCGGTGCGTCGTCGCCCTCCAGCGCGGAGATGACCTTGGGGCCGATGCCGCTCCACTCCTGGATCGTGAAGTCCAGCTCGATCGAGGGGTTCTCCTCCTCGTACGAGCGGGTGAACTTGTCCAGGAAGCCGGGCGAGACGCTGTCCTTCATCAGCCAGACCGTCACGGTGCGGTCTCCGCCACCCGACCCCGATATGTAGCCGCATCCGCCGAGTGCGACGGTCGAGACGAGCGCGATGGCTCCGGCCAGGATGCGGTTCTTCACGTGGTCACCTTCTGCGAAACGGCACGACGAAATCGGACCCGGTGTGGGGGATTGCGGGCGGCGCTCGCACGGGTGGTTGGCTGAATCTTGGTATGGACCAATGAGTAGGTCAAGGCGGGCGCCCGCCCCGATGTGCCCCGCCCTCCCTCTCGCGGGACACCCCGGATTGGGGCACCGTGGTCACAGGAGAGGAGACAAACAATGGCTAACCACACCTATCGGGTCACCGAGATCGTAGGAACGTCCGAGGAGGGCATCGACGCGGCGATCCGGAACGGCGTCGCGAGAGCGGCGGAAACGTTGCACAATCTCGATTGGTTCGAGATTAATCAAGTTCGGGGACATATCGAAGATGGCCGAATCGCGCACTACCAGGTCGGCCTGAAGGTGGGCTTTCGGCTCGACGAAAACGCCTGATCAGGTCCGCCCTTCGCGTTCCTGGGCGTCTTTCAGCGCCGCCGAAGAATCGGCCCAACGCGCCCGCACCACAGCGAATCCGGCCACCTCGGCCGCATCGCAGACCAGCTCGTCGTCGTCCACGAGCACGCGCACCTGCCCCGTCCGCCCCAGCCGCCGGAGGATGTCCAGCTTCGTCCGGCGCGCGGGGCGGCGGTCGTCGTTGCGCCGCATGAACAGCGTTCCCTCGGGCAGCCCCTGACGGCTCAGCCAGCGCACGGTGTCGCGGCGGCACCGCTCGGGCCGTCCGGTCAGATAGACGATTCGGCACTCCGCGGCGCTCTCGTGCACCATCCGTACGCCCTCCGGGAGCGGCGGGTCGTCCGCGGCCGCGGCGAAGAAGCCGGCCCAGTCGCGCTTCGCGCCCTCCAGGAAATGCTGCCGGTGGGCCGTGTCCGCGAGGGTGCCGTCCAGGTCGAATACGGCCAGCGGCCGTGCGTCGTTGTCCACTCCTCCAGCTTAGGAAGTCCGCCGCCGGGAGGCATCGGCCGACGGGACCGGCCCGGGACGTCGGCCGGCGTGCGGGAATCCTGGGCGGGCGGCGGTGTTGAACAGGGCGTGAGCTCTGTGATCGCGTCGACCCGCTTCTCCGTCCTGGACCGTTCCCGCACCCGCGAGGGGCACGACGCCCCCCGGGCGCTGCGCGACACCGTGGACCTGGCCCGGGAGGCGGAAGCGCTCGGCTTCCACCGCTTCTGGGTCTCCGAGCACCACGGCGTGCCGGGGGTCGCGGGGTCCGCGCCGACGGTGCTGGCCGCCGCCGTCGCCGCCGCGACCTCCACCATCCGGGTCGGCACCGGCGGAGTGATGCTGCCCAACCACCGGCCGCTGGTCGTCGCCGAGCAGTTCGGGGTGCTCGCCTCCCTCTTCCCCGGCCGGATCGACATGGGGCTCGGCCGCTCCGTGGGCTTCACCGACGGTGTCCGCAGGGCGCTCGGCCACGGCAAGGAGGACGCCGAGGACTTCCCCGGACGGCTGGCGGAGCTGCTCGGCTGGATCGACGGCACCCAGCAGGCCCACCCCCGGGTGCACGCCCATCCGGCGGAGGGCCTGCACATCCCCGCGTACGTCCTGGCGATCGGGGAGGGCGCGTCGGTCGCCGCGGCCGCCGGGCTCCCCCTCGTCATCGGCGATCTGCGCGGCCGGGACAAGGTGCTCCGCGCCATCGAGGTCTACCGCCGCGACTTCCGCCCCTCTGCCCGCGCCGAGCGGCCCGAGGTGATCGTCGCGGGCACGGTGGCCGTCGCGGACACCGAGGAGGCGGCCCGTCGGCTGCTCGTGCCGGAGGCGTGGGCCATGGCGTACTCCCGTACGCACGGTGACTTTCCGCCGCTGGCCCCCGCCGAGCGCGTCGAGGCCCTGACCATGACGCCCAAGGAGCGGTCGCTGTACGAGCAGGGGCTCGAAGGCCATGTTTACGGCACCGAGGACCAGGTGGCCGCGCGGCTGGAACAGGCGATCGGGGAGACCGGGGCGGACGAGGTGCTCGTCACGACCAGCACGTACGACCGGGAGGCTCTGGTGGACTCGCTGCGGCGGCTCGCCCGGATCGCCCGCCCGCCGGTCCGGGCCGACGAGCGGGACCCGGGCCTCGGCCCGGTGAGCCACGCGGCGGGATCCCCCCGGGCCGCCACCGGCACCGACGCCTAGAATCGAACTGTTTGTCCCACCAGGCGTCAGCACCCCCCACTCGTACGGAGCCGAGCCCTATGCACTCCCCCCACGATCCGTACGTCCGGGTGCGCGGCGCCCGCGAGCACAACCTCAAGGACGTCCGGGTCGACATTCCGCGTGACACCCTGACCGTCTTCACGGGCGTGTCGGGGTCGGGGAAGTCCTCGCTGGCGTTCGGAACCCTCTACGCGGAGGCGCAGCGCCGCTACTTCGAATCGGTCGCCCCCTACGCCCGGCGGCTGATCCATCAGGTGGGCGCGCCGGCGGTCGGGGAGATCACCGGGCTGCCGCCCGCCGTCTCGCTGGAGCAGCTGCGCTCCGCCCCGGGGGCCCGGTCGTCCGTCGGGACGGTGACCACGCTCTCCAACTCGCTGCGGATGCTCTTCTCCCGTGCGGGGGACTATCCGCCGGGGGCCGAGCGGCTGGACTCCGACTCCTTCTCCCCCAACACGGCCGTCGGGGCGTGCCCGCAGTGCCATGGGCTGGGGCGGATCCACCGGACGGACGAGGAACTGCTCGTCCCCGATCCCTCGCTGTCGATCCGGGAGGGGGCGATCGCCGCCTGGCCGGGGGCGTGGCAGGGGAAGAATCTGCGGGATGTGCTGGACGCGCTCGGGTACGACGTCGACCGGCCGTGGCGCGAGCTGCCGGCGAAGGACCGGGAGTGGATCCTGTTCACCGACGAGCAGCCGGTGGTGACGGTGCATCCGGTGCGGGACGCTGGCCGGATCCAACGCCCCTACCAGGGCACGTACATGAGCGCGCGGCGCTATGTGCTGCACACCTTCGCCGACACCAAGAGCCGGTCGCTGCGGGCCAAGGCGGAGCGCTTCCTGACCAGTGCCCCGTGTCCGGTGTGCGGCGGGAGCCGGCTGCGGCCCGAGGCGATGGCGGTGACCTTCGCCGGGCGGACCATCGCGGAGCTGGCCGGGCTGCCGCTGTCCGTCCTGGCCGAGGTGCTGTCCGGGGCGGGTGCGGGCGGCGAGGAGACGGCCCGGGTGCTGACGGGCGATCTGCTGGCGCGGATCGGGACGGTGACGGAGCTGGGGCTCGGCTATCTGAGCCTGGACCGCACGGCTCCGACGCTGTCCTCCGGTGAGCTGCAACGGCTGCGGCTGGCGACGCAGTTGCGGTCGGGGCTCTTCGGTGTCGTCTACGTCCTGGACGAGCCGTCGGCCGGGCTGCACCCGGCGGACACCGAGGCGCTGCTCGGGGTCCTGGGCCGGCTGAAGGAGGCCGGGAACTCGGTCTTCGTGGTGGAGCACCAGATGGACGTGGTGCGGCGGGCGGACTGGCTGGTGGACGTGGGCCCGCTGGCCGGGGAGCACGGCGGGCGGGTGCTGCACAGCGGGCCGCCCGAGGGACTCGCCCAGGTACCGGAGTCGGCGACGCGCCGCTTCCTGTTCCCCGAGGACGGCCACCATTCCGCTCCTCCGCGTGAGGCCCGCACGCCGTCCGGGTGGATCCGGCTCACCGGCGTGGAGCGGCACAATGTGCGGGGCGTCGACGCGGCGTTCCCGCTCGGGGTGTTCACGGCGGTGACCGGGGTGTCCGGCTCGGGCAAGTCGACCCTGGTCGGCCAGGTGCTCGCCGGGGTGCTGGCGGACCGGCAGGCGGGCGAGGAGCCGGGGCCGGGCGAGCGGTACTGCCGGGCGGCCACCGGCCTGGCGGCGGTGGACCGGCTCGTCCAGGTCGACCAGAAGCCCATCGGGCGTACGCCCCGGTCCAATCTGGCCACGTACACCGGACTGTTCGACGCCGTACGGAAGCTGTTCGCGGGGACGGAGGCGGCGCGGGAGCGGGGCTACGGCGCGGGGCGGTTCTCGTTCAACGTGAGCGGCGGGCGGTGCGAGACCTGCCAGGGCGAGGGCTTCGTCTCGGTGGAGCTGCTGTTCCTGCCCAGCACCTACGCGCCCTGCCCGGACTGCCACGGCGCGCGTTACAACCCGGAGACCCTGGACGTCACTCTGGACGGTCTGACGATCGCTCAGGTCCTGGATCTGACCGTGGAGTCGGCGGCGCCGTTCTTCGCCGGGACACCCGCCGCCGAGCGTGCGCTGAGGACCCTGCTCGATGTGGGGCTCGGCTATCTGCGGCTCGGGCAGCCCGCGACGGAGCTGTCCGGCGGTGAGGCGCAGCGCATCAAGCTGGCGGCGGAGCTCCAGCGCACCCGGCGCGGGCACACGCTGTATCTGCTGGACGAGCCGACGACGGGACTGCATCCGGCCGATGTGGAGGTGCTGATGCAGCAGTTGCACGCGCTGGTGGACGGCGGGAGCACGGTGGTGGTCGTGGAGCACGACATGGCCGTGGTGGCGGGCGCGGACCATGTCATCGACCTGGGGCCCGAGGGCGGGGACCGGGGCGGCCGGATCGTCGCGGCCGGCACTCCGGCCGAGGTGGCGCGGGAAGCCGGGAGCCGTACGGCCCCGTATCTGACGAAGGCGCTGCGGCGCTGAACGCACGACGCTGATCCCGTACGGCTCCGGGTGCGGCCCCCGGGTCCGTACGGGATCAACTCCGTTGTCAGCGGCGGACTTTACGAGTCGCCCGCAGCCACTCCTTGTTCATCGCGGCGATCGACGGCAGCGGGATGCCCTTGGGGCAGGCCGTGGCGCACTCGCCGGTCAGGGTGCAGCCGCCGAACCCCTCCTCGTCCATCTGGGCCACCATGTCCAGGACGCGGGTCTCGCGCTCGGGGGCGCCCTGCGGCAGGACGTTCAGGTGGTTGACCTTGGCGGCGGTGAAGAGCATCGCCGAGCCGTTGGGGCAGGCGGCGACGCAGGCTCCGCAGCCGATGCACTCGGCGTTCTCGAAGGCCAGCTCGGCGTCCGGCTTGGGCACCGGGGTGGCGTGCGCGTCGGGTGCGGTGCCGGTGGGGGCGGAGATGTAGCCCCCGGACTGGATGATCCGGTCGAAGGAGGAGCGGTCCACGACCAGGTCCTTGATGACCGGGAAGGCGGAGGCGCGCCAGGGCTCGATGTCGATCGTGTCGCCGTCGGCGAAGGACCGCATGTGGAGCTGGCAGGTGGTGGTGCGCTCCGGGCCGTGGGCGTCGCCGTTGATGACGAGGCTGCACGCGCCGCAGATGCCCTCGCGGCAGTCGTGGTCGAAGGCGACCGGCTCGTCCCCGGCGAGGGTGAGTTCCTCGTTGAGGGTGTCGAGCATCTCCAGGAACGACATGTCCTGCGAGATGTCGTCGACTTCGTAGGTGGCCATGGCGCCGGGCTCTTCGGCGTTGCGCTGACGCCAGACGCGCAGGGTGAGCTTCATGCGTAGCTCCGCTGGGTGGGGTGGACGTACTCGAAGACGAGGTCTTCCTTGTGCAGGACGGGGGCGCCGCCGGTGGCGGTGAACTCCCAGGCGGCGGCGTAGGAGAACTCCTCGTCGCGTCGTTCGGCCTCGCCGTCCGGGGTCTGGGACTCCGCACGGAAGTGGCCGCCGCAGGACTCGGCGCGGTGCAGGGCGTCGAGGCACATCAGCTCGGCGAGCTCCAGGTAGTCGACGATGCGATTCGCCTTCTCCAGCGACTGGTTGAACTGTTCGCCGGTGCCGGGGACCTTGATGCGCCGCCAGAACTCCTCGCGGATCTCGGGGATCTTGGCGAGCGCGTTGCGCAGGCCGTCCTCGGTGCGCGCCATCCCGCAGTACTCCCACATGAGTTCACCGATCTCGCGGTGGAAGGAGTCCGGGGTGCGGTCGCCGTCGACGGAGAGCAGCAGGTTGATGCGGTCCTCGGTCTCCGCCACCACCTCGGCGACGGCGGGGTGATCGGCGTCGGCCTGCTCGGTGTGCGGGTTGCGGGCGAGGTAGTCGTTGATCGTGGAGGGGAGGACGAAGTAGCCGTCGGCGAGGCCCTGCATCAGGGCGGAGGCCCCGAGCCGGTTGGCCCCGTGGTCGGAGAAGTTCGCCTCGCCGATGGCGAAGAGGCCGGGGATCGTGGTCTGGAGGTCGTAGTCGACCCAGAGGCCGCCCATCGTGTAGTGCACGGCGGGGTAGATCCGCATCGGGACCGTGTAGGGGTCCTCGTCGGTGATCCGCTGGTACATGTCGAAGAGGTTGCCGTACTTGGCCTCGACGGCCTTGCGGCCCATCCGGCCGATGGCCTCGGAGAAGTCGAGGTAGACCCCTTGCCCGCCGGGGCCGACGCCGCGTCCCTCGTCGCAGACGTTCTTGGCGGCGCGGGAGGCGATGTCGCGCGGCACCAGGTTCCCGAAGGCGGGGTAGATGCGCTCCAGGTAGTAGTCGCGCTCGTCCTCGGGGATCTGGTTCGCGGGGCGGGTGTCGCCCTTGGCCTTGGGGACCCAGATGCGGCCGTCGTTGCGCAGCGACTCGCTCATCAGGGTGAGCTTGGACTGGTGCTCGCCGGTGCGCGGGATGCAGGTGGGGTGGATCTGGGTGAAGCAGGGGTTGGCGAAGTACGCGCCGCGCCGGTGGGCCCGCCAGATCGCGGTGGCGTTCGAGTTCATGGCGTTGGTCGACAGGTAGAAGACGTTGCCGTAGCCGCCGGTGGCCAGGACGACCGCGTCGGCGAAATAGGTGTCGATCTTCCCGGTGACGAGGTCGCGGGCGACGATGCCGCGCGCCTTTCCGTCGACCACGATCAGGTCCAGCATCTCGGTACGGGCGTGGAGTTCGACGCCGCCCGAGGCGATCTGACGGGACAGCGCCTGGTACGCGCCGAGGAGTAGCTGCTGCCCGGTCTGGCCGCGCGCGTAGAACGTGCGCGAGACCTGGACGCCGCCGAAGGACCGGTTGTCGAGGAGGCCGCCGTACTCGCGGGCGAAGGGGACGCCCTGGGCGACGCACTGGTCGATGATCTCGACGGAGATCTGGGCGAGCCGGTGGACGTTGGACTCGCGGGCGCGGAAGTCGCCGCCCTTGACGGTGTCGTAGAACAGCCGGTGGATGGAGTCGCCGTCGTTGCGGTAGTTCTTCGCGGCGTTGATGCCGCCCTGGGCGGCGACCGAGTGGGCCCGCCGGGGCGAGTCCTGGAAGCAGAACTGGACGACGTGGTAGCCCTGTTCGGCGAGGGTGGCCCCGGCCGCTCCGCCGGCCAGGCCGGTGCCGACGACGATGACGGTGTGTTTGCGCCGGTTGGCGGGGTTCACGAGCTTGGCTTGGAAGCGGCGGGTGTCCCAGCGCTCGTTGACGGGGCCCTCGGGGGCCTTCGTGTCGACGGCGGGCTCGCCCGTGCGGTACTGCGTGTAGTCGGGCATGTCAGCTCACCACTCCGGTCATGACGGCGACGGGTACGGAGATGAAGCCCAGGGTCAGCACAACCGCCAGGAGGTTGGCGAGGGTCTTCAGGATGCGGTCGCGGGTCGCGTTGCCGACGCCCAGGGTCTGCGCGGCGCTCCAGAAGCCGTGCTGGACGTGCAGGCCCATGGCGAGCACCGCGACGATGTAGATGACGTTGCCGTACCAGGTCGAGAAGGTGTCGATGACGTTCTGGTACGGATGTCCGTGCTGGAAGCCGGGGTGGACGGTGCCGGTCGTCAGGTCGAGGATGTGCCAGACGATGAAGAGCGCGAGGATGACGCCGCCCCAGCGCATGGTCCGGGTGGCGTAGCTCGCGCGAGGCCTCTTGTGGACGTATTTGGCCGGGCGCGCCTTGATGTCGCGCCGGCTCAGCTGGTACGCCGAGACGCCGTGCAGCACGACGGCGGCGACCAGCCCCACACGGACGATCCACAGCGCCCACTCGTAGTGCAGGATCGGCTCGCCCATGGTGCGCAGCCAGTGGGCGTACCCGTCGAACTCACCGGGCCCGAAGAAGATCTTCAGGTTTCCCGCCATGTGGGCGACGAGGTATCCGAGCATGATCAGACCGGTCACGGCCATGATGGTTTTCTTGCCGACGGTCGAGTCCCAGAGCGTACGCGTCATCGACGGCCGTCGGTCCGTCCGCGTTGCCAATGCCATGCACACGAAGGTAGAGGTGCGGGGCCGATCAGTCCAAGACATGGCGCGGCTGATCTCCATAGGCAGGCCCTATCGGCGAGGGATATCGTCGCCGTATGCACTTCCAGCAGCTCACCTACTTCGTGGCGGTCGCCGAGGCCCGGCACTTCACCCGGGCCGCCGAGGCAGTGCATGTGTCGCAGCCCTCGCTCTCCCAGCAGATCCGGGCCCTGGAGGCGGAGCTGGGCGCGGATCTGTTCAGCCGGGCCCGGGGCAACATCACCCTTACGGACGCGGGCGAGGCGCTGCTGCCGTTGGCCCGGCGGATCCTCGCCGACGCGGAGACGGCGCGCCACGAGGTCCAGGAGCTGGTCTCGCTGCGCAGCGGCCGGGTACGTCTGGGGGCGACGCCCAGCCTGTGCACCGGGCTGCTGCCGGACCTGCTGCGGGCCTTCCACGACCGGCACCCGGGGGTACGGCTGCTGCTGGAGGAGGGCGGCTCGCACGATCTCGTACGTCAGCTGGCGCGGGGGGCGCTCGACCTGGCGCTGGTGGTGCTCCCGCTGCCGGCCGCCTCCCCCGCGCTGACCACGGTGGAGCTGCTGCGGGAGGACCTGGTGGTGGTGTCAGCGGCGACGGAGCCGCCCCCGGGGCGGGGCGGATCGATCCGGATCGCGGACCTGGAGGGGGCCCCGCTGGTGATGTTCCGGCACGGGTACAACCTGCGGGAGCTGACGCTCGCCGCGTGCCGGGCGGAGGGCTTCGAGCCGACGTTCACCGTCGAGGGCGGCGAGATGGACGCGGTGCTCGGTTTCGTACGGGCGGGGCTCGGCATCGCCGTGGTGCCGAGCATGGTCGCCGCCCGGGCGGGCCACGACCTGCGCAGGACCCCGCTGGCGGGCGACGGGCTGCGGCGCACCATCGCGCTGGCGCACCGCAGCGACGTGGACCCGCCCCGGGCCGCGCGCGAACTCCAGCGGATGCTGCTGGAGCACCGGCCGGTCTCCGGCTGACCACCCGGCGGGCCGGCCCGCCGGGCGGGGGACCCCGCCCGGCGACGGCTCAGACCGCGTCCGCCAGCAGCAGGGAGTGGATGCGGTCCGGGGCCCCCGGGCGGGCGTAGTACCAGCCCTGGGCGGTGTCGCAGCCGATCCGGCGCAGTTGCTCGGCCTGGGCGCCCGTCTCCACGCCCTCCACCGTGACGGCCAGCTCCAGGCTGTGGGCCAGCGACACGATGCCCTCGACGATCTTCAGGTCGACCGGGTCCGCCGGGTGCTGCTGCATGCCCCGGGTGAAGGACCGGTCCAGCTTGAGGACGCTCACCGGCAGCCGCCGCAGGTTCGCCAGGTTCGAGTAGCCCGTGCCGAAGTCGTCGAGCGCGATGTCGACGCCCATCTCCGCGAGCTGCCGCAGCGGCTTGAGGAGGTCGTCGTCGGCGCCGATCAGGGCGGACTCGGTCACCTCCAGGCAGAGCGCTCCCGGCTCCAGACCGGAACGTTCCAGCACGTCGACCGTCTCCGCGACGAGGCGAGGGTGGTGCAGCTGGGTCGGCGAGAGGTTGACGTTGATCCGCAGCGGGCCGCCGTCGCTGTGCCGCTCCTGCCAGAAGTTCGCCTGCCGTACGGACTCCTCCAGCACCCAGCGGCCGAGCGGCACGATGAGACCGGTGTGCTCGGCGAGCGGGATGAACCGGTCGGGGCCGAGCACGCCGTGCTGCGGATGGCACCACCGTACGAGCGCCTCCGCGCCGTGCACGGTGCCGTCGCCCAGGTGCACGAGCGGCTGGTACTCGATGAAGAACTCGCCCCGGTCCAGGGCGGCGGGGAGCGCGGTGGTCAGCCCGTGCCGGGTGATGGCGCGTGCGTCGGCCTCCGCGTCGGCGAGCTGGAAGCGGTTGCCCCCCGCCGCCTTGGCCCGGTACATCGTGATGTCGGCGCTGCGCAGCACCTCGGCGGCGCTGCGCTCCCCCGAGGGCCCCTCGACGATGCCGATCGAGCCGCGGACGGTGAGCTCGCGGCCGTCGAGGCGGATCGGGGAGGCGAGCGCGCCCAGGATGCGGCCGGCCAGTTCGTGCACCTCGTCGGCGGTGTCCGGGCCGGTGGTCAGCGCCACGAACTCGTCGCCGCCGAGCCGGGCGACCATCTCGCCGGGGGCGGTGGCGCAGCTCTGGAGCCGGTCGGCGACCTCGACCAGGAGCCGGTCGCCGGCGGCGTGCCCGAGGCTGTCGTTGATGGCCTTGAAACCGTCGAGGTCCAGGTAGCAGAGGCCGAAACGGACCCCCGCCTGGGCGGCGAGGGCCTTCTCCAGACGTTCGAAGAACAGGGTCCGGTTGGGCAGCCCGGTCAGCGCGTCGTGCGTGGCCTCGTACCGCAGCCGCAGATTCAGCAGCCGGCGCTCGGTGGTGTCCTCCATCAGCGCGAGCTGGTATTCGGGACGGCCCTCGGAGTCCCGCAGCAGCGAGACGGTGAGGTTGGTCCACAGGACGGTGCCGTCGTTGCGGTAGTACGCCTTCTCGACCCGGTAGTGCTCGCGCTCGCCGCGTACCAGTTCGTCGTAGAACTTCCACACCTGCGGCGAGTCCTCGGGGTGGACCCACTCGTTCACCTTGTGGCTGCGGACGTGGTGCTCAAGGCCGCCGAACATCTTGGTGAGGGTGTCGTTGATCTCCAGGATGTTGCCGTCCAGGTCGGCGATGCCGATGCCGATGGCGGCGTCCTTGAAGACCGCGCGGAACCGGGCCTCGGTGGCGTGCAGGGCCTGTTCGGCGTGCGAGCGGGCGGTCAGCGCCGAGCGGGCGATGGCCTCCTGCTCGGCGAGCGTGCGCTCGCGCAGCGCCCCGGTGAAGCCCGCGGCCAGCGTGTGCTGGATCCGGGCGCAGCGGGCCCGGCCGTCCTCGGTGGAGAGCGTGCCGGGTCCGTTGCCGCCGCAGTACAGGACGAGGTAGGAGTCGACGACGCCGAGCGTGGAGCTGAGGGCGTCCGGATCGGTGCAGTGCGCCTCGATCAGGGCCGCGCCGACCCGCTGGGCGGGCGAGGCGTCGAAGGGGTGGGCGTGCAGGATGCCGTTCAGCTCGCGTGCCAGGGGCAGCAGATGCTGTTCGAACTCCGGCCGGGTGAGGGAGGTGGCCGTCAGGGGGAAGATGGCCCGGCTCCAGATCCTGGCGAATCTGCGGAGCCGGCCTTCCGGACCGTCGGGTTCCGCGTCCGGCTCCCCGGACGCCTGGGCGGGAATGCTCACGCCTTGCGCCCGACCCCTGCGAAGCCCGAGAAGGCGTACGGGTCTTCCTGCTCCGGCGACTGCGGGGTGTCGGGCCGCCATTCGGGCATCGACACGAGTCCCGGCTCGACCATCTCGTAGCCCTCGAAGAACCGGCCGATCTCCTCGCGCGAGCGCATGATCAGCGGGTTGCGGATGTTCTTGTAGACGCCGACCGTGCCGGCCGCCTCCTCCTCGGGCAGCGGGATGCCCTCGTACGAGGCGTGGGTCAGGACGATCAGGCTGCCGGGGGCCAGCGCCTCGCGCAGTTCGGCGACCGCGGCGCGCGGGTCGTCGGCGTCCTCGACGAAGTGGAGCACCGCGACCAGCAGCAGGGCCACCGGGCGGTCCAGGTCGAGCAGTCCGGTGATGTCCGGGTTCGCCAGGATCTCCTTGGGGCGGCGCAGGTCGGCGGCGGCGATGACCGCGCGGTCGTTGCCCTCCAGCACGGCCTGGCTGTGGGCGACGGCGACCGGGTCGTGGTCGACGTACGCCACCCTGGCACCGGGGTCGGCGGCCTGGGCGACCTCGTGGACGTTGCCGAAGGTCGGTATGCCGGAGCCGATGTCGAGGAACTGGTCGATGCCCGAGTCGACGGCGAAGCGGACGGCCCGGCGCATAAAGGCGCGATTGGCCTGCATGATCTTGGGAAGGCCCGGGAGGAACTCCATGGCCTTGCGCGCGGCTTCCCGGTCCACCTCGAAATTGTGCGATCCGCCCAGATAGAAGTCGTACATGCGAGACACGCTCGGCACCGAAATGTCAATGCCCTGCGGTGCCCAGGCGGGACGCTCCATCGATGTCTCCAACAAGTCGCCACGGCGATCCGGCCATGTTCATGGTCAGTGTTGACCAGAGGCTACTGATCGGTCGCCAGGAGAGCGAGTGGAAACGGAAATTAGCGATCCGTTATTGGTCACACTCCGGTGGCATCCGCGGCCGGTCCGTCGCTGCGCGTATGCGGGCAGCGACGGACCGGCACTCCGGACACCGTTTCCCGGTGGTTCGGGGCCACTTGGGGCTCCTGGGCGATTGTTCTGCGGAGTCCGTGATTACTTCGCGGCCCCGACGAGTTTCGAATCCGGGGAAACGGCGTACCAGGTGCCGCCGACGCCCTGTCCGTTGGTATCACCGGGCTTCTCGTCGCCCGCGAAGGTGTAGATGGGCCAGCAGTCGATGGTCTGCTGTTTGATGCCGTCGGGGCGGTCGAAGGTGACGAATCCCTTCGTCGTGACTCCGTCCACCGCGTTTTTGGCCATGGGGGCCACTACCGGCCACTTCTTGAGGCACTCGCCCGTGCAGGCGGTCTTCATCGGCCAGGCGGAGTCCTTCGTGAAGCGGTAAACCGTCATGCCCCGGCCGTCCACCACGATGTCGCCGAGTTCCGGATCCTTGCGGACCGAAAGCCCCGCGGGGTCGGCCGGTTCGGCGACCCCCGCGCTGTCGGCGTTCTTTGCCGCCTTCGTGCCGTCGGGGGCCGCGGCGAACCAGGTTCCGCCGACTCCCTGCCCGTTGACCTGGCCCGGGGCGGTGTCCTTCGCGTACCGGTACATCGGCCAGCCGTCGACGGTGAGTTGGCTGGTGCCGTCGGGGCGGGTGACCTCCCCGAGCAGTTCCTCGTCGGTGCCGGCCGCGGCGGTGGCGTTGCCCGAGGCCACCACCGGCCAGGCCGCGGCGCATTCGCCCTCGCAGTTCGACTTCGGCGGGTTCGCGGTGTCCTTGTCGAAGCGGTAGAGCGTGAATCCCTCGCTGTCGGTGAGCACCTTTCCGAGCTTCTTGCTCTCCTGCACGGCGAGTTGACCGGCCTCCTTCGGTTCCGCCGCATCCGTGTCGGCCCCGGAGCCGTATCCCCCGTCGGCCGACCCGTAGCCGCCGTCGGCGGGCTGCTGGGCCGGGGCCGCGTTGCCCACCGCCTGGCCGTTGGGAGAGGTGCCTCCCTGCTCCTGACCGCACGCCGTCGTGAGCGTCAACAGAGCCGCGGCGGTGACCGCGAGCGAGGCGTTGCGCCAGGTGTTCATGTCGACTCCCGTGGTGCTTCGTCGTAGCGTTTTCGATGCCGGCGCGGGACCGCGCCGTTCATGGCCCTAGGTACGGGACACCGACGGGGTCGCGTTCAAAGGAAGACCGAGAAGAATTCGGCGGGCCGGGGTCGGCCACGCAAACACGAATGGCCCATTAACCGCACGATCAGGCGAATCACCCGCGGGTACCGCGTGTTCCCCGGCGGCGTGGATCATGCTCCCCGTCGTGTACGGATCACGCATCGCGCGGCTCGCCACGGCCGCCGCACTCCTCTGGCTGACAGCCGTACCGCTGCCCGCGACCGCCGACAACTGCGCGGTGGCCTCGATCGGGCAGGGCGACGGCAGTTCCTCCATCGCCGTGGCGGGCGACGGGGGCTGCGTGGCGGTCACGGAGCCGGAGCCACCTCCGCCGCCGCCCCCACCGAAACCTCCACCGCCACCGCCACCTCCTCCCCCGCCACCACCGCCTCCGCCTCCGCCACCGCCGCCACCGGTCGTCGCGGAACCACCGCCTCCGCCACCTCCGCCTCCCGCGCCACCGCCCCCTCCCCCGCCGGCTCCGGCACCGCCCCCGAAGCCCTCACCCTCGCCCTCACCGAAGCCCCCGGTGCGGACCGAGCCGCCGGAACCTCGGGCCGTCGCCCTGCCGACGTACCGCAAACCGACCCGCAAACAGCCGCGGAGCGGGCCTTCGCTGGTGTCGCTGACTCTGCTCATCACCGCCCCGGCGGTATTCGCCGTCGCCGTGCTGCGGCCGCGATCATCCCGCTGACCAGGAGAGATGCATGTCCGAATGGCTCGTACTGAGCATTGCCATGGCGTCCGCCTGCGCGGTCGTCCTCACCATCGCCGTCCTGAACAACCGGCGGATCAGGGATGACGACGACCCCTCCGAGACGCCTGACGTCATCGAGTACATGACGATGATGATCGGCGTGGTCTACGCGATCGTCCTGGGGCTCGCCATCGCCGGGGTCTGGGAGGGGCGCAGCGCGGCCCAGGAGTCCGTACGCATCGAGGCGCAGGCGCTGCACGAGGTGCAGGCGCGGGCGTCCGTCTACCCGGTGGAGGTCCGCGACCGCATCCGGGCGGACGTCGACGCCTACGTCAGCCATGTCGTCAACGACGAGTGGAAGGTGATGTCGGAGCGGAACACGCTCACCGAGCGCGGCACCGAGCTGCTGGACAGACTGCGGGCGGACGTGACCGGCTACGAACCGAAGACCGATCACGAGGGGCAGGCCTACCAGCCCCTGGTCGACCAGGTGGCGGCGGCGGACGACGCCCGCAGCTCACGGGCGCAGAACGCCGGCGCGACGATGCCCGGGGTGGTCTGGTTCGGGCTGATCATCGGGGCGCTGGTGACCGTGGGGCTGATCTTCACCCTCCAGATCCGCAGAACGTTCCGCGAACTGCTCCTGGCGGGTCTGTTCAGCGCGTTGATCGCCTTCCTGCTCTTCCTGATCTGGGACTTCGACGCGCCCTTCGGGCGGGGCATCTCGGCCACCGCCGATCCCTTCATCGACATGTTCCCGGGGATCACCGGCTGAGGTCCGGTCCCCCGGCCGGTGCGCCGGTCGGGGGACAGACTGACCCATTCGCCGGACCCCGATCGCGGGCCGGGGGGAGCGCTCCTAGCGTGTCGGGCATCGAGGTGCATTTTTCCTGCTATGTGGAAATTGGTTCCGCAGCTGCCCCTCGGGGAACCCGGAGGATCCACCATGCGCGCGATACGTGTCGCACCGCTCGCCCTGCTCGGCGCCAGTGCCCTGACGCTGATCGCCCCGTCCACCGCCTTCGCCGCGCCGGACGGGGCCTCCAGCACGTTCAATCCGACGATCACGCCCTCGGTCATCGCCCCGGGCGGCCGGGTCACCCTCGGCGCCGGTGGCTGCACGGGCGAGACGACCGTCAGCTCGGGCGTCTTCGACACCGCGACCATCCCGAGCGGCTCCACGTCGGCCACCGCCACCGTCGACACCGACGCCCGCCGGGGCGCCGTCTACGCGGTGACCTTCACGTGCGGCTCCACCGGCACCTCCCGCAACGTCAATCTGACGATCACCGGTGGCGCCACGAGCAGCCCCACCCCGACCGCGAGGCCCACCACGGTGCCGACCGCCAGCTCCACGGCTCTCGTGCCGGGCGGGGTGCGCGGCGGTCTCGGCGGCAGCTCCGGCTCCACCGACACGGTGGAGGTCGCCGCCGGCGCGGCCCTGGTCGTCGCGGCGGCATCGGGCGCGCTCTACTTCGCGCGTCGCCGTACCGCCGACCGCCGCCACTGACCGCGAGCATGCGGCGCACGGCAGTCGCCCCGGGTCCTGATCAAGGACTCGGGGCGACGGGCGTATCGGGCCGGACGGGAAGTTCGACGCCTCAGAACCCCGCATGGCTCGTCTGCCGACGCCGGACGAGGAAGACGGCACCGCCGACGGCCGCGGCGGCCACCAGACCGCCGCCGACCTGCATCTCCACGGAGCTCGGACCCATCGAGCCGCCGAGGCCGCCCTGCGCGGGGTTACCGGCCAGCACGGTGAACCGCGCCGTCGCGACCCGGTCGTTGTCATTGCACTTCACCGAGAGGTGGTACTGACCCGGCGTGGTGTTGTTCCGGACCCGGGCATGGGCGAAGTTGGTGCCGTCACCCGCCGACAGGCTGGTCGTCGGGAACGCGTTCGACCAGACCTTGCCGCCGTGACCGCAGCCCTGCGCGGTGATCTTCAGCGTGCCGCCCTGGTGGACGGACTGAGGGTTGACGGCGACATTGACCGGGCCGTTGGTGGCGGCGGCCATGGGGGCCGCGAGCCCGACGGCCGCGAAAGCGGTCGCGGTGACCGCGAGAGCGCGTGAAGCACGCATCGTGTGAACCTCCAGCGGGAAACGCCCCCGGGGGCTTGTCCCCCGGGCTGGATCGACGAGAACGTCTCCCATGACGAACACTCACCAGTGGACCGATGGATCGCACTTCGGCACTGCTCCACCCCGGTGATGCGACACGCCGTACGAAAGCCCCCGAATCTGACGGAGTCGCAGGTCACGGACCGTCAGAAGTTTTATCTGCTCATTACTCCGATGGGCAGTCATCCATCAGGGGCCCCACCGCGTCGCCACCCGTTCGCCTCTCCCTGATCGCCACCCGGACGTCGCGCCCTTAACGTTCACAGCGTCGCGACGAAGGGAGAGCCATGGGCCGGGACTACGCTGGCGCCGAGCGGACCAGACGTGTGCCATGGGGTGCGATCGCCCTGGTGATGCTCAGCGGCCTCGCCCTCATGCGCAACGGCACGGAGTTCGGTGAGGCGGGCCCGCCTCAGCCCGCGGCGGCCGCCTCGCTGGACCTGGGCAAGGACGCCGCGGGTCCCCCGGTGGAGGGCGAGCCCGTGCAGTCACTGCCGTACGCCCCGGCCTCCCGGGTGAAGATCGGTTCCATCAACGTGGACGCACCGATCATCGACGTCAACCTGGACGCCAACGGATGGATCGACGCCCCGCCCGCCGAGGACCCCAACCTCGCCGGCTGGTACCAGAACGGCATCGCCCCCGGCCAGCGGGGTACCGCCGTGGTCGTCGGCCACGTCGACAACACGTCCGGGCCCGCCGTCTTCTACGGCCTCGGCTCGCTCCAGAAGGGCCACCGCGTCGAGGTCGCCCGCTACGACGGCCGGGTCGCGATCTTCGAGGTGTACGGGGTGGAGGTCTTCTCCAAGAACGACTTCCCCGGCCCCCGGGTCTACGGCGACACCGGTCACGCGGAGCTGCGGGTCATCACGTGCGGCGGGGGCTACTCCAAGGGGGGCGGCTACGACGGCAACGTGGTGGTCTTCGCCCGACTGGTCGACACCCGCTGACCGGCGCGCCCCGCAGGGCGGTGTCCCCGGCGATCCGCCGGGGACACCGCCCTGCGCGCACGGCCTCCTCGGCTCAGACGCGGCGCGGCACCGTGATCCGGTAGCCGGAGTCGAGCAGCCGGGGGAGGTAGCGGCGCAGGGCCGCGACGCTCTGCGAGCGGTCGCCGCCCGCGTCGTGCGAGAGGACGACGACGCCGGGCGCGGCTCCGTTCAGCACCCGGCGGACGATCGTGCCGGTGCCCGGCGTCTTCCAGTCGAGCGTGTCCACGGTCCAGGCCATCGGCTCCATGCCCAACTCTGCTCCGATCTCGAAGGAGTTGCGGTTCCACGCACCGTAGGGGGCGCGGTACCACAGCGGCGGGGCGCCGAGCACCCGCTCCACCACCTCGCTGGTACGCCCCAGTTCGTCGTGGATCGCGGGGCGGGAGAGCTCGGGGATCAGCGGGTGGGACCAGGAGTGGTTGCCGACCACATGCCCGTCGGCCGCCATCTCGCGCAGCAGGTCCGGGTTGCCGTCGGCCATCTCGCCGCAGACGAAGAACATCGCGCGGACGCGGTGCTCGCGCAGGGTGGCCAGGATGTCCGGGGTGTAGAGCGGGTCGGGGCCGTCGTCGAAGCTGAGGACCATCGAGTGCCCGAGGTCGGGGAGGTGCTCGAAGGGCCGGGTGCGCACGGGCGGCCTGGCCGGTCGGAACCGGGGCGGGCTGCCCGCTGTCATGGGGTCGAGCCGGTACGGGGAGGGCCGGCCCCGCACGTTCGCCGGGGGCCCCGCGGCGGGTGCGGGCGGGGTCCCCGCGGTGCGGGCGGGGCCACTGGGCGTGGAGGCCGGATCGGCGACGACCAGGTGCACGGCGGCGGCGGTTCCGAGGCCGAGGGCGATCCTCAGCAGGGTGCGGCGCTCGGGTCCGGTGTGATCACTTGTCATGGCCAACTGCTCGCACGGCCGGACGCCCGCCCCGGCCGCCGACACCGGATGCCGACCGTTTTGCACCCGATCGACGCAGTATGTTCATCTTCATCGGAGCCCGTCGCCGCCCCCCGGAGTCCTGGGGCGGCCCGTCGGGAGCCCGGAGCGTCGCCGCCGGGACGAGCCGATAGCCTCGGAGCCGTGACAGAGCAGCAGCCTCATCGGTTCGAACGCGGTACGGACGGCCCCAAAGTGATCGTCGCGGGGCTGGACGGCTCCGATTCCTCGATGCGCGCGGCGGCCTACGCCGCCGGACTGGCCCGTCGGCAGAACGCCATGCTGGCCCTGGTGTACGTCCAGCCGGTCATGACGGCGGGCGCCGCCCTGGGCGTGCCGGTCGGTGATACGACGGGCGAGGTCGCCGATGCTCTGGTCGCCGAGATCCGCGAGGCGACCGAGCGCTTCAGTGACGCGTGGGACATGCGCTGGGAGTTCCACACCTTCCGGGGCGACCCGTACAACGGCCTGGTCACGGCGGCCGACGAGCTGAAGGCGGACGCGGTGGTGGTCGGGGCCTCGGAGTCGGCCGGGCACCGTTTCATCGGTTCGGTGGCCGTACGCCTGGTGAAGGCGGGACGCTGGCCGGTCACCGTGGTGCCGTAGGCCCTCCGCCGCCGACCGCGTTTCGCCCCCGCCGACCGCTACTCGCCCATGAGAAGCCCGTCCCTGTCCGCTCCCCGCCCGAGGACGACGGTACGGATACGGTCGCGGACCTCGCGGAGGTGCTCGGCCCCGTCGTCGAGCGAGGCGTTGAGGTTGACCGCGCGCCCGGTGGCCGTGTCATACCACTGCGGGACGAACTCCGCCTTCTTCACGCTCCAGCGCTCGCCGGGTTTCGCGGGCGGCGCGAAGGTGAAGCGGCCCATCGAGCTCTGGTTGCCGCGCGGGTCCTGGACCCCCTCGTAGTTGATCATCGCTCCGGCGATCTGGTCGCCCATGCCGTAGACGACCCAGGTGCCGTTGACCTTCTCGTACGCCTGCGGCACATGGGCGTGGGTGCCGATGATCAGGTCGATGTCGGGACGGCCACCGTCGTCGGAGGCGGTGAGCCGATCGGCGAGCTCCAGCTGCCGGGCGTCGGGCTCGTCCTGCCATTCGGTGCCCCAGTGGGCGGAGAGGACGACGATGTCGGCGCCGGCGCGCCGGGCCGCCCGGGCCTCTTCGATGATCTTCCGCTCGTCGGTGACGTTGACCGTCCAGGGCCGGTCGGCAGGCAGGGGGATGTCGTTGGTGCCGTAGGTGTACGCGAGGTGGGCGACCTTGGCCGCCCTCTTCCCCGGTCCGGCGGGCAGGATCGTCGGCCGGGCGGCCTCGGCGGCGGTGCGGGCCGAGCCGGCGTGCCGGATGCCCGCTTCGTCCAGGGCTCCGAGCGTGCGGGAGACCCCCTCGGCCCCGTCGTCGAGGGTGTGGTTGGAGGCGGTGGAGCAGGAGTCGAACCCGGTGGTGCGCAGGGCGGCGGCGATCTCGGGCGGCGACTTGAAGCTCGGATAGCCGGTATAGGGGCCGCCCTCCTTCCCATACACGGTCTCCATATGGCAGAACGCCAGGTCAGCGCCGGAGACGACCGGGGCGACGCCCGCCAGCATCGGCGCGAAATCGTAGCCGGTGCCGCCCGCGTCGGTGGCGGCCTGGTCGATCACGGAGGAGTGCGGCAGGACGTCGCCCGCGGCGAGCAGCGTGAACGGGCGGGGCCCCTCGGCGCCCTGCCCGCCCGCGCCCCGGGCGGCGGGCGGTCCGCTCGGCGCGGTGGCCGCGGGCTGCTGCCCGGTGCAGCCGGTAGCCGCGGCGAGCAGGAGGGCGATGGCGGCCACGGTGCCCGGTCGGATGCGCTGCGTCATCTGCTCGACTCCATGTTCGGATGATTACGACCATCCGACTAAACAGATCTTCATACCGGATAAGCAAGGACCATTGCCGCATACCTAGCTGAACTGGTCGTACCGGCCGACCCCGACGGCCCCTCGACCGTTCACCGCACCATTCGCCGCACTGAGCGACCGCTCGTCGCACGCCTCGGTGCACCGCCTGTTCCCGCGCCGCCGAATGCGTTCGTATACGCCAGTCGGCAACGCGGCCGTCAGGGGCCTCGGCGGGAGAGGACGTTCATGAAGACCACCACGACGACCGACGAGCGGACCCTGGCGGAGTTGCAGCGGGAACACGGCCCCGCACTGTTCCACTTCCTCCTCGGCCTGACCTTCGGGGACCGGCAGCGGGCCGAGGACCTGGTGCAGGAGACCCTCGTACGCGCCTGGCAGCACCCCGAGGCCTTCGACGCGCCCTACGACTCGATGCGGCCGTGGCTGTTCACCGTCGGCCGCCGCCTCGCCATCGACGCCCGGCGCTCGCGCCAGGCCCGCCCCGCCGAGGTCAGCGACACGGTGCTGGAGAGCACCCCGGACTCCCTGGACACCGCGGACTCGGCCGTCCGCGCCCTGGACGTCCGCGAGGCGGTCCGCACGCTCAGCCCCGAGCACCGTGCGGTGCTGGTGCAGATCTACTTCCGCGGACTGAGCGTCGGCGAGACGGCCACGGTGCTCGGCATCCCCGCCGGAACCGTCAAGTCCCGTTCGTACTACGCCCTGCGGGTCCTCTCCCGCACGCTGCCCGGCTACTCCCGCAGGTCCTCCGCCCGGAGCAGCGCCAGCAGCGCGGAGGCCTCGGCCACCTCCACATAGACCCGGGCGCAGCCGTCGCAGCTCCGGAGATGACGGGCCACCCGGCATGTCTCCTCGGCGTCCAGAGCGTCCAGGACGTACGCGCCCAGCAGCAGGCGGACATGCGGGTCGTCGCCGGGGTCGGCACTCATTCACAGCCTCGCATCTCCTGGGCGATCCTCCCCTTCTGCCCACGCGGGGCGCCCGCCCCCGGTTCAATGCTGCGTGAAGCCCGGTACCGAGCAAGGAAAGAGGCGAGACGGGATGCGTCCCGAGGATATGGATGGGACCGGTGGGAACGGGCTCCAGGTGCCGATGACCTGGCTGTCCACCGAGTACATGGCAGACGACCTGTTACGGACCGGCGATCTGATGGAGCCGACGACCCTGGAGTTCCGGGCGGGGCGCGACGCGCTCGCGCTGACGATGTTCCTGTGCGGGTTCCCCCGGGACGCGCCCGCCGCGCGGGCCCTGCCCGAACCGCGGGTCGACGAACTGCGCGTGCTCACGGCGTACGAGTGCACCTGGCGCAGCTGGGTCTGCGAGCGGCTGGCGGAGACGGAACGGTGCGCCGAGCCCGGCGACCCCGATCTGGCGCTCGCCCGGGCGGCCTGGCGCTGGCTGGAGGAGACCGAACTGCTCGCGGCGGACCTGGACGCGATCGGCCCAGCCCCCTGGGAGGCGGCGACCGACCCGGCGGGCGGCGATCAGGAGGTCCGTATCTGGACGCCCGCCTGGCAGTTGGGGCTGCCGCTGGGACATCTGGCCGTCCACCTCTGCTGAGCCGCGCGTTTCGGCCCTGTTCTCCCGAAGCTGCCGCGAAGTGACAAGTAGCTCTGTGTAGCGGACCTGGGGTGCGCTTGTCAGGGTTTTCGATCTACTGGGTTCATCGGGGGCTGCATTCGCGGAGTTGGGGCGGGGGCACGTTCTTCACCGAGCTGAAGGCCGACCCGGGCGCGCTGGGGCTGGACAGCCTGTTGGGGTGGCAGAAGCGGCTCACCGACGCGGACCGGCGGGCCCTGTCCCCACAGCGCTGGACCCACGTGAACCCCTACGGCCGGTTCGAGCTGGACATGAACTCGCACCTCGCCCTCGCCGCCACAGCGTCCCCAGTGCCCGGCCCCCGCTCTGTGCTCAAGGCGGAAGCCGCCCGATCGGCGGCGGACGGTGGGTCCGGGTCGGCATCCTGAAGACCCACCCGCCCGGCGTCGCTCCCGGTCGGCTGGATCGTTGACCGGGTGTGGCGCCGGGCCGGGTAGGGGCCCGAATCCACCGTGCTCGGGGTCGACTCGATTCGGCTACGCGTCGCGCCTGTGCAGCAGCAGGCTGCCGACCAGCAGCGCGGCCGCGGCCCACGTGGCGAGCACGCCCAGGCCGGCCCATGGGCCGATGGGCAGCTCGTGCAGATGGACGGTGGCTTGGACCGCGAGTCCGGCGGGCATGGGCGAGATCTGCTGGAGGTGCCGCTGCCACTCCGGGTCGTTGAGCACCTGGGTGACGACCGGGAAGAGATAGAGCAGCCCGAGCACGATCCCGATGGCGGTCGCCGCCTCCCGCACCGCCGTCGCCACGCCGAGACCGATCAGGGCGATCAGGACGAGGTAGAGGACCGAACCCACGGCCGCGCGCAGGGTCGAGCCGTCGGCCAGGGACAACGGGGCATAGCCGTGGGCCTCGGTGAATCCGTTGCCGGGCAGGATGTAGCGGCCGGCAAGGAGCGAGGCGAGGACGGCAGCCGTCCCGGAGATCAGGACGACCGTGGCGAGGACCGTCGCCTTGGCGGTGAGGACGGTGAGCCGGTTCGGCACCGCCGTGAGCGTGGTGCGGATCATCCCGGTGCCGTACTCGCCGCTGACGGCCAGCACCGCTAAGACGGCGATGGCCGCCTGCCCGACGGTGACGCCGGTCAGGGCGAGCTTGACGGCGTCCTGACCGCACCCCGCATCCGGGCACTTCACGGCCTTGGCGGTGCCGCAGCCGACGGCCACGGTCAGCGCGACGGCGAGCAGGAGCAACCTGCCCATGTCCCCTGCGGTGCGCAGCTTCGTCCACTCCGCGCGCAGGGCGCGGCCGAAGTCCCCTCGCCACGCGCCGTCCGCCGTGCTCGTGAGTCGTGCACTTCTCAGGAGACTCATACGTCCCTCCCGCGCAGCCGCACCACGGCCAGACCGAAGGCGAGCGCGGCGTATCCGCACAGCACGGCGAGGCCGGCCCATGGCGCCAGCGGGTAGTAGCCGGTCGACGGCTCGTACACGCTGAGCACCTGCGCGTACTGCGGCAGGGTCTGCTGGATGGCGAAGCCCGCAGCCGGGGTCACCCGCAGCAGCCACTCCGAGACGCCCGGGGGCAGTACGCCGGAGGTGGCAAGCAGGAAGGGCAGCACGATCGACGCGATGACCAGGGCGACCGCTGTGCCGCTGCGCCGCAGCAGGGCACCGAAGCCGAGAGCGAGCACGGCGGCGGCTGCACAGAGCAGGCCGGTGCCGACCACGACGCGCACTTCGGTCGCCGACGTGACGGGGAAGACATGGAAGCCCCTGCCGCGCGCGCTGCTTTCCCCGATGGGAATGGTGATCGCGGCGGCCACCAGGCCGATGGCGAACGCGACGCCCCCGGCCACCAGCGCCTTGGCACCAAGAACCCGGCCCCGCAGGGGAGTTGCCGCTATGGTCGTACGCAGCAAACCGCGCCGGTACTCGCCGGTGATGAACACCGTGCCCACGGCGATCACCACGATCAGCCCGGCGAAGGTGCCGACGAGGAAGTTCTCGACGGAGAAGCCGACGCCCATGACGGGCCCGCCGACGACCGGTGCGATGTCCCCGGCCCCGGTCACGGTGAACCCGCCGCCGTCGGTCTGGGTGAAGTCGCCCTTGGTGGTGTTCGTGTAGCTGCCGGAGGTGCCCGCGTCGCCGCCCATCTGTGTGCCGCTCCACGCGCTCTGGGACCAGCCGCCGGTGAGGGCGGGGCGGCCGAAGGTGCCCGTGGCCACGGCGGGGCTGAAGCCCGTGCCCGCCGCGGTGTCCTGCTTCGCCTGCGGTGACGTGGCGAAGAGCCCGGCTTGCACGGTGCGCGCAAGCCTCGGCAGCTTCGCATGGCCGACCTTGGTCCAGTGGGAGCCGTCGGTGGAGGAGAAGCCGGTGAGGACATCGCCGGAGCGGACCAGGCGCAGCCAGCGCGAGGACTCCTGGGTGGCCTTGCCGGAAGGGCCCGCCGTGTCGTGCGTGTAGTCGTACTGCATGCGCACACCGTGGCCGCCGGTGGCCATGACCGCCGCGTAAGGGGCACCCTGGGTGAGGCCTTCCTTCACTATGATCCCGGCTTTCGCCCAGGGCTGGGCGCCCTGGGCCGTCTTGCCGGTCCCGGTGTCGGCCACACCGGTCAGCGACCGCAGGGGAACGGTGAGGGTGCCGTCACCGGTGAGCGTCTTGTGGACGAAGTAGAAGCTGTCGTTGACGGCCTCGCCGCCCGGACCCTTCGGGTACGAGGCGGCGTCGGCGCCGCGACCGCCGGGGGCGGGGGCGGCCGTGCCGAGCAGGCCGACCACGATCGTCACCAGGAGCGCCCCCGCCATGGCGAGGACCCAGCCGCGTACCGTACGGAACTTCGTCCACTCGGAGTGCAGGGTCCTGAGGAACCCGCTCCGCTCAGCGCGCCTCGTGGCCGGGGGGCGAGGGGTGAGGGTGGCTGTCATCGCGTGGCCTCCCCCGCCGGGATGCCCCGGTATTCCACCGCGTCCCGGGTGAGCTCCATGTACGCCTCTTCGAGCGTCGCCCGGTGCGCGGACACCTGGGAGAACGGCACCCCGTTCCGGGCAAGCAGGGCCACGATCTCCTCGTCAGGCAGGCCCGTGACGCCGAGGGTGTCGGGACCGGTGGCGAGAACGGTGGCGCCCGCACCGTGCAGGACCTGGGCGGCGCGAGGAGGCGCGGAGGTACGCAGGGTGACCCGGCCGCCGGCCGCCTCGGCGAGCAGCTCGGACACGCTGGTGTCCGCGACGACCCGGCCGCGGCCGATCACCACGAGATGGTCCGCGGTGTCTTCGAGTTCGCTCATCAGGTGACTGGAGACCAGGACGGCGCGGCCCTGCCGGGCCAGCTCCGCCAGGAAGCCGCGCATCCACACGATGCCGTCGGGGTCGAGGCCGTTGAACGGCTCGTCCAGCATGACCACCGGCGGGTCCCCCAGCAGCGCCGCCGCGATCCCCAGGCGCTGGCGCATGCCCAGCGAGAAGCCTCCGGCCTTGCGCCGGGCCGCCGTGCCCAGGCCGGCCTGATCGATGACCTCGTCCACCCGCCGGGCCGACAAGCCCTGCGAGTGGGCCAGCCACAGCAGGTGGTTACGGGCGGTGCGGCTCGGCTGCAGCGCGGAGGCGTCGAGAAGTGCCCCCAGATGCCTGAGCGGGCGACGCAGAGTGCGGTACGGCACCCCGCCGACCAGGGCCTTTCCCTCCTCAGCCGCGTCAAGGCCCAGGATCACGCGCATGGTGGTGGACTTGCCCGCGCCGTTCGGGCCGACGAAGCCGGTCAACCGTCCGGGCCGCACGGTGAACGTCATACCGTCCAGAGCCAGCTGCGGCCCGAAGCGTTTACGCAGACCAGTGACCTCGATCGTCGCCTTCGTACTCTCATCGCTCATGGCCCCACCCTGTGACGGAGCGAGTTACAGGGGCCGAACGGCCACTGTCATCTCGCTGTTAGGCGCCTCGGCTTAGCCTGACCTGGTACGTGTCCTGATGCGGTCGCGAGAGGGGAGCATGCGGATGAAATGGGGTCCGCCCCGACGGCTCGCGGGCCTGACTGCCCGGCTCGGCCTGCGCCGTGGCACTGCCCGCACCCGCTTCACCGCCTGGTACGTGACTCTGTTCCTGCTGTCGGGAACGGCGCTGCTCGTCATCGCGGCCGTGGTGGCATCCGGCGGATCGCGCTCCAGCCAGACCGCCCCCGATGGCGGCACCGATCAGCCCGCAACGGCGGCACAGGCCCAGGGCCGCATCAACGAGCTGGAGCAGCAGCTGACCCAGGCGCACGACACCCAGTCCCGGCAGATCGTGATCGGCTCCGCCATCGCCCTCGGCGTCATGGCGGTGATCTCGGTCGGCCTCGGCTGGTTCGTCGCCGGCCGGGTGCTGCGCCCGCTGCGCGTGATGACAGCGGCAACCCGCCGGATCACCGCCGACAGCCTGCACGAACGCCTGGCCATCGGCGGCCCCGGCGACGAGGTGAAGGACCTCGCCGACACCATCGACGACCTCCTCGGCCGCCTGGAGGGCTCCTTCGACGCCCAGCGCCTCTTCGTCGCCAACGCCTCCCACGAGCTGCGCACCCCGCTCACCACGATGCGGGCCTCCCTTGACGTGGCCCTCGCCAAGCCGGGCCCGGTACCCGAGACCACGGCCACGCTGGCCGCCCGGATGCGCGCCGAACTCGACCAGGTGGACCGGCTGCTGGAGAGTTTCCTGGTCCTGGCTCGCACCCAGCGCGGCGAGTTCACCGACTCGGCGCGCCTCGCCCTCGGCCAACTCGCGCTGACCGCCTTGACCGGACGGGCAAAGGACATCGCGGCCAAGGGCCTGACCGTGCGCGAAAGCCGGAGCGACGACTCCGCGTGGGTGTGGGGCAGCCAGACGCTGCTGCGCCGCGTGGCCGACAACGTGCTCGACAACGCGATCGCGCACAACGACCCCGGGGGCTGGATCAGTGTCGCGGTACGGGCCGAACGAGACGACGCAGGCGCAGTGTCCCTCGTCGTCGAGTCCAGCGGACCGGTCCTCGATCAGCGGCGAGTGGCGGACCTCGCGCAACCCTTCCGCCGCCTTGGCGCCGACCGGACCGGCACCGGCCAGGGCAGCGGCCTCGGCCTCTCCATCGTCGCGGCCATCACCCAGGCCCACCACGGCACCCTGGACCTGCGCGCCCGCCCCGACGGCGGCCTGCGCGTCACCGTCACCCTCCCCCGTACGGACGTCAGGGCGACGGCGGAAGCCCCCGACACAGAGACGGGCGTGGCGCGTTGAGAGTCCTGGTGGTCGAGGACGCCCGCCCCCTCGCCGAAGTCATCGCCGAGGGACTGCGCGACCAGGGCATGGCCGTAGACGTGGCCCACGACGGGCTCGACGCCGCGGCCAAGCTGGACGTCAACGCGTACGACGTCGTCGTGCTCGACCGCGACCTGCCAGGCATCCACGGTGACACCCTCTGCCAGATGATCATCGATCGGCACGGCCGCGTGATGGTCCTGATGCTGACCGCCGCCGACTCACCCGGCGACCGCGTCAGCGGCCTCACCCTGGGCGCGGACGACTACCTCGCCAAGCCCTTCCACTTTCCCGAACTCGTCCTGCGCATCCGCGCCCTGGACCGCCGCCGCCCCGCCGCCCGGTCCCGCACCTTGAGCACGGCGGGCATCGAACTCGACCCGATGCGCCGCACCGCCAGCCGCGACGGCCACCAACTCGACCTCTCCGTCAAGGAATTCGCGGTACTCGAAGCCCTCCTGAACGCGAGCCCCGCCTTCCTCAGCACGGAGAACCTCCTCGAACAGGTCTGGGACGAACACGCCGACCCCTTCACCAACACCGCCACGGTGACCATCAGCCGCCTGCGCCGCAAGCTCGGCAACCCTCCGGTCATCGCCACCACACCTGGCGTGGGGTATCGGATCATCGACCCAGCCGTCCCACCCGACTGAGCAGCCGACAGGGGCCGACGGCCCACGATGGGAGGCGGTGCTCACAAACGGTCCTTTGCGCGAGCAAGATCAGAAACGGCTCGCCAGACCTCCACCGAACCTGGATTCGTTCGTCGCTCACGCGGCGGCGCAGTCGCCTCCGCCTACCACACCCGCCGCTTCACGAAGGTGCCCCGGCTGAAAAGGGGACTACGGGTGCCCACTCCCGCCGACCGCGGCCCGGGCCGGCCCTGGCGGCCCGGCGCTGCGCACGGCGCGGGAGGTCAAGGCGCACGCCCCACACTGCCGGGTCATCTTCACCGTGTACGAGATGAAGCGCCTCGGCCGCGACGCCGCCGAACTCACCGCGCTCGCCGACCACCTCACTGCCCACGGCCTGGTCCTGGAGATGCTCTCCGGACCCCTGCCGGGCATCTACGATCCCACCGGGCCGGGGAAGTTGCTGTTCGCGTTCTTCGCGGTGGTGGCGGAGACGGAGCGGGAGAACATCCGTGAGTCGGCACTGGAAGGACTCGAAACCGCGGCCCGCAAGGACAAGCACGGCGGGCGGCCACCCGTCATCACCGAGGACATGCTCCACACTGTGCTGCGGCGCCGGGCCCTCGGCGAATCCGTCGAGCAGATCCAGCCCGATGTGTTCATCCCCACCGGCAAACGCAAGGGACAGAATCGCTCCATCGCCACCATCTACCGGGCGCTCGCCGAGTACGCCAAGCGCGAGGCATACCCCGAAGCCGTCGCCCAGGCGCACGACGACTTCGCAGTCCTCACCGGCAACGAGGTTCCTGAACCTCGCACAGAAGCCAAGACCCTAACTACACGCTGAGTTACCTGTCACCTCGCGGCAGCTTCGGGAGAACAGGGCCGTTTCAGGAACCGTGCACCCCGGCGCGGTACTTGGGCAGCCGCAGGGTGATCTTCATGCCCGCCCCCACGCCGGTCTCGATGACGAGGCCGTAGTCGTCGCCGTAGACCTGGCGCAGCCGCTCGTCCACGTTGAGCAGGCCGATGCCGGTGGACGCTCCGCCCTCGCCGCGCAGGATCTGCCGCAGCCGCTCGGGGTCCATGCCGGTGCCGTCGTCCTCGATGACCACCTCGGCCTCCGAGCCGGCGTCCAGGGCGCTGATGGTGATGCGGCTGCGGGTGACCGCCCCTTCGAGGCCGTGCTTGACGGCGTTCTCCACCAGCGGCTGGAGGCAGAGGAACGGCAGGGCGACCGGCAGCACCTCGGGGGCGACCTGGAGGGTCACGGCGAGGCGTTCGCCGAAGCGGGCGCGGACGAGCGCCAGATACTGGTCGATGGAGTGCAGTTCGTCCGCCAGGGTGGTGAACTCCCCGTGCCGGCGGAACGAGTAGCGGGTGAAGTCGGCGAACTCCAGGAGCAGTTCGCGAGCCTGCTCGGGGTCGGTCCGGACGAACGAGGCGATGGCGGCGAGTGAGTTGAAGATGAAGTGCGGGGAGATCTGCGCCCGCAGGGCCTTGATCTCGGCTTCGATGAGCTGAGTGCGGGAGCGGTCCAGCTCGGCCAGTTCCAGCTGGACGCAGACCCAGCGCGCCACCTCCCCCGCCGCCCGGGCCAGCACCGCGGACTCGCGCGGGGCGTAGGCGACGAGCGCGCCCAGGACCCGGTTCTCGACGGTGAGCGGAACGGCGACGGCCCAGCGCAACGGGCAGTCGAGGTCCGCGCAGCCGCTGTCGAAGGCGGTGCCGCGGCCGTTGTCCAGCAGCGCCTTCAGGTGCTCCAGCACGTCCTTGCCGTGGTGGTGGCCGGCGCCGTCCCAGACCAGCACCCGCTCCCGGTCGGTGAGGCAGAGGGCGTCGGTGCCGAGCAGGGAACGCAGTCGGCGGGCCGCGCGCCGGGCGCTCTCCTCGGTGAGGCCGGCCCGCAGCGGCGGGGCGGCCAGCGACGCGGTGTGCAGGGTCTCGAACGTGGCGTGCTCGACGGGCGTGCCGACGTCGCTGGGGCGCAGCGGGCGGGCGGTGCGGCGGCCCAGCCAGAACCCGGCGCCCAGCAGCAGCGCGACCAGCACGACGAGGACGGCGATCCCGGCCCCGGTCATCGTTCCCTCACCGTTCCGCGCGCCGACGTCAGGGCCTCGGGGAGGTGGAAGCGGGTCATGGCGGCGTTGGTGCCCGGGGGTATCCGCCCCGGGGTGGCGAGCGAGACGAGGATCATCGCGAGGAAGCCCACGGGGACGGACCAGACGGCGGGCCAGGCGAGCAGGGCGTGCGGCCAGCCGGGTGGGCGTACGGCTCCGCTGACGGTGATGGCCACGGCGAGGAGCGCGGACCCGCCGCCCAGCAGCAGCCCCGCGACGGCCCCGGGCGGGGTGAGCCGCCGCCACCAGATGCCGAGGACGAGCAGCGGGCAGAAGGAGGAGGCGGACACGGCGAAGGCCATGCCGACCGCGTCGGCCACCGGCACCCGGCTCACCAGCAGGGACCCCACCAGCGGTACGGCGATGGCGAGGACGGTGGCGAGCCGGAAGTGGCGTACCCCGCGGGAGGGCAGGACGTCCTGGGTGATGACGCCGGCGACGGCCATGGTGAGCCCGGATGCGGTGGACAGGAACGCGGCGAAGGCCCCGCCCGCGATCAGCGCCCCGAGGAAGTCTCCGCCGAGTCCGCCGATGACCCGGGCGGGCAGCAGCAGGACGGCGGCGTCCGCGTCTCCCCCGTGCCGCAGTTCGGGGGTGTAGAGCCGGCCGAGCGCACCGTAGATCGGCGGCAGCAGATAGAAGAGGCCGACCAGGGCGAGGACGGCGACGGTGGTGCGGCGGGCGTCACGGCCGTTGGGGCTGGTGTAGAAGCGGACGACGACATGGGGCAGGCCCATGGTGCCGAGGAAGGTCGCCACGATCAGCCCGTACGTCGCGTAGAGCGGGTGGTCGGCGCGGAAGACGGCGAGCTGGTCGTCGAAGCTGACCCGGGGCCGGCCGTCGCCCTGCCAGGCGAGGACCAGGAAGAGGGCCGGGACGAGGAGGGCGGTGAGCTTCAGCCAGTACTGGAAGACCTGGACGAAGGTGATGGAGCGCATGCCGCCCGCGGCGACGGCGGCGGTCACGACGGTGGCGACGAGCACGTCGCCGAGCCAGCCGGGGGCGCCGGTGAGGATCTTGAGGGTGAGTCCGGCGCCCTGGAGCTGCGGTACGAGGTAGAGCCAGCCCGCCCCGACGACGAGGGCGCTGACCAGGCGGCGGACCTGGCGCGATTCGAGCCGGCCCTCGGCGAAGTCCGGCAGGGTGTACGCCCCCGAGCGGCGCAGTGGTGCGGCGACGAAGACCAGGAGCACCAGGTATCCGGCGGTGTAGCCGACCGGATACCAGAGCATGTCGGGTCCGTGGACGAGGACGAGCCCGGCGACGCCGAGGAAGGAGGCGGCAGAGAGGTATTCACCGCTGATCGCGGCGGCGTTGAGGCGGGGGCGCACGGTGCGGGACGCAACGTAGAAGTCGGAGGTCGTACGGGAGATGCGCAGGCCGAAGCCGCCGACGAGGACGGTGGCGAGGACGACGAGGGCGACCGCCACCCAGGACGCCATGTGGTCGGGGGTGCTCACGGCGCGGGGCGGCCCTCCACCAGCCGGGCGAAGTCGCGTTCGTTGCGCTCGGCCCGGCGGACGTACCACCAGGCGGCGAGGGTGAGCGGCGGGTAGGTGGCGAAGCCGAGGACCGCCCAGACCAGGGCGGAGCTGTTCAGCGCGGCGAAGAGGAGCGGCAGGGTGCCCGCGACGAGGGCGAGGACGCCGAAGACGGTGAGCCCGGCGCGCAGCTGGCCGCGCATCAGCGAACGCACATAGGCGCCGCCGAGAGCGGTCTGCTCGTCGATCTCCGACTGGGTGCGGTAGCGGGGCAGCGGGCGCACCCGCCGCGGCGCCCCCGTGACCACTTCGCGCCGGGGGGTTGGCTCTGCGGACATGGGCTCGGAGTGTAGGCGTCGGCGGGTGGTGCTGGGAAGGGATCGCGGAAGGTCTCCCCAGGTCAGCGGCGGCCCGTGCCGTCTCCCCGTGACGGCCGGCTGTGCTCTCTCAGCGGCCGCCCTGGCGCATCAGGAGGTCGCGCAGGGCGCGGGTGTGGCGGCGGCTGACGGCGAGTTCGGCCTCTCCGATGCGCACGCTCATGCTGCCCGCGTCCAGGCGCAGCTCGTCGATCCGGGCCAGCGCCACGAGGTGGCGGCGGTGGATCCGGACGAAGCCGCGGGAGCGCCAGCGCTCCTCCAGGGTGGTCAGCGGGATCCGGACGAGGTGGCTGCCGCCGGCGGTGTGCAGGCGGGCGTAGTCGCCCTGCGCCTCGGCGTACGCGATCTCGTCGATCGGGATGAAGCGGATGACTCCGCCGAGCTCGACCGGGATCTGGTCGATGGCCGTGTCGTTGACCGTCGCCGACCGGTCCCCCACCTGTTCGGCGACCCGGCGGACGGCTTCGGCGAGGCGTTCGCGGCGGACCGGTTTGAGGACGTAGTCGACGGCCTTGAGGTCGAAGGCGTGGACGGCGAAGCCCTCGTGCGCGGTGACGAAGACGATGAGCGGGGGCGCGGCGAATCCGGCGAGGAGCTGGGCGACGTCGAGGCCGGTGAGACCGGCCATGTGGATGTCGAGGAAGACCACGTCGATCGCGGACGGGTCGTCCGGTCCGGCGTCCACCGCGCCGCCGATGCGGCGCAGTGCCTCGGTCGCACCGGTGGCGCCCTCGGCGCTGCGGACACGGGGGTCGGCGCGCAGGAGGTAGAGGAGTTCCTCCAGGGCGGGTTGTTCGTCGTCGACGGCGAGTACGCGCAGCATGAGGCCGGAGTTTAGGGGGTGCGGGGGCCGATGGCTTGAGTGATGCGCGGCTTGTTCCCGTACCGCAGTACATGCAGACGACCGAACCCCACATCCGGGTGGGGGCCTATGCCCTGGGCGTGCTCGGGAGCACCGACGCCTTCCGGTTCGAGGAGCATCTGGCGGACTGCCCCGGGTGCCGGCTGCGGGCCGGCGAGTTCGCCGGAGTGCGGGACGGTCTGGCGGCGGTGGGGCCCCCGGTGGCCCCGGGGCCCGAGCTCGCGGAACGCCTGACGGCCGCGGTGGCACAGGGGCGGCGCGGGGCGGGTCGGCGGCGGCTCGCGCTGGTGGCGGCGGCGGTCGTGCTCGCGGCGGCCGGTCCCGCGCTGGTGGCCGGATTCTCCGGCGGCCGGGCGGACGGGACGGGCGCGCAGCGGTGGTCCGGGACGGACGGGGCGTCGGGGGTGGCCGCGGTGGTGACGGCGGCGGGGCACGACTGGGGGACGGCGGTGGCGCTGGAGGTGGCGCGGGTTCCGGTGGTGGGGGTGTGCGCGCTGGTCGCGGTGGGCCGGGACGGCAGTGAGGAGACGGTGGGCAGCTGGTCGGCCGGGGGTGCGGGGGACGGTCCGGTGGAGGTGTCGGGCGGGGCGGCGCTGCGGCCGGAGGGCATCGACCACTTCGAGGTGCGGACGGCGGACGGGCGGCGGCTGGTGACGGTCACCCGGTGAGCCGGGATGCCGCTACTTGAGGAACTTCGAGAGCCTGCGGTCGGCCAGCGGCTTCCCGCCGGTCTGGCAGGTGGGGCAGTACTGGAGCGAGGAGTCGCTGAAGGAGACCTCCAGGATCGTGTCCCCGCAGACCGGGCAGGCCTCGCCCCTGCGTCCGTGGACCCGCATCCCGGTCTTCTTCTCCGCCTTGAGCTTGCCCGCCTCCACGCCGCTGGAGCGGTCCACGGCGTCCTTCAGAGTGGTGCGCAGCGCGGTGTACAGGCGGGTGACATCGTCCTCGCCCAGGTCGGCGGTCCGCTTGAACGGGGACATCTTCGCGACGTGCAGGATCTCGTCGCTGTAGGCGTTGCCGATGCCCGCGATCAGCGACTGGTCGCGGAGCGCGCCCTTGATCTGGCGGCGCTCCCCGGCGAGCAGCGCGGCGAACGCGTCGCGGTCGAAGGCGTCGGCCAGCGGGTCGGGGCCGAGGCGGGCGATGCCGGGGACGTCCATGGGGTCGCGGACGAGGTGGACCGAGAGGCTCTTCTTGGTGCCCATCTCGGTCAGGTCGAAGCCGTCGCCGTCCGTGGTCACCAGCCGCAGGGCGAGCGGGCCCTTGCCGGGCCGGGGCGGGGCGGCCGGGAAGGAGTCCTTCCAGCGGAGCCAGCCGGCCCGGGCGAGGTGGGTGCACAGGTGGAGCCCGCCGGCCTCGATGTCGAGGAACTTGCCGTGCCGGGCTACCGAGGTGACCCGCTCGCCGTCCAGGGCGGTCAGCGGCGGGTCGTACGTCTTCAGGACGCTGATCGCCAGCGGGAGGACGCGGGCGATCTCCTTGCCGACCAGGTGGTCGTCGAGGAAGACCCGCAGGGCTTCGACTTCGGGCAGTTCGGGCATGGTTCAAGACTGCCGCAGCCGGTGGGCGGCTGCCTGTCAGGACACCGGCGCGCGGTCCGTGCCGGTGATGACGGTGTACAGCTCCGTGAACTCCTCCTCGACCGCCGCGGCGAGCCGTTCGAGGTCGGGCAGCGCCTTGCCGTCGGCCACCAGACCCACGTGCACCCGCCCGCCGTAGGTGGACAGGGCGACGGCCAGGGACTGGCCCCGGGCCAGCGGCGCCATCGGGTAGAGGGCGGTGAGCGGGCAGCCGCCCAGCGAGAGCGCGGAGCGGGGCAGCGGCACGCTGGTGACCAGCACGTCGAAGAGCATGCGGGCGGCGTTGGCGGCCAGCGGTGCGCCGAACCGGTGCGCGAGCGGCGGCAGTTGGTCGGCGAGTACGGCGACGGCCCCGGCGCCCTTCAGGGGACCGGCAGCCTTGTTGCGATCCATCGCGCTCCGGACCGCCCGGAGCCGCTCGCGCGGGTCGGCGGCGGTGACCGGCAGGCCGAGGAGATAGGCGGAGAGCCGGTTGCCGGTGGCGGCCCCGCCGGTCCTGCGCCGGGAGACGGGGACGAGGGCGCGCGGGTCGGCGGCGGGCAGGGGCTCGCCGCGCTCGGCCATCCAGCGGCGCAGCGCCCCGGCGACCACACCGAGGAGGATGTCGTTGGCGGTGCCGCCCTCGGCGCGCCGGATCCGCTGCAGGTCCCCGGCGTCGAGGTCGGCGGTGGCCAGGCGCCGGGTGCCGCTGGAGGGCGCGGTGAAGGCGGACGGGCCCCACAGGTCGAGGCGGCCGGCGCGGACGACGGAGGCGCCCACGCCGAGCGCTCGGCCGACCTCGCCGATCCGGCCGAGCGCCATGCCCGCCATTTCGCGGGGGTCGGGCAGCCAGGAGCGGGGAGGGACGGCGGGGCGGCCCCGGGCGGCGGTGCGGGCGCTGGTGACGGCGGCGATCTCGTCGAAGATCCCGGCCCCGATGGCGACCGCCCGCATGCCGTCGGCCAGGGCGTGGTGCAGCTTCACCAGGACGGCGAAGGGTCCGCCGTCAGGGCCGCCGATGAGGTACATCCGCCAGGGCGGCAGCCCGCGCCCGAGCGGTCGCTCCATCAGTTCGCCGGCCAGCCGGGTGGCCTCCGCCATGAAGTCGCCGTCGGCCACGACGACGCGCTCGACGTGCCGGTGCACGTCGAAGTCCTTGTCCACCGTCCAGGCCTTGCCGCCGACCGGCAGCAGGACGTCCCGTACGCACATCCGCAGCCGGGGGACGGCGGCGGCGCGGGTCCCGAGCAGGTCGAGGATCCGGCCCGGACCGACGCCCGGCGCCGGGGCGAACACGGCGAGCGCGCCCAGGTGCATCGGATGGGCGTCCGATTCGAGGTGCCAGAAGGCAAGATCGAGCGGGGCCAGGAGCTCGGTACTCAACGGGGACCTCATGTCGTCGAAGATGTCGTCGAGGGCGGCGGGGCCGGGGTGCGGCCGGTCCCCCGCAGTCAATCCTTCGCGGTCGGTTACGGTCAAGTACGGCCATGTTACGTACTGTTACACTGCCGCGCCGGTCACGCGCGCACGGGGCTTCGGCGGGCCGGGATTCAGCGCGCCGGAATCAGGAACTCGCACCACACGCATTTGCCGCTGCCCCGCGACTCGACGCCCCAGACATCGGCCAGCCGGTCGACCAGCATCAGGCCGCGCCCCGACACCCCGGACTCCCCCGCGTCGCGGCGCCGGGGCAGAGCGCTGGACCGGTCCTCGACGTCGACGCGCAGCCGTCGCTCGGTTCCGGCGAGCACCCGGATCGTCACGACGGCGCCGCCGTCGGTGTGCATGAGCGCGTTGGTGATCAGTTCGTCGGCCGCGAGCTCGATCTCGTCGGCCCGGTCCTTCGCCCCCCAGGCCCGGACAGCGGCCCGGATCATGTGCCGGGACGAGCTGAGCGCCTCGGGGTCGTTCTGGGCGACGTGCTGCTGGAGCCGGCCGCCCGGCTGCGGGGCGTGCGCGGCCCGGCGGCGCAGCAGCAGGACCGCGACGTCGTCCTGGCCCCCGCGCCCGTCGACGGCGTCGCAGAGCTGGTCGGCCAGTTTCTGCAGGTCGTGGGGGCCGTTGGTGACGAGGGTGGTGAGCAGGTGCATGCCTTCGTCGAGGTCGGAGCCGGGCAGTTCGACGAGGCCGTCGGTGAACAGGATCATCGTCTGGCCGGGGTCCAGCTCGACCGTGCCGACCGGGTACTCCAGTCGGCCGAACTCCGCCGAGAGGCCGAGCGGCAGGCCGCCCTCGGACGGCATCCTGCGGCAGCTCCCGTCCACGTCCCGTACCAGCGGGTCGACGTGTCCGGCGCGGACCACCTGGACGACGCCGGTGGTGAGGTCGACCTCGGCATAGGTGCAGGTGGCGAAGCGGTCGGTGTCCAGTTCGTGCAGGAAGACCGAGGCGCGCGCCATGACCGTGGCGGGGCTGTGCCCCTCGGCGGCGTACGCGCGCAGGACGATCCTGAGCTGCCCCATGACGGCGGCGGCGTGGGTGTCGTGGCCCTGGACGTCCCCGATGACGGCGCCGACCCGGCCGCCGGGCAGCGGGATCAGGTCGTACCAGTCGCCTCCGATGTCCCGGCCGAGGCGGGCCGAGCGGTAGCGGACGGCGACCTGTGCCCCGGGCACGGCCGGGATCCGGCGCGGCAGCATCGCCTGCTGGAGCCCTTCGGCGAGGTCGTGCTCCTGTTCGTAGAGCATCGCGCGCTGGAGGCTCTGGGCGATCGAGGTGCCGAGCGCCATCAGCAGGTTGCGCTCGTCGGCGGTGAAGCCCGCCTTGTCCCGGTAGAGGAGGCCGAGCGCGCCGATCGGGCGGGCCTGGGCGATCAGCGGCATATAGGCGGCGGAGGTGATCCCGAGGTGGCTGATGTTGGGCCACAGGACCGGGTAGGAGGCGGCGAAGTCCTCGGCGGACTCGATGAAGCGCGGGGAGAGCGTGCGGACGACTTCGCTCATCGGGTACCGCTCGTCCACCCGGGTGTACCGGGTGCCGGGGACGTACGCGCCTTCGGGGCCGTCGGCCACCAGGTGGATGCGGCCGGACTCCAGCAGGCCCATGACGAGGCTGGTGGCCCCGAGGTGGGCGAGGCCCTGGGAGTTCTTGAGGACGGCGATGACGTCCTTGACCGTACGGGCGTGGGCCAGCGCGGCGGTGGTGCCCTCGACCAGGCTGGTGCGCTGGCGGCGCTCCTCGTCCAGCTCGCGCCGGGCGGTGGAGTCGGCCAGTTCCTGGGTGGCGTCGCGGACGATCCCGATGATGCGGCGCGGGCGGCCGGTCCCGTCCCGGCGGACGAAGCCCTGGGTGTGGGTCCAGCGCAGCGTGCCGTCGCGCCGCTGGATGCGGAAGTACGCGCCGTAGTTGGTGCGCCCGCTCTTGAGGGCGTGCGAGACCAGCCCGTCCAGGCGCTGGGCCTCGTCCGTCGGCACACGCGGCGCCAGCGAGGCGGGCCGGTCGTCGTATTCGTCCGCGGTCAGGTCGAACACGTCGAGGGCGGGCTGGTCCATGTGCATGAGGCCGGTGTCAAGATCCCAGTCGAAGCTGCCCATACGGTTCAGGGCGAGGCTGAGGTCCGGGTGGGCGGGCCAGTCGTCGGGGAGTGACAGGGCACCCGCTACCCGATCATCCATGTGGGCCACTCTGCCACCATTTTTCCGATTCCTCTTGTCCGATTCCGCAGGTCCGAACCCTCGACCGGTCAGCCGGCGAACACGTCGCCGAGATCCGCTTCCATGGGCTCGTCCGGCTCGGCGGGCAGGTCCGGCTCGGCGGGCTCGGCGGGCCCTTCCGGCTCGGCGGGGAAGACCTGGGTCGGCTCGGGCGCGACGTCCGGGACGCCCTCCTCGTACTCCCACGGGTCCTCGGGCGGCGTGTCGCCGAAGTCGTCGGACGACTCCCCGGGTCCGGGGTCCGTCGGGGCTTCCGGCTCGGAGGGGGCCGGGTCGGACGGGGTGGAGTCCGGGGGCGCGGGCTCGGAGGGACGGCCCGGGGACGGGAAGAGCAGGTCGGCGTCGGGCGCGTAGGGCGGCGGGTCGTCCGGGGTCCGGTCGCGGCCTCCGCTGTCACCCATGGCCCGCTCGATCCAGGTGTTGTCGTCGGCGTTCACGATGATCAGGCTCGTGGCCGCCTTGACGCCTGGCTCGACGGCCACGATGCGCGCGGGGTCGTAGCCGGGCCAGCGCTCGCCCCGGTGGGCGATCTTCCCGTCGGCGACCACGGGCGGGCCGAGCGGGTTGCCACAGGCGCAGCGGACCCGGGGCACCCCCCGGCTGTCGACCAGGACGGCGGTGCCCGCCTGGAGGACGGCCTGAAAGGCGGTGGCCGAACCGGCGCTGTAGCCGTGGTTGGTGACCTGGGCGTCGACGCCGAGGACGACCGGGGTGAGCGACTTCAGGTAGCCCGGGATCTGCACGGCCTCGACGTCGGCCGCGTCGGCGAAGGCGCGCGCCTTGTCCTCGTCGTCGGTCAGGAGGGCGGCCTGCTGCTCGACGTCGCAGGCGGCGACCGATCGGGTGCCGCCATAGAGCCCCGGGACGGCGCCGGAGACCGGATGGACCGTCCGGGTGGTGGAGGTCGGTTCCGCGTCCGGTGCTCCGGTGGGGGTGGGGGATGCCGTCGCCTGTGCCGTGGACGCGGTGAACGGTCCGGGGCCGGGGGACGCGAGGGGCTGGAGGAGGACGTCCTTGGCCTCCGCGGTGCCCGTGGTGCCCTTCGCCGTCCGGTCGCCGCCGTCGCCGCAGCCGGCGACCGCGAAGAGCACCCCGGCGGACAGCGCGGCGAGCGCGGTACGCCGGAAACGTCCTTGTGAGCGCACAGAGCTCTCCTGCCTGTCCCTGGGGAACGGATGGGTGTCACCATCTGTGCCGCACCGAGCACCGGCCCGCAAGCGGACGGGCGGCCGCCACCCCAGTCTTGAACACGTTCAATAGACCCTCTACTCTCATCCCTGAGAGACTTGAACACGTTCAAATCAAAGGGGGTACGTCATGTCCGCACTGGTCAACGCCATCGTCATGCTGGGCATGCTCGTCGTCGTGCCGGCGGGGCTGAGGCTCATCGGACACCAGGGCCTGGACCGGATACGCCGGCACTGGCCCCTCTTCGCCGTGCCGGGGGCCCTCGCCCTCTGGCTGCCGCGCGGCGCCACGGCCACGGTGCTCGCCTGCTGCTACGCGCTGGGCACCGCCCTGCTCGCCCTGCACGCCCCGCGCCGGGCAGCCCGCGGCCGGGACCTCGACCCCGCCGGGATCGCCCTGCTCACCGCACTGGTCACCCCGGCCGTCGCCGCGACCGCCCTGGTCGCCGAGCGTTCGGGGCACGAGCTGTTCGGGTTCGACCTCGGCATCCTCGCCCTGACCGTGCCGCACTTCCACTTCGCCGGATTCGCCGCCGCCCTGATCGCCGGGCTGGTCTGCCGGGTCTCCGAAGGCCCTGCGGGCCGCTTCGCCGCGCTGAGCGTGCCGCTGGGCACCCTGCTCGTCCTCGTCGGGTACTTCATCGGCGACTGGGCCGAGCTCGCCGGAGCCCTCGTCCTGACGGCCGGCATGTGGACGGTCTCCCTGCTGACCTGGCGCATGGGGCGCGCCGAAGGCCGGGACCGGACGACACGGCTCCTGCTGCTCTCCTCCGCCGCCGTCCTGGTGGCGACGATGCTGCTCGCGCTGAGCTGGGCGCTCGGCGAGGCGACCGGACTCCCCCACCCCAGCCTGACCTGGATGGCCGCCACGCATGGCCTGGGCAACGCGCTGGGCTTCGCGCTCTGCTCGCTGCTGGCCTGGCGGCGGCTCCGCACCGACGACAGCGTCCGCATCGAAGGCCGCACCGGCGTCCTTTCCGACATCGAAGGCAGGACCGCATGAGCACCCTCACCTACCCGGAGGTCGGCGCGACCCGGCTCGGCCCGCTCCCCCGGGGCTACCACCACCTCCACCACCGCGCCCGGGTCGGCCGGGGCGAGGCGGACTTCGCCGCCGCCGGCGCGGCGATCACCGAGTGGCGGATGCACCGCGCCTCGGGCGCCCGGGTGGAGGCCTCGGCCCGGCGCGCGGAGCCCGGCGGAGACGTCCGGGTCTCCCTGGGCCTGGGCCCGCTGCGCTTCACCGCCCCGTGCGAGGTGATCTGGACGGCGTACGGGGAGGACGGCCGCACCGGCTTCGGGTACGGCACCCTGGCCGGGCATCCGGAGCGCGGCGAGGAGTGCTTCGTGGTGGACCTCGCGGACGACGGCACGGTGTGGTTCACGGTGCTGGCGTTCTCGCGCCCCGCCTCCTGGTACGCCCGGCTCGCCGGACCGCTGGTGCCGCCCGTGCAGCACTGGTACGCGCGCAGGCTCGGCCGTACGCTCCGCCGGATCGTCGCCGCGGACTGAGCAGGCCGGGCGCGACCGGCCAGGAGCCCGGGAGCCCCGACCGGACCGGCGGGGAGCCCCGGGCCGCCCGTCGGCCGATACTGGCAGGGATGGAATGGTTCACCGCGGACGGCTACTGGCTGAGCCGGCTGATCTTCCAGCGGGCGCTGGCCGTGGTCTATCTGGTCGCCTTCCTCTCCGCCGCGCTCCAGTTCCGGGCGCTGATCGGCGAGCGCGGCATGCTGCCCGTCCCCGAGCTGCTGCGGCGCACACCCTGGCGGGCGGCCCCGGGGCTCTTCCGGCTGCACTACTCGGACCGCTTCTTCGCCGCCGTCGCCTGGAGCGGCTGCGTCGTCTCGGTGGCGCTGATCGCCGGTCTGGACGGTCTGCTGCCGCTGTGGGGCGGCATGCTGCTCTGGGCGCTGCCGTGGGTGCTGTACCTGTCGATCGTCCAGGTGGGTCAGGTCTGGTACGGATTCGGCTGGGAGTCACTGCTGCTGGAGACGGGGTTCCTGGCGGTCTTCCTCGGCACCGGGGACACGGCCGCGCCGGTGCTGGTGCTGTGGCTGCTGCGGTGGCTGCTGTTCCGGGTGGAGTTCGGCGCGGGGCTGATCAAGGTGCGCGGCGACGCCTGCTGGCGGAAGCTGACATGCCTGGACTTCCACCACGAGACCCAGCCGATGCCGGGGCCGCTGAGCTGGTTCTTCCACCATCTGCCACGGCCCGTGCACCGGCTGGAGGTGGCGGCCAACCATGTCACCCAGTTGTTGGTGCCCTTCCTGCTGTTCACCCCGCAGCCGGTCGCGAGCGTGGCCGCCGGTCTGATGGTCCTCACCCAGCTCTGGCTGGTCCTGTCGGGGAACTTCGCCTGGCTGAACTGGCTCACCATCGCGCTGGCACTCTCCGCGATCGACTGGACTCCCCTGGCCGGGCCGCCGCCGGACCGGATCGCACCACCTCTCTGGTACGAGGTGGTCGTCATCGCCGCGACCGCCCTGGTGCTGGTGCTCAGCTACCGCCCGGCGCGCAATCTGCTCTCGCGGCGGCAGGCGATGAACCGGTCCTACGATCCCCTGCACCTGGTCAACACCTATGGCGCGTTCGGCTCCATCAGCCGGATGCGGCTGGAGGTCGTGGTGGAGGGCAGCGCCGGTCCGGTGGCGCACGAGGGTGCCGAGTGGCGGGAGTACGGCTTCCGCGGCAAGCCCAGCGATCCGCGCCGGCTGCCGCGCCTGTTCGCCCCGTACCACCTGCGGCTCGATTGGATGATGTGGTTCGCGGCGCTCTCCCCCGCGTACGCCCGGCCCTGGTTCGGGCCCTTCGTCGAGCGGCTGCTGGCGGGCGACCGGGACACGCTCCGGCTGCTCGGCCACAACCCGTTCCCCGGGGAGCCGCCCCGGCATGTGCGGGCCCGGGTGTTCCGCTACCGGTTCACCGGGCTCCGGGAGCTGCGGGCCACCGGCCGCTGGTGGCATCGCACCTACGTCCGGGAATTCCTGCGGCCCGTCTCCCGGCCGCTGCCGCCGGAGCGGGAGGGCGGGGAGACGGGCCGCGGGACGCGCTGAGCCGTCGGCCGATGCCGCTGAGCCGTCGGCCGACGGCTCAGTCGATGCCGGGCAGGATGTGCGGCTCGGCGAGGTCGTCCTCGTATCCGGCGAGCCGGATCGGGGCGGACCTGGCCCAGACCTCGATGTTCCTCAGCTTCTCGGGGCGGCCGGGCCGCCCCGAGGTCCGTTCGGCGGGGCGCATTTCGCGCTCGGTCAGTTCCGGTGTCGTCACCGCGCACTCCTCTGTGTCGCGTCACCCAGGGCGTCGCCGACGCTCCGGCACCGATGCCGGAGCGCGACCGCCCCGAGCGGGGCAGGGATGGTGATATTTCGGTCGCGGTGGCGCCGGTTCGGGGCGGAACAGCGGCCGGGTTACCGACCGTGTCCCAGGACGGTCGAGGAACCTTCGTGGGCCCCTCGGTGACGTCCGTTCGCCTCAGCCTAACCAAATGAGCGCCGCCGCGCTCGATAGAACGTGTGCGGTAGGTCACTTTCAGCCACGGGGTACAGCGAAAACCCGGCCCAGGAACATCCTGGGCCGGGTCTCCGGCCGCCGCGCGGGGACCGTCGGGCCGGCTGAGCCGTTCGGGTTACCAGTTCGCGGGGGCGTAGTCCTTGAGGAAGCAGCCGTAGAGGGCCTCGCCGCCCTCACCGCGCACGATCGGGTCGTAGACCCGGGCCGCCCCGTCGACCAGGTCGAGGGGCGCGTGGAAGCCCTCCTCGGCGAGGCGCATCTTGTCCGGGTGCGGGCGCTCGTCGGTGATCCAGCCGGTGTCCACGGCCGTCATCAGGATGCCGTCCTTCTCGAACATCTCCTGGGCACTGGTGCGCGTCAGCATGTTGAGCGCGGCCTTGGCCATGTTGGTGTGCGGGTGGCCCGCGCCCTTGTAACCGCGGCTGAAGACGCCCTCCATCGCCGAGACGTTGACGACGTACGCGTGCTGCGCGGCGGTCGCCGCCATCGCCGGGCGCAACCGGCTGATCAGGATGAACGGCGCGGTGGAGTTGCAGAGCTGGACTTCGAGGAGCTCGATCGGCTCGACCTCCTCGACCGTCTGGATCCAGCTGTTGGTGTCGTGCAGGTCCGGGACGAGACCGCCCGCGTCGATCGCGGTGCCCGCGGCGATCCGGGCCGGCGATGCGGAGCCGGTGACCAGGGCGAGATCCGTGACCTCCTGGGCGCTCAGGCCCTCCTTGCGAGCGCTGGGCAGCGCCGCGACCCGGTCGACCGTGCCGCTGTTGAAGGTGCCGATGACCTCGGCGGCGGGCAGCTCGCCCGCCGGCAGCGGCGCCGACTCGGCGTTGACCAGCTCGCTGTAGGCCCCCGGGGAGCGGCGTACGGTCTGGGCGGCGTTGTTGATCAGGATGTCCAGCGGGCCCTCGGCGGCGACCGAGTCGGCCAGCGCGACGACCTGGGCCGGGTCGCGGAGGTCGATGCCGACGACCTTCAGCCGGTGGATCCACTCGTCGCTGTCCTCCATCGCCTTGAAGCGGCGGATCGCGTCGTTGGGGAACCGGGTGGTGATGGTGGTGTGCGCGCCGTCGCGCAGCAGCCGCAGCGCGATGTACATACCGATCTTCGCCCGGCCGCCGGTCAGCAGCGCCCGTCGTCCGGTGAGATCGGTACGGGCGTCGCGACGGTAGCGGTTCTCCTTGGCGCACGACTGGCAGAGCTGGTGGTAGAAGGCGTCGACCTCGACGTAACGGGTCTTGCAGATGTAGCAGGACCTGGGTCGCTGGAGGATGCCCGCGATCTCGGCCTGGGCGGAGGAGGACGGCAGCACGCCCTGCGTCTCGTCGTCGATGCGCTCGGCCGAGCCGGTCGCCGTCGCCTCGGTGACGGCCCGGTCGTGGGCGGTCTTCGCGGCGCGGCGCTCCTGGCGGCGGCGCTGCTTCACGGTGCGGTAGATCCCTGCGGTGGCGCGGCGGACGGCGATGGCGTCCGGGTGGTCCACCTCGATCCGGTCGAGCTCGTCGAGCACGCTCAGGCAGACGGCCAGCCGCTCCGGGTCGATTCCGGGACCGAACTCCTCGATTCCGGGAGCGAGCTCCGGGCTGTCCTCTGTCACCGTCATGGCCGTTCCTCTGTCATCTTCTCGCCGCGGGCCGCCGATCACCACGGCCGAAACACCCCGGTCAAGTTTGCCATGGGTGGGTCACTGCTCCGTTCGGGCGAGGAAGGGCGCCGGAGGAGGGTGCCGGAGGGGCGGAGGAAGAGGCTGCCGGAGGGGCGCCGGAGAAGCCGATCGAAGAAATCTGAAAAAGGAGCGCATGACTCTGCGAAGACCGGGCATGCGACCGTCCGACACATTGGACAGCAGGGAGGGCGACACCATGACGACGATGTCGGCGCGAGCCACCGGAACCACGACGCCGCTGAGCGACGACCGGAACGGCACGCAGGCAGCGGACGTCACGGGAGAGCTGCCCTGGATCGAGGACGCCGGGAAGGTCGCTCCCCAGGACGCCCGGGCCCTTTCCAAGATTTTCTTCGACCGCCTCCAGACGCTGGAGGAGGGCACCCACGAGCACCAGTACGCGCGCAACACCCTGATCGAGATGAACCTCTCGCTGGTGCGCTTCGCCGCTTCCCGGTTCCGCAACCGCGGCGGCGACGACACCGAGGACATCATCCAGGTCGGCACGATCGGCCTGATCAAGGCGATCGACCGGTTCGACCTGTCCCGCGAGGTCGAGTTCGCGACCTTCGCCGTGCCCTACATCGTCGGGGAGATCAAGCGCTTCTTCCGGGACACCACCTGGTCGGTGCACGTGCCGCGGCGGCTTCAGGAGCTGCGGGTGGATCTCGCCAAGGCGAAGGAGCAGCTCTCCGCCCGGCTCGACCGCGACCCCACCGTCAAGGAGCTGGCCGCCCACCTCGACCTCCCGGAGGAGGAGATCATCGAGGGGCTCGTGGCCGCCAACGGCTACTCGGCCGGCTCGCTCGACACTCCCTCCGCGGACAGCGATTCCGGCCAGGAGCAGCGCGCGTACGCTGATGTCCTCGGCGAGGCCGATCCGGGCATGGAGACCGTCGAGAACCTGCACACCCTGGCCCCGCTGCTGGAGCAGCTCGACGACCGCGAGCGCCGGATCGTGCAGATGCGGTTCGGGGCGGAGATGACGCAGTCGCAGATCGGCGCGGAGCTGGGCGTGTCCCAGATGCATGTGTCGCGGCTGCTCAGCCGGATCGTGCAGCAGCTGCGCAAGGGGATGAGCGTCGAGGCGTGAGCCTGCGCGAACTGTCCGGGTTTCGCCCGGAATAGAGCCGTCCGCCCTTCCGGGCGGGCGGCTTCGTGCCGTCCGCTCATCGGCCCCGTCCCCGACGTGGCCCCTTGCTCGCATATGCTTTCTGACGATCAGGCCGGACGCACCGTGCCGTGGCGCGAGAGGGTGAAGGCTTGACCGAGTCGCCCGTGGGCACATTTCCGAGTCCTGTGGGCACCCCCGGCATCCCCACCCAACAGGTCGGCATCCCCCACCGCCCCGAATCCCCGTTGTGGAACCTCGACGCGACGATCCTGCTGGTGGAGGACGACGCGGGTGACGCGCTGCTCGTCGAGGAGATGCTCGCCGACAGCGAGCTGGACTCCGCCCTCACCTGGTGCAAGACGCTGGGCGAGGCCCGTACGTTCCTGCGCACCTCCACCGCGCCGGTGTGCGTGCTCCTCGATCTGCACCTGCCCGACGTCCACGGCCTCGACGCCGTGCGCCAGATACTGGAGACCGACGGCGAGGCCGCGATCGTCGTCCTCACCGGCCTGGAGGACTCGGGCACCGGACTCCGCGCGGTCGCCGGAGGCGCCCAGGACTACCTGGTCAAGGGCCGTCTGGGCCCCGAGATCCTCTCGCGCGCGATCCGCTACGCCCTGCAGCGCAAGGAAGTGGAGCGGGCCGCCGCGGCGCTGCGCGCGAACCAGCTGATGGCCCAGGAGAACGCCCGGCTGGAGCGCGGTCTGCTGCCTGTCCCCCTGCTGCGCGACGACCGGTTCCGGGCCCGCGCCCGTTACGAGCCGGGGCGGGTCCACGGGCTGCTGAGCGGTGACTTCTACGATGTCGTGCAGACCTCCGACGGCACGGTGCACGCGGTGATCGGCGATGTCTCGGGGCACGGCGCCGCCGAGGCGGCCCTCGGCGTGTGTCTGCGGGTGGCCTGGCGTACCGCGGTGCTGTGCGGCACGTCCCACCCCGAGCAGATCGCCCTGCTGGAGGAGATCCTGGTCGCCGAGCGCTCGGACTCGCATGTGTTCGCCACCGTCACCTCACTCGCCTTCCCGCCCGGGCAGCGGCACGTACAGGTCCTGCGGGCCGGTCACCCGGGCCTGCTGCTGCGTCAGGGCACGGAGGTGACCTGGGTGGAACCCGAGGGCGGTATGGCGCTCGGGCTGCTGCCCGGGGTCGGCCGGTGGCCGACGGTGGACATCTCACTGCCGCCCGGCGCGGGTCTGGTCCTCTTCACGGACGGGCTCTTCGAGGGACGCGACGGGCCGGACAGCCGGCTCGGCGAGGAAGGGCTGCTGGCCATGGCACGGGCCAACGGACATCTGCCGGCCCACGCGTTCGTGGACGCCCTGGTGGCGGGAGCCGCCGAAGGGGCCGCGCCGTACGGTGGGCTCGCGGACGACGTGGCCGTACTGCACCTGGGTTGGGGATCGGAAGACAATGAGCACTGACAACGCGAAGGGCATACCGCAGGAGGGCATCGCCTCCCGGCTGTCGGTGCAGTCCTGGGTCCATCTGATCCTCGGCGGTTTCGTCGTGGTCATCTGCGGCTGCCTGGTGATCGGCGGCCTGGTGCTGTCGCGGATGTCGGAGCGCACCGACGAGCTGGTGGACCGTATCCAGCCGGCGCGATCGGTCTCCTTCCAACTGCAGAACGCCCTGCTCGACCAGGAGACGGGGGTCAGGGGGTTCGCCCTGACCGGCGACCGGTCCTTCCTGGAGCCGTACGAGGCCGGGAAGAGCGCCGAGCGGGAGCGGCTGGCCCGGGCGCGGGAGCTGATCGGCGACGACGAGCGGCTCGCGCAGGACCTGGACGCCATCGAGGCCGCCGCCGATCGGTGGCGGCAGACCAAGGCCCAGCCGTTGATCGCGGCGGTGCGGGAGGGCGGCCCCAGCCGCTCCGGCACCACCGCGCAGCTCCAGAGCAGCAAGACGGAGTTCGACAGCCTGCGGCGCGCGTACACGGCCCAGCAGGGAAATCTCGCCGAGGCGCGTGACCGGGCGAGGGACGGGCTGGACGCCGCGCGCTCCACCCGCGACTGGGTGGTGGGCATCCTGCTCGGTGTTCTCGTGCTCACCATCGTGGCGTTGAGCGTGCTGCTCCACCGGGTGGTGGGCGTGCCGCTGAACCGGCTCCGCACCGCTTCCGAAGCCGTGCGATCGGGGACTTTCGACCACCGGATCGAGATCAGGGGTCCGTCCGACGTCCAGGACGTGGCCGGGGCGGTGGAGGACATGCGCCGTCGGCTCGCCGACGAGCTGGACGAAGCCCAGCGGCGCGAGGATCTCCTCGCGGGACAGACGGAGGAGCTGCGCCGCTCCAACTCCGAGCTGGAGCAGTTCGCGTACGTCGCCTCCCACGACCTCCAGGAGCCGTTGCGCAAGGTCGCCTCGTTCTGCCAGCTCCTGGAGAAGAGGTACGGAACGGAGCTGGACGACCGGGGCAAGCAGTACATCGCGTTCGCGGTGGACGGCGCCAAGCGCATGCAGGTGCTCATCAACGACCTGCTGACCTTCTCGCGGGTGGGCCGGGTCCAGGACGGCTGGAAGCCCGTCGACCTGGGCCGGGCGTTCGACCGCGCTCTGGGCAATCTGGCCGCGTCGGTCGAGGAGTCGGGGGCGAGCGTCGAGCGCCCCGAGGAGCTGCCGGAACTCGTCGGGGACGCCACCGCCCTCACCATGGTCTGGCAGAACCTCATCGGCAACGCCGTGAAGTTCCGCGCCCCCGACCGAACGCCCCGGATCACCGTCGACTGCGTGCGCGAGGACGAGAACTGGCACCTGACCGTGTCGGACAACGGGATCGGGATCGCGCCCGAGTTCGCGGACAAGGTGTTCGTCATCTTCCAGCGGCTGCACGCCCGCGACGAGTACGACGGCACGGGCATCGGTCTCGCCCTCTGCCGGAAGATCATCGAATTCCACGGTGGCCGGATCTGGCTGGAGCCCGAACCGGGCGAAGGCACCCGCATCCACTTCACGCTGCCCGTGGCGCCCGAGGCGCCCACCCACACCACGGCGGAGCTGCTCGCTCCCGCCCTGCTCACCAGCCAGTCGGGAGACCCTTCGTGAACGCACCCGTCCAGCCCATCGAGGTCCTGCTCGTCGAGGACGACCCCGGCGACGAGCTGATGACCCGTGAGGCCTTCGAGGACAACAAGATCCGCAACACCCTGCACGTCGTGCGCGACGGCCAGGAGGCGCTGGACTTCCTCTACCGACGCGGCGAGTACGGCGACGCCCCCCGCCCCGACCTGGTGCTGCTGGACCTGAACCTGCCCAAGTACGACGGCCGGCAGGTGCTGGAGCAGATCAAGGGCGACCCCGAGCTCTCCCTCATCCCCGTGGTCGTGCTCACCACGTCCTCGGCCGAGGAGGACATCCTGCGCAGCTACAAACTGCACGCCAACGCCTACGTCACCAAGCCGGTGGACCTCGATCAGTTCATCGCCGCGGTGCGCCAGATCGACGAGTTCTTCGTGACCGTGGTGCGGCTGCCGGGACGTGCGTAGGATCGGTCCGGATCTCCTGGAGTGGGATCCTTCGCCAGGGGTAGACGAATGGCGGAAAAGGTCTGCGATCTCAACTCGGCGCCCTGGCTGGAGCACATGAACGAACAGCTCACCTCCCCACCGGAAGAACCGGGTCAGGGGACGGCCGGCGCCGAGGTGCTGCTCAGCGCCGAGGTCTTCGACGGCGAGCCGGGCTGCATCGCGCAGGCCCGTGAGCTCGCCGACCGTTTCCTGACGAGGCTCGCGGTGGAGTGCCTCGCCCCGATCGGCGAACACACGCGCAGCGACCTGATGCTGGCCGTCAGCGAGCTGGTCACCAACGCCGACCGGTACAGCCACGGCCCCTACCTCCTGGAGCTGGAGGGCAACGCGCGGCTCATCAGCGTCACGGTGTACGACAGCAGCACCGCGATGCCCGTGCTGTACGCCCCGGACCCGTCCCGCCTCGGCGGTCACGGCATGGAGATCGTCGTGGCCCTGTGCGACCGGCTCACGGCCGAGCGGGTGCCGGTGGGCAAGCGGATCCGGGCGGAGTTCCAGCTCAGCACCTGAGCCCGCCGGTGCTCCCCGTTCCGTCGGGCGCCCGTCCGCCGTCCGGGTCTTCGCCTCAGGCGTCGAGCACGGCGATCGCCTCGACCTCGACAAGGTGCTCGGGAACGTCCAGGGCCGCGACGCCCACCAATGTGCCGGGCGGTACGGGGGTGGCCCCCAGTCTCGCGGCGGCCCGGGCCACGCCCTCCAGGAACAGCGGCATCTTCCCGGGCGCCCAGTCCACGACGTACACGGTCAGCTTCGCCACGTCGTCGAAGGTGCCGCCGGCCGCTGCGAGGGCCGTGCCGATGTTGACGTAACACTGCTCGACCTGCGCGGCGAGATCGCCCGCGCCGACCGTGGCGCCCGCCGCGTCCCAGGCGACCTGCCCGGCGATGAAGACCAGCTGCGATCCGGTCGCGACCGACACCTGCCGGTAGGCGCCGATCTCCGGAAGTCCGCTCGGGTTCAACAGGGTGATGGCCATGCCGCCCGCCTCCTCGTCCCGGGGGCCGTGCCCCCGCTCCGCCACCGGACCGGACGGATCCCGGTCACTTGTGGTTACTCGGAAACCGTAGGAGAGTGGCCGCCGACAGGGAAGAACGCACTTTCCGGTGACGGGGGAACCTGATGGTGACCAAGCAGTTCAGCGGCTCGCCGGAAGACGCGGATCTGCGACGCGCGGACTCGCTGGCGCGGGAGATCTTCTCCGACGTCGCCAACAAGTGGGCGCTCCTGATCATCGAGGCCCTGGGCGAGGGCACCCTCCGCTTCACCGAGCTGCGGGGCGCGGTCGAGGGCATCAGCCACAAGATGCTCACCCAGAACCTGCGCATGCTGGAGCGCTACGGACTCGTCGACCGGTGCGTGCACCCCACCGTGCCCCCACGGGTCGAGTACACCCTCACCGGGCCGGGGCAGGGCCTGCGCCGGACGGTCCATGTGATGTGCGACTGGACCCATGAGCACCTCGGTCACATCGAGGCTTCCCGGCGCGCCTTCGACACTCCCTGACCGACGCCCCCCCCCGGCCGCCTCTCCCCCGCTGTCAGCCGTCCTGCCGGCCGAACCAGTCCAGGCACAGCACCAGCGCGTCGTCGGGCGTCTCCGTGCCCCGGTACTCCGCCAGCTCGGCGAGCATCGCGCGCGGCACGGTGGCGGCCGGCAGGAGCCGCGTCGACTGGATGGCACGGGCCAGCATGCGTTCCCCGTACACCTCGCCGAGCGGGGACACCGCGTCGTAGACGCCGTCGCTGAACAGCAGCAGCCGGTCGCCGGGCTCCACGTGGAACTCCTGGACCGTGTACTGCGACTCCTCGAACATGCCGAGCGGCAGCTGCGCCTCCAGCTCCACGCGGTGGACCGTGCGGCCGCGCTGCATCCACAGCTGGGGCGATCCCGCGTCGACGACGCCGACCCGCCCGGTCGCCAGCTCGAAGCGGAGCAGCAGGGTCGAGACGTGGGAGGCGCCTCGGTGCTGGTCGTAGAGGGCCTGGTCGGCGAGGGCCGCCTGGTCGGCGATGCCGATGCCGGCCCGGCGGGCGTTGCGCAGGGCGTTGACGGCGAGGTTGGTGAGGAGCGAGGCCTGTATGCCCTCGCCCATGCCGTTGGTGACCGCGAGGGTCAGCTCGTCGGCGTCGGCGGCCCAGTCGAAGTTGTCGCCGTGGATGGCGTACGCGGGCTCCAGCTGGGCCCCGATCGCGAACTCGGCGGCGGTGCAGGCGCGGGCGGGCAGCAGCTGCCACTGCATCTCGGCGGCCAGAGTGAGGCGGGTGGTGCGCCGGGCGCGCTGGTACAGGTCGGTGTCCCGCTCGGCGACCAGGATCTCGTGTCCCAGCAGGTCGGCCATGTGGGTCAGCTCGCCGACCAGCTCCGGGGTGGACAGGGCCTGGGGCAGCCGGACGGTGAGGATGCCGAGCCGTTCGCCCCGTACGGTCACGGGCAGGTGGTGGTCGACGGCGTCATCGTGCCGGACCTGCTGTTCGCGGGGCTCCTGGCTGCCGAACGCCCGGCCCTCGGGGCTGTTGTGGAGGGACAGCGGCTCCTTCTCGCCGTCGGGCCGGTCCAGGGATTTGAGGACCCGCAGACCGTAGTCGGCGAGGTGGAGCTCGACCGCGAGGGCCCCGTAGGCGCTGCTGAGCTCGGTGCGCAGGGTGGCCAGCAGGGCGTGCGGAGCGGCGGCCCTTACGGCGGCCTCGATGTCCGTTCGTCTGTTCACGGTCTCTCGCACATTCTTCGTCCTGCGACGCGGTAGGGGCCGGGCCCGGGCTGACAAGCGGGCCTGACGGGTGACACAGTGGCTGAATGCCCCACCGAGGATTTCGCCCGAGCAGCCGCGAACAGGCGTCCGCCGACGCCGTCGCCGCCTCGGAGCTGCTGGAGGTGCTGTGGGGCCGGGGCCAGGAATCCGCCGCTTCGGGAACCGTATCGCCCTCCCAGCTTCGTGCCCTGCTGGTGATCGAGAAGCAGGAGGGCACCAATCTGCGGGCGCTGGGCGAGGCCCTGGGATCGCGTGCCCCCTCCGTCAGTCGGCTCTGCGACCGGATGGAGGCGATGGGGCTCGTCCAGCGGGCTCCCAGCCCGACCAGTCGGCGCGAAGTGGAACTGCGGCTGAGTCTGCGCGGCCGCGCCCTTCTCGAAGAGTACCGGGCGCTGCGTGCCGCCGAGCTGAACGCCGTGCTGGAGCGGATGGATCCCGCCGCCCTCGCCGCCCTGGCGGACGGCCTCGCGGCCTTCCACGCCGCGGCTTCGGAGCGCCTTTCCCCGCAAGGGGACACGGCCGCCTCCCCACTCCGCGATGATGTCGCGGACAGCGCCTAGCTTCATCCAGCTCCTGCTTCCGCTTCCATCGGCTCTCCGCCGTCGACAGTCGGACCAGCAACCGTCGGGGACCAGATTGTTACCCGATGGAGAATGTTGTCAAATGGCAACTGTTACTCCTATCGTTACCCTCGTACCCCGCCGCGACCAGGGACGGGACGACGCCGACCCGTCCGGCAGAACGGCTCTCTGCTTCCCTTCCGACTCGCCCGAGGTGCCTTCCGTGCTTTCATCGCCCAACGAGGACAGAGCCGTCAGAATCACCACCCGGCAGGAACGGGACGCACGCGTCCTCACCGTGTCGGGTGACCTCGATATCGACAGCGTCGCACCGTTGGGCCTCGCGCTGACCTCGGCGGCGGACGACGGCTCCGGCCCGGTCGTCGTGGACCTCTCCGGCGTCGGCTTCGCGGACTCGACGACGGTGAACGTGCTCCTCCAGGGACACACCGCGCTCGGCGAACGGCTGCGGCTGGCCGCCCCCTCCCCGTTCATGCGACGCCTGATCGGCATGATCGGCCTCGACAGCGCCCTGCCCGTGCTGCCGTCCGTGGACGACGCCATCGACGCGGTACTGCCTTCCTGACCTCTCCCGCACCGCCTGCGTGACCTCTCCCGCACCGGGTTCCCGACGGTCCCGGCCCGGTCGGCCGAGGCGGGAGGGCGGCTACCGCCCCGCCACACCCGCTCCGGGCGCCCGGTCGAACACGCAGTCCCCGCACAGCCCGCCGCCCGGGCAGCGCCAGTACAGGCAGCAGCTGCGCCGCCGGAACGCCGGACCGTGCGGGGTCCCGGTGTCGCGCAGCGCCTCGTCGTCGAAGAGTTCGGCCGCCAGTGCGCGGGCCCGTTCGGCCACGTCCGGCCGGTCGTGGGCGCGGGCGAAGGCGACGAGTTCGCGTACGGCTCCGGCGAGCGCGGATCCCGCGTTGCCCCGCAGCAGTTGCGGGGAGATGTTCCCGTCGCGCCGGAAGGCCGCTGACAGCGGGACCAGGTGCCGGTACTGGACCTCCTCACGGATCCGGGCCGCCGTGCCGGGCAGCTCAGCCGTCCCCGCGAGCCACAGGTCGTCCGGCGAGGTGGACGACGGGTCCCAGTGCAACGCGTCGGGCGTCAGGGCGGGGATCCGCCCGAAGAGCGCGGCCGGGCCCAGGGCGATGGACCAGAGCCGCGCGGCCAGTCCGAGATGGGCGATGGAGGCGGCGACCCTGCGCTCGGGGGCCGCGAGGCGCTCCGCGACCCGGTCGACACGCGCGGCGAGCGGGCCGTTCTCCCCCGCGTACAACCGCTCCAGCGGCCGGTGCCCGCCGCCCGGCACCGGGGTGGTCCGCAGCGCGAAGAATCCCCCGACCGACGCCAGTAGCACCAGGTCCATGGCCTGCTCCCCCTCGGTTCCCGGTCCGTCAGCGGTCCCGCTCCCGTGACCTGCCGTACGGACACCGACTGTGCGGTCCTCGCGGCTCACCGTATCCGCCGGGCGACAACTTCTGACGGCAGGGGGCGGCAGGACTACCGTCGGGAGGAGGACGTCGGTCCAACGGGCGTACTACTGGGGCAGTACGCCGAAGTGCAGTCTCAAGGACGACGACGTGGGGCCCCGGACGGGACATCGTGGTGTACATGAGCTCCCTTGCGTTGTCCGTGCTGCTGTCACTGATCTCCGCGGTCGCCTATGCGGCCGGGGCGATCATCCAGGAGCGCGTGGCCGCGACCGGTGACAACTCCTCGTACGCCCTGCTGCGCAACGGCGTGTGGTGGATCGCCGTCGTCCTCAACGGGATCGGCGCGGTCCTGCACGTGGTGGCACTCGCCTACGGTCCGCTCAGCCTGGTCCAGCCGCTCGGTGCGCTGACGATCGTCTTCGCGCTGCCGATGGCGGCCCTGTTCGTGGGGCGGAGGGCGGGGGCGACGGCGTGGCGCGGCGCGCTGATGGCGACGGCCGGGCTCGGCGGGCTGCTGGCGCTCACGGGCAACGCCGAGCCGCACACCCTCAACGGCACCGAGCAGGCGCTGCTGGCCTCGGTGACGTTCGGGACCGTCGGCGCGCTCGTCGTGCTCGCCCGTACGCTGCGCCGGCCGGTCCTGCGCAGCATCGTCCTGGCCACGGGCGCGGGCGCGGCGTTCGGCATGGCCTCGGTGTTCACCAAGACCGTGGCCGTGGAGTGGACGTCCGGTTCGCTGCGCTCGGGCGCGCTGCCGCTGCTGGTGATCGCCGGGCTCGCGGCGGCGGGCCTGTTCCTGTCCCAGGCCGCCTACCGGGGCGCGGGGCTCACCGCTCCGCTCGCGACGGTGACGGTGGTCAACCCGGTGGTGGCCGCCGCGATCGGCCTCACCCTGTTCGGCGAGCAGTTCCGGCTCGGCGTGCCGGGCACCGTCCTGGCCCTCTCCAGCGGGGCGTTGGCCGCCGGCGGCCTGATCATGCTGACGCGGGAGAGGCTGAACAGGGAGCACGCCGAGCAGGCGCGGACGGACCCGGAGGCGACGGGCCCCGGTACCCGGCGCACGGTCCAGGCCGGAGGCTCCGGTGCGGAGGACACGGCCGGCGGCGGGGAAGGGCGAAAAGACGGGCGCCCCTCGGCGTCGCCGGCCGTGCCGGAATCCGCGTCGGGGCAGCTGCCCTCGGGACACCAGCCGGCGCCCCTGCCGCCGGGGCGCGCCGTTCCGCAGATGGAGTTCGGTATGCCGGGGCCGCTCGCGGAGCAGCGGCGGCGCGGCGGATCCACTCTGCGGCGCTCCCGCTCCGAGCGGACGGTTCAGACCCTGACGCCGCCGGCCCGCAGGTAGGCGAGCGGATCGACGTCCGAGCCGTAGCCGGGGCCGTTACGGATCTCGAAGTGCAGGTGGGGGCCGGTGCTGTTGCCCGTGGAACCGGAGCGGGCGATGCGCTGCCCGCCGGAGACCGACTGCCCCGCGCGCACATGGAGCGCGGAGAGATGGGCGTACTGGCTGTACTTGCCGTCGCTGTGCCGGATGACCACCTCGTAGCCGTACGCTCCGGCCCAGCCGGCCGAGACGACGCGCCCCGGGGCCACCGACTTCACGGACGTCCCGGTGGGCACGGGGAAGTCCACGCCGGTGTGGTATCCGCTGGACCAGCCGCCCGCCTGCCGGTAGGGGGTGCCGGTGCCGGCGGCCACCGGGGCGCTGAACCCGGAGTGCTTCACGGCCCGTTCCGGAGCGGGCTGCTCCTTCTTGGGGGCGGCCTTCTTCGGGGTCTGCTGCTTCGGGGCCTCCTGCTTCGGGGCCTGCTGCTTGGGCGCTTCCTTCTTGGGCGCCTGCTGTTTCGGCGCCTGCTGCTCGGGGGCGTCCTTCTTGGGCGCCTGCCGCTCGGGAGCTTCCTTCCGGGGCTCGGCCCTGCGCTGATCCGCCTTCGGCGCCCGGCTCCCGTCGAGGCTCAGCCGCTGCCCGGGGAAGATCAGATCCGGGTCGTCCCCCACGACGCTGCGGTTGGCCGCGTGGAGAGCCTGCCAGCCGCCGCGCACGCGCTGGGCGGAGGCGATCCCGGAGAGGGAGTCGCCGCTCGCGACGGTGTACGCGTCGCGCTTGCCCGGCACATGGGTGGGCGTCGCCGCGGCGGGACGCGTCTGCGGCTGCTGAGGCGGCGCGCTCCGCGGCGCCGGGGCCTGGACGCTCTGCGCGTCGGTCCCCGGCCCCGGGTTCGTCTCGGGCGCGTCCCCGCCCCGGGTGAGCCCCGCCCGTACCGAGCAGGTGGGCCAGGCGCCGGGGCCCTGGCCGTCCAGCACCTTCTCGGCGATGGCGATCTGCTGGTCCCGGGTGGCGAGATCGGCCCGCGGCGCGTACCGCGTGCCGCCGAAGGCCTCCCAGGTGGAGCCGCTGAACTGCAGCCCGCCGTAATAGCCGTTGCCCGTGTTGACGGCCCAGTTCCCGCTGGACTCACAGGCGGCGACCTTCTCCCAGACCTCACCCGACGCGGCGCCCGCCGAGGCCGCGGTGATGAGCGGGAGGGCGATGCCGGCGCCGCCCGCCGTCACCGTGAGCGAGGCACGGTTGATCCGACTGGGCTGATATCTGCGGTGCCGTCCGGTCGCGGCCATACGTGGCTCCCCCACTGGCTTCGGTACATCTCGCAAGGGGCAACGTAGGTCCGCACGGTGACTGATCACAAGCAAAACGTGATACTCGGCCTCCCCCGGCCGGTCGGTGGCCGAATACCGCTGCCGCGAAGTCCCGGCCCTCGCGCTGCCGCGCCCGCTGCATCGGGCCCGTTCCCTGCCGGTTCCGGCCGCTGCCGCGAACCTCCCTCGCCCCTGGAGGCGTTCAGGCCCCCGCGGACTCCTCCGGCCAGGCCCGCATGGCCAGGTCCGCGAGCTCCTCCAGCTCCGCACGGCTCGCGCCGTCGCGGGCCTGCTGCGACATTCCCTGGCCGACGGCCGCCGTATAGCGCGCGAGCGCCGCCGCGTCGACGTGCGCGGGGAGCACCCCCGCGTCGATGTCCAGCTGGATCCGCCGCCGGAACTCCGTCACGTTGCGCAGGCGGTGGCCGCGCAGCACCGCCACCACCTCGTCCGACGAGCAGTTCTCGGCGGCGCTGAGCACCATGCAGCCGTGCGGCCGGCCGTCCGCCGTGTACTCCGCCGCGGCTTCGCGCAGCATCCGCGCGAAGCCGCGTCGGGCGGTCGGTTCAGCGGCCAGGGCCCGGTCGCCGAAGCCGCCGAAGAGGGTCGCGTACGCGTCGAGGACCTCGCCGAACAGCTTCCGCTTGTCGCCGAACGCGGCGTACAGGCTCGGCGCGGCGATGCCCATCACGCGCGTCAGGTCCGCGATGGAGGTCGCTTCGTACCCCTGCTCCCAGAAGAGCAGCGTCGCCTTCCGGAGAGCGTCCTCCCGGTCGAAGGTCCGTGGTCTGCCGCGCTGCTTCGTCGCCATGCGCCAATTCTATAACGACCGCTAAGGAACGTGTTACGGTCTTTTCTGTAGCGACCGCTAATAAAAAGGGAGGGCGGAGCCATGAGCTCGCTCACGGGAAAGACGGCACTGGTCACCGGCGGCAGCAGGGGCATCGGACGGGGGATCGCCGAGCGGCTCGGCCGCGACGGAGCGCTCGTCGGTGTGCACTACGGCAGAGATGAGGCGGCGGCCCTGAAGACCGTGGCCGCGATCGAGGAGGCGGGCGGCACGGCGTTCCCGGTCGGCGTGGAACTGGCGGCTCCGGGGTCCGCGGCCGCGCTCTGGGCCGCCTTCGACGAGCACGCGGACGGCGTGGACATCCTCGTCAACAACGCCGGGACAGGCACATCGCAGAACTTCACGCAGATCGAGGAGGCGGAGTACGACCGACTGTTCGACGTCAACACGAAGGCGCCGTTCTTCCTCACCCAACTGGGGCTCGACCGGCTGCGGGACGGCGGACGCGTCATCAACGTCTCGACGGGCCTCAGCCGAGCGGCGATGATGCCGGACCTGATCGCCTACGCCATGACCAAGGGCGCGCTGGACGTGTTCACCCGCTACCTGTCCAAGGTGCTGGGCAGCCGGGGCATCACCGTCAACGCGGTGGCGCCGGGGATCGTGGACACCGACGCCAACGCGGACTGGCTGCGCACCGGCGACGAGGCCTGGGCGGGCGCGGCGGCCCTGTCCGCCCTGGGGAAGGTCGGCACCGCGGCCGACATCGCCGACGTGGTGGCCTTCCTCGCCTCGGACGACAGCCGGTGGATCACGGGCCACTGGGTCGACGCGACGGGCGGCTCACTGGCCTGAGACGTCACGCCGGCCCGTTGTGGAGCTACGGGACCGCAGACGCGTGGAGAGCGCTCTCCGTTGGTGCTATAAAGGCGCTCATGACGGATGATCTGCGGCCGGCCGGAGCACCCACCCTGGAGGACGTCGCCCGGGCGGCCGGCGTCTCGCGCGCCACCGTCTCCCGGGTCGTCAACGGGGTGCGCAATGTGGATCCGGTGATCCAGGAGGCCGTGCGTCAGGCGGTCTCCGTGACGGGCTACACCCCGAACCGGGCGGCCAGGTCCCTGGTGACCCGGCGGGCCGATGCCGTCGCCCTGGTCGTGTCGGGCGCGGGCGTCGAGCCGCAGGCGGCCGCGGAGGACAACGGCGGCGGGGCACCGGGGGCCGGGGCACGGGCGAGGAGGCCCGGCGACGGGGCCGGGGCCGGCGACGCGGGCTCGTTCACCGCGCAGGTGTTCGCGGACCCGTTCTTCGGCCGGGTGGTGACCGGGGTGGTCGACTACCTGCGTCCGCGCGGGATGCACCCGGTGCTGATGTTCGCGGAGACCTCACGGGCGCGCGAGGAGGTGGTGGCGTACCTGCGGCAGGGCAGCGCGGACGGGGCCCTGGTCGTCTCGACGCACGCCGAGGACCCGCTGCCCGCTCTGCTCGCGGACGCCGGTCTGGCGGCCGTCCTGTACGCGCGCCCGGCGCGGCCGGTCCCGGTCAGCTATGTCGATCTCGCGCACCAGGACGGCGCGCGGCTGGCGGCCGAGCATCTTCTGGGCCGGGGCTGCCGCGTGATCGCGACGATCAGCGGCCCGCTGGACGTACCGGCGGGCCTGGCCCGCCTGACGGGCTTCCGGGACACCATGGCGCGCCACGGGCACGCGTACATCCCCATCGCCGAGGGGCAGTTCACCCAGGAGAGCGGCGAGGCCGCGATGGAACGGCTGCTGGCGGAGCATCCGGATCTGGACGGGGTCTTCGCCGCCAACGACCTGATGGCGCTGGGGGCCTGCCACGTCCTGCGGGAGCACGGCCGCTCGGTGCCGGGGGACGTGGCGGTGGTGGGCTTCGACGACAGCAGCGCGGCCCTGGCCTGCCGCCCGCCGCTGACCACGGTCCGCCAGCCGGTGGAGGGGATGGCGGCCGAGATGACGCGGCTGCTGCTGGACCGGCTGGCCCGGCCGGACGGCCCGGTGACATCGGTGATCTTCGAACCGGAGCTGGTGATACGGGGCTCGGCCTGAGGGCTGTCCGTCGGACCGAACGCGGGATGAGGCAGCTTCCCCTGGAGCGCCCGCTCGCCGACGCCCAGGACGCCCGGCCGGGCCGGGTGGACCCGCACTGGGGCGCGCCGGGCGGCGCGGTGGGCTGACCGGCGGAGGCGTGCCCTCTCAGCCCAGCGCGGTCCGGTGGCGTTCCCGGACCGTCTGGACGGCCGTGCGCGGCGGGGTGCCGGCACCGCCCACCCCTGGACGGCTGCCGCCCCGGGTGAGGAAGTCGGCGAGCGGGAGCGTCGCCGCGCCCACCGTGACCGCGTCCGGGCCGAGGCGCCCCATCTCGATGGTGGTGCGGGCCGCCGCGTGGCTCAGGGCGTACTCGTTCGCGTACCGGCGGATCTCCGGCAGCAGGCGGGGGCCGAGGAGCAGCCCCGCCCAGCCGCCGATGAGGATCCGCTCGGGCAGGAAGAGGTTGATCAGGTCGGCGAGGGCCGCGCCGAGGCATTCGGCGGTCTCGTCGAGGAGCGAGAGCGCCACCGGGTCCGGGGCGGTGCCCCGGCGCGCCGGATAGGCGGCGGCGAGCAGCGCGGCGAGCGCGGTCTCGTCGTCGGCGTCCTCGGGCAGCGGGCCGCCCGCCTCGCGCCAGCGCTCGCGCAGGGCTTCCGCGCCCGCGTACGCCTCCAGACAGCCGATGGAGCCGCAGCGGCACCGGCGACCGCGCAGCTGGACCGTGGTGTGGCCCCATTCGAGGGCGAGGCTGGTGCGGTCCTCGTCAAGGATGTCGCCGTGGTCGACGCAGGCGCCCACGCCCGATCCGATGAGGGCGATGGCGGCGGCGCCCGCGCCCCGGCCGCCGCCGAACCACATCTCGGCCTGGCCGAGCGTCTTGGCCCCGTTGTCGATGAACAGCGGCACCTCGGGCGGCACGTCGACGGCCTCGCGCAGGAGTTGTTCGAAGGGGACCGCGCGCCAGCCGATGGTCTGGCCGTGCACCACCGCGCCGCGCGTGCCGTCGGGGCCTTCGGGGCCGTCGCGCTCGATGATGCCGGGGACTCCGATGCCGATGCCGAGGAGCCGGCGGGGGTCGGCGCCCGCGTCGCGCAGCACGTCCGCGACGCCGGTGCGGACGTGGGCGACGATCCGGTCGACGTCGTAGCCGTGCTGGGCCAGCAGCCTTTCGGTGCGGGCCAGTTCGGTCAGGGAGAGGTCGAACAGCTCGACCCGCACCCGGGTCTCGCCGATGTCGATGCCGACGAGCAGCCCGCCGTCCGGGGCGACGCGCAGCAGCGTACGGGGGCGGCCGCCGTCGGAGTCGACGACGCCGGCCTCCTCCAGCAGTCCCTCGGCGGAGAGCTCCGCGACGACGTTGCTGATGGAACCTGAACTCAGGCCCGTGACCGGTCCGAGCTCCTGACGACTCAGCGGGCCGTCGAAATACAACCGTTGCAATACCCTCGCCCGGTTGCCCCGCCGCAGGTCACGCACGGTTCGTCTGTTGCGCTCGGCCATGGTGCTCCTTCCCGTCCAGGAACATACCCCGGTCGAAGGCCTTGACGCGACCTTCTCTCACCTCTTAAATCACGGCATAAATTAAGTCATGGAGGCCGTTCGGTTCCCGAACGCAGCCATCCCCGGAAAGGGGCCACCTCTCATGCGTCACCTCAGAGCCGCAAGCGCCGTCACCCTCGCCCTCGCCATCGCCGTGGCCGCCACCGGCTGTGGCGGCGGGTCCCCGTCGGGCGGCAGCAACGAGTCGCCGAAGACCCTCACCTACTGGGCTTCCAACCAGGGTCCCAGCATCGAGGCCGACAAGGAGATCCTCACTCCCGAGCTGAAGAAGTTCGAGAAGGAGACCGGGATCAAGGTGAAGCTGGAGGTGGTGCCGTGGGCCGACCTGCTGAACCGGATCCTCGCCGCCACCACCTCCGGTCAGGGCCCGGACGTGCTGAACATCGGCAACACCTGGTCGGCCTCGCTCCAGGCGACCGGGGCACTCCTGCCGTGGGACGACAAGAACTTCGAGGCGATCGGCGGCCGGGACCGCTTCGTCGACTCGGCGGTCGCCTCGGCCGGCAAGGAGGGCGAACCGCCCGCCGCGGTGCCGCTGTACTCCCTGGCGTACGCCCTCTACTACAACAAGAAGATGTTCGCCGAGGCGGGCGTCGAGAAGCCCCCGGCCACCTGGGACGAGCTGGTCGAGACCGGCAGGAAGATATCCAAGGACGGCAAGTGGGGGCTGGGCGCCGAGGGCGGCAACCTCTCCAACAACATCCACCAGACGTTCGTCCTGGGCCAGCAGCACGGCGCCGACTTCTTCGACGAGGACGGCAAGGCGACGTTCGCCTCGGACGGTGCGGTCGCGGCGGTGAAGCAGTACATCGACTTCATGGCCAAGGACAAGATCATCGCGCCGGGCAACGCGGAGTACGCCCAGAACCAGTCGCTCACCGACTTCGCCAAGGGCAAGACGGCCATGGTGCTGTGGCAGGCCGCCGCCTCCACCTTCGCCGCCCAGGGCATGAAGCCCGAGGACTGGGGCGCGGCCCCGGTGCCGGTCCCCTCGGGCGCACCGGGTACCGGCAAGCAGACCAACTCCATGGTCGCGGGCATCAACATGGCGGTGTTCAAGAACACCAAGAACATCGACGGCGCGAAGAAGTTCGTGAAGTTCATGACGAGCGACGCCGAGCAGAAGCTGCTCAACAAGACCTACGGCTCCATCCCGCCCGTCGAGGCCGCGCAGGCCGACGCCGCCTTCGGGGCCCCCGACCTCAAGATCCTGCGCGACACCCTCGCCACCAGCGCCGCCCCGCTCCCCCAGGTCCCGAACGAGTCGCAGTTCGAGACGGCCGTCGGCACGGCGGTCAAGGAACTGTGGGCGGACGCGGCGGCCGGACGCCCCGTGACCGAGGAATCCGTCAAGGCGCGCCTGGAAAAGGCCCAGCAGACGATGCAGCAGTGAGGCCCTGATCCATGACCGCCACCGTCACCACGGACCCCGAGGTCGACAAGTCGACGAGCAGGGGGACGAGCCGGGGCACCGGGGGTGCGCGCAGGAGACTGCCGCGCATCCCCGACCGGATCCGCCAAGGCGGACTGCCCTATCTCCTGCTCCTGCCCGCCGTCCTGCTGGAACTCCTCATCCACATCATCCCGATGGTCATCGGGATCGTGATGAGCTTCCGGCAGCTCACGCAGTTCTTCATCAACGACTGGGGCGCGGCGCCCTGGTCCGGCCTCGACAACTACCGGATCGCCGTCGACATCGACGCGCCGATCGGTGAGGCCCTGCTCCACTCGTTCTTCGTCACCTGCGTCTTCACGTTCTTCTCCGTCGGCCTGGCCTGGCTGTTCGGCACGGCCGCCGCGATCCTGCTCCAGGAGAGCTTCCGGGGCCGGGGCGTCCTGCGGACGATCTTCCTCGTCCCGTACGCCCTGCCTGTCTACGCGGCCGTCATCACCTGGGCGTTCATGTTCCAGCGGGACAACGGGATGATCAACCACGTCCTGCACGACCAGCTCGGCATCACGGACGAGCCGTCGTTCTGGCTGATCGGCGACAACAGCCTCTACACCCTGATCATCGTCTCGGTGTGGAAGGGCTGGCCGTTCGCCTTCCTCATGCTGATGGCCGGGCTCCAGAACATCCCGCGCGACCTGTACGAGGCCGCCTCGATCGACGGCGCCGGCATCTGGCAGCAGATCCGCCGGATCACCCTGCCCTCGCTGCGCCCGGTCAACCAGGTTCTGGTGCTGGTGCTCTTCCTGTGGACGTTCAACGACTTCAACACCCCGTTCGTCCTGTTCGGGAAGTCGGCGCCGGAGAACGCGGACCTCATCTCGATCCACATCTACCAGTCGTCGTTCGTCACCTGGAACTTCGGCACCGGGTCGGCGATGTCCGTCCTGCTGCTGCTCTTCCTGCTGATCGTGACGGCCGTCTACCTGTTCCTCACCTCGCGCGGAAGGAAGGGCGCCGATGTCTAGCCTCACGCGGCCGACCCGCACCACCCGGTCGCGGGCCCGCTCGCCGATGGCCGCGCCGCAGTCCTTCCTCTGGACCCGCCGCATCATCCTCACCCTGCTCGCCGGCTTCGTCCTGCTGCCGGTCTACGTGATGGTCAGCAGCTCGCTGAAGCCGCTCCAGGACGTGTCGGGGAAGTTCCAGTGGATCCCGTCCACGCTGACGATCCAGCCGTACTTCGACATCTGGGAGACCGTCCCGCTCGCCAAGTACTTCGTCAACTCGCTGATCGTGGCGGGCTCGGCGACGGTGCTGTCGGTGACGATCGCGGTGTTCTCGGCGTACGCGGTGAGCCGCTACCGGTTCCGGGGCAAGCGGGTCTTCACCGTCACGGTGCTGTCCACGCAGATGTTCCCGGGGATCCTCTTCCTGCTCCCCCTGTTCCTCATCTTCGTCAACATCGGCAACAGCACGGGCGTCGCACTGTACGGCTCGCGCGGCGGGCTCATCCTCACCTACCTCACGTTCTCGCTGCCGTTCTCCATCTGGATGCTGATCGGCTACTTCGACTCCATCCCCCGCGACCTCGACGAGGCCGCTCTGGTGGACGGCTGCGGACCGGTCCGCGCCCTCTTCCAGGTCGTCGTGCCGGCAGCCGTCCCGGGCATCGTCGCCGTGTCCGTCTACTCCTTCATGACGGCCTGGGGCGAAGTGCTCTTCGCCTCCGTCATGACGAACGACGCCACCCGGACCCTCTCCGTCGGCCTCCAGGGCTACGCCACGCAGAACGACGTGTACTGGAACCAGGTCATGGCGGCGTCCCTCGTCGTCAGCGTCCCGATCGTCGTCGGGTTCCTGCTCCTCCAGCGCTATCTGGTCGCCGGTCTGACGGCGGGAGCCGTCAAGTGACCCCCACAGAAAGGCAGTACGTGTCCGACCTCACCACCCTCCCGGCGGATTTCACCTGGGGCGTCGCCACCGCCGCGTACCAGATCGAGGGGGCCGTGGCCGAGGACGGCCGCTCCCCCTCCATCTGGGACACGTTCTCGCACACCCCCGGCACCATCGACGGCGGTGACACGGGTGACGTGGCCTGCGACCACTACCACCGGGTGCCCGAGGACATCGGCCTGATCAAGCGGCTCGGCGCGGACGCCTACCGCTTCTCCATCGCCTGGCCGCGCGTCGTGCCCGGCGGCGACGGGCCGGTCAACAAGGCGGGCCTGGACTTCTACGACCGGCTCGTGGACGGACTGCTGGAGGCCGGTGTCACCCCGTTCGCCACCCTCTACCACTGGGACCTGCCGCAGGTGCTCCAGGACCGGGGCGGCTGGACGGTACGGGAGACCTCGGAGCACTTCGCCGCGTACGCCTCCCATGTGGTGGAGCGCCTGGGCGACCGGGTCAAGGACTGGGCGACGCTCAACGAGCCGCTCTGCTCGGCGTGGATCGGTCACCTGGAGGGCCGGATGGCGCCGGGTCTCACCGACCTGACCGCCGCCGTGCGCGCCTCCTACCACCTGCATCTGGGCCACGGCCTCGCGGTGCGGGCGATCCGGGCGGCCTCCCCGGACGCCCGCGTCGGCATCGTCAACAACCTCAGCCCGATCGAGCCGGCGAGCGCGAGCGAGGCCGACCTCGCCGCCGCCCGGCGCGCCGACGGCCACATCAACCGCTGGTGGCTGGACCCGATCCTGGGCCGCGGCTACCCGCAGGACATGGTGGAGGAGTACGGCGTCGAACTCCCGGTCCGGCCGGGCGACCTGGAGACGATCGCGGCCCCGCTGGACTGGCTGGGGTTGAACTACTACTTCCGCCAAATCGTCACCGCCGACCCCGACGGGACCGCACCGCACGCCGAGCAGGTCTCCGTCCCCGGCGCCCGGCTCACCCACATGGACTGGGAGGTCCACGCGGAGGGCCTGGAACAGCTGTTGCTGCGCCTGACCGAGGAGTACGGCGTCCAGCGGATCTACGTCACCGAGAACGGTTCGGCGTACGAGGACGTCGTCGGGGCGGACGGTTCGGTGCACGACCCGGAGCGCGTCCGCTATCTGGAGGAGCACCTCGCCGCCTGCGCCCGCGCGGTCGCCAAGGGCGCCCCGCTCGCCGGGTACTTCGCCTGGTCCCTGATGGACAACTTCGAGTGGGCCTACGGCTACGACAAGCGGTTCGGTCTTGTCCACGTGGACTACGCGACCCAGCGTCGTACGGTCAAGAGCAGCGGGCTCCGGTACGCGGAGCTGGTCCGGGAGCACGCGGCACGAAGCGCCCGCCCGGCCGCCTGACCTCACTCCCCGCACGTGACGGCCGCCCCCGGCCGCGGCGAATCGCTCGCCGCGGCCGGGGGCTTCTCGCATCGCGGGACAGTCTCTAGGCGGTCGCCCACGGCTTGAGCATGTCCTTCATCGCGTCCGTCAGAGCGATCTGCAGCAGCGGACCGTAGGTGATCCGGCCGACGCCGAGACGGCGGAAGCGCTCAAGGTCGTGTTTCACGGGATGGGCGGTGGTGTTGACCGGAACGGCGACGGACGCGGTCACCGCCGCGAGCAGGTCGTCGTCGTCCTGGATACGCACCGGGTAGACGCTGTCGGCGCCGGCCTGCTCCAGGGCTCGCAGTCGCTCGATCACCTCGTCGAGCACGTCGGCGGGATTCTCCGCGTGCAGGAAGAGGTCGGTGCGCCCGTTGACCCAGAGCGGGACCCCCGCGTCGTCGGCCGCCGCGCGCAGGCCCGCGACATAGCTCGCGTGCTCCTGCGTGCCGCGCACCCGTCCGCCCTCCGAGTGGACGGTGTCCTCGATGTTGAGTCCGGCACCGCCGACCTCGATGAGACCGGCCACGAGATCCGCGGGCTTCTGTCCGTAGCCCGCCTCCAGGTCCACGGAGACGGGGACGTCGACGGCCGCGATGATCGGCCTGACGGCGGCGAGCACCTCCTCGAAGGTCTGTCCCTCCTGGTCGGCGGCCCCGCGGGAGTCGGCGAGCGGATGGCTGCCGATGGTCAGGGCGGGGAAGCCCGCGGCGGCTGCGGTCCGCGCGGACCAGACGTCCCAGACGGTGGGCAGCACGAGCGGCTTGTGGTCGGCGTGCAGTTGCTTGAGGCGTTGAGCGCGCTCAACGGTGGTACGAGAGTCCATGCCGAGGACGCTACCCCCGATCGCCCGAGAAC
>NZ_JBHXPF010000013.1:78250-132785 GCF_042718715.1 Streptomyces sp. NPDC058576 | reverse complement strand
GTCTCTCACCCCCCGCCGGGGCGCCCACCACGCCCCCCCCCCGCCCGACCCCCCCGCCCCGCCCCCGCGCGGCCCCCGCCCGGCCCGGCCCCGGCCCCCCCCCCGCGGCCCGGCACCGTTCCCGTACCACCGGAAGGCCAGGATCCATGGCACCGACCCACGCGACACCCCCGCACCCGGAGACCGCCCGGGCCGGGGCCGCTGTCGCCGACCCCGTACTCGAAGCCCGCTCCGTGAGCAAGCGGTTCCCGGGCGTCGTCGCCCTGGATGACGTCTCCTTCGCGCTGCGCGCGGGCGAGGTCCACGCGCTCGTCGGCGAGAACGGGGCCGGCAAGTCCACCCTCATCAAGGTGCTCACCGGCGTCTACCAGAGCGACGAGGGCGAGGTACGCGTGAGCGGCGAACCCGTCCGCTTCGCCCGCCCCTTCGAGGCGCAGCAGGCCGGGATCTCCACCATCTACCAGGAGGTGAACCTCGTCCCGCTGATGAGCGTGGCGCGCAACATCTTCCTGGGCCGGGAGCCGAAGAACCGCTTCGGACTCATCGACTTCCCCCGCATGAACCGCGAGACCACCGAACTCCTCGACGGCTTCGGCGTCCGCGTCGACCCCAAGCGGCCCCTGCACACCCTCGGCATCGGCACCCAGCAGATGGTCGCCCTCGCCCGCGCCGTCTCCGTACAGGCGCAGGTCGTCATCATGGACGAGCCCACCTCGTCGCTGGAGCCGCGCGAGGTCGAGACCCTGTTCCGGGTCATCGAGAACCTGCGCGGCCAGGGCATCGCGGTCCTCTACGTCAGCCACCGCATGGACGAGCTCTACCGCATCTGCGACCGGGTCACGGTCCTGCGCGACGGCCGCCACATCCACACCGGCGAACTCGCCCCGCTGGAACGCATGCAGCTGGTGTCGATGATGCTCGGCCGCGACATGGCCGAGGTCCGCCGCGACGGCCTCACCGGCTTCGCCGCCGAAGGACACGACGCCGCCCGCACCCCTGTCCTCACCGCGACCGGCCTCAACCGACGCCACCAACTGCACCACATATCCGTGGAGTTGTACGCCGGTGAGGTGCTGGGACTCGGCGGCCTTCTGGGCTCCGGGCGCAGCGAGACCGCGAAGGCGCTCACCGGCGCGCTGCCTCTGGACGGCGGGGAGATCACCGTCGACGGCAAGCGCCTCGGCCGTCCCACCCCGGCCGCCGCCATCCGCGCGGGCATCAGCATGCTCCCCGAGGACCGCAAGGCCGAGGGCATCGTCCCCGGCCTCTCCGTCCGCGAGAACATCGTGCTGGCCGCCATGCCCCGGCTCTCCAAGGCCGGCATCGTCTCCCGAGCCAAACAGGACCGCATCGTCGACCTCTTCATGAAGCGGCTGCGGATCAAGGCCTCCAGCCCCGAGCAGAAGGTCGGCGAACTCTCCGGCGGCAACCAGCAGAAGGTGCTGCTCGCCCGCTGGCTCTGCCTGGAGCCCAAGGTGCTGCTGCTCGACGAGCCCACCCGAGGCATCGACGTCGGGGCCAAGGCCGAGGTGCAGTCCCTCATCGACGAACTCGCCCGCGAAGGGCTCGCCGTGCTGCTGATCTCCTCCGACATCGAGGAACTGATCGAGGGCGCCGACCGCATCGTCGTCCTGCGCGGCGGCGCGGTCGCCGGTGAACTCGCCGGCGACGAGGTGGACGAGAGCCGCCTCCTCGAAGTGCTCGCCGACCACAGCCCCGACGCCCTGCCCGCCGACCGCACGCCCGACGCCGCGCCCGGTGACCGCACGCCCGAACCCGGCGGGAAGGTCCCGGCCGGCCAGGAGGACCCCCGATGACCACCCAGGCCACCCTGCCACGCCCCGCGAAGCCGCTGGCACGGCTGCGCGATCCCGCCTGGTACCAGGAGTACGGGGTGTACGCGGCCGTCGCCGTCGTGCTGCTGTTCAACGCCCTGTTCACCGAACACTTCATGACGGCCGACAACCTGCGCACCCAGCTGGTCCAGGTCGCGCCCATCGTGATCGTCGCGCTCGGCATGGCCCTGGTCATCGGCACCGAGGGCATCGACCTCTCCGTCGGCTCCACCATGGCGCTCGCCGCCGCCCTGCTGCCGCTCTACCTCGGTTACGGACTGGTCCCCGCGCTGCTGATCGCGCTGCTCGCCGGGGCGGTGGTCGGTGCGATCAACGGCACGCTCGTGTCCCTCGTCGGGCTGCAACCCATCGTCGCCACGCTCGCCCTGTTCGTCGGCGGCCGGGGGCTCGCCCTCGTCATGGCGGACGGTCAGCTCAAGCAGATCGTCAACGGGGACATCCTGGCGCTCGGCACCGGCTCCTTCCTCGGCATCCCGACGGTCGTCCTCATCGCGGGAGTGCTCGCGCTCGCCGTCGCGTTCCTGGTGCAGCGCACCACCTTCGGCCGGCAGATCGTCGCCATCGGCGGCAACCGCTCGGCCTCCGCGCTGTCCGGACTGCCCGTCAAGCGCGTCCTGATCGGCGTCTACATCCTCTGCGGAGTGATGGCCGCGCTCGCCGGAATCCTCGCCACCGCCCGGCTCACCGCCAGCGACCCGTCCTCGCTCGGCACGCTCATGGAGCTGTCCGCCATCACGGCGGTCGTCGTCGGCGGCACCCCGCTGAACGGCGGCTCCATCCGGGTGCTCGGCACCGTCGCCGGAGCCCTGCTGATGCAGCTCCTGCGCGCCACCCTCGTCAAGCACGACCTGCCCGACTCCACCGCACAGATCGCCCAGGCGGCCATCATCATCGCCGCCGTCTACGTCGCCCGGGAGCGTAGGTCCCGATGAACAAGACCACACCGGCCACCGTGCCCCCTGCCGAGGCCCCGGCGCCCCTCAAGAGCGCCCCCTCGCGCACCGAACCCCGACCCGAGCGCGCCACCGGCTCCCGCGTCGGCGAACTCGTCCAGCGCCAGGGCGTCCTCGCGGTCCTGCTGACCGTGATCCTCATCGCCTCGTTCGTCTACCCGACGTTCGCCAGCGTCGACAACGCCCGGGGCGTCACCGTCCAGGCGTCGTTCCTCGCGATCGTCGCCCTCGGCATGACCCTGGTCATCATCACCGGCGGCATCGACCTCTCCGTCGGCTCCGTCTTCGCCCTCGGCGGTGTCCTCGCCGCCTGGGCCTCGCAATGGGGCTTCTTCGCCGCCCTGCTCGTACCCCTGGTGGTCTGCGGCGCGATCGGCCTGGTCAACGGCCTGCTCATCGCCCGCGCGAACATGGCCCCCTTCATCGTCACGCTCGCGAGCCTCCTCGCGGCGCGCGGCATCCTCCTCGCCTTCACCGACGAGGGGGCCACCACCTACCTGGTGCCCAAGGACTCCGCCTTCGCCGAGCTGGGCCAGGGCAGCGTCTGGGGCTTCGGCTACCCGATCCTCATCGCGCTGGCCCTCTTCGGGGCGGGCGGGCTGCTGCTCCAGCGGACCTCGTTCGGCCAGACGCTGTTCGCGGTCGGCGGCAGCAGCGACGCGGCCACCCTGATGGGCCTGCCCGTCGCCCGGACGAAGATCCTCGTCTACACCCTCAGCGGGCTGCTCGCCGGACTCGCCGGCGCGCTCAACGCCGCCCGCCTCTCCTCCGGCGTCACCATCGTCGGCGTCGGCATGGAACTGGACGCGATCTCCGCCGTCGTCATCGGCGGCACGCTCCTCATCGGCGGAGCGGGCTCGATCAGCGGCACCCTCTGGGGCGTCCTGCTGCTCGCCGTGATCCAGAACCTGATCAACCAGATCGGCTCGCTCAACTCCTCGTACCAGTCGGTGGTCAGCGGCGGCTTCCTTATCGTTGTCGTGGTGGCGCAGCGTTACCTCGCGCGCAGCCGGAGAACCACCTGAACCGCACAGGCCGGGCCGAGTCGAACCAAGTACAAGGAGTGCCGTGGGCGTCAGCCTCAAGGACGTAGCTCAACGGGCGGGCGTGTCCATCAAGACCGTGTCGAACGTGGTCAACAACTATCAGCACGTCACCCCGAAGATGCGGGCCAAGGTCCAGCAGGCGATCGACGAGCTCGGCTACCGGCCGAACCTCACCGCCCGCCATCTGCGCAAGGGCCGCACCGGCATCATCGCGCTGGCCGTCCCCGAGTTCGGCAACCCGTACTTCGCGGAGCTGGCCGGCGAGGTCGTCGACGCGGCGGCCCGGCACGACTACACCGTCCTGGTCGACCACACGGCGGGCCAGCGGGAGAAGGAGCTGCTGGTCTGCCAGGGGTTCCGCTCCCACGTCATCGACGGCCTCATCCTCAGCCCCATCCACCTGGAGACCGAGGACCTGATGGCCCGCGCCGAGACCGCGCCGCTGGTGCTGCTCGGCGAGCGGGAGTACGAGGCCCCGTACGACCACATCGCCATCGACAACGTGGCCGCCGCCCGCGAGGCCGTCGCGCACCTCATCGCGCTGGGCCACCGCAGGATCGCCTTCCTCGGCTCCCGCACCGGCCAGGAACGCCAGCCCGCCCACCTGAGGCTGCGCGGCTGGCGCGAGGAGCTGGCCGCCTCCGGCATCGCACCCGACGAGTCGCTCGTCGTCGTCACCGACGGTTACGGGAGGGAGGACGGGGCCGCCGCCATGGCCTCCCTTCTCGACCGTGGCGAGCGGCCCGACGCCGTCTTCGCGTACAACGACATGATCGCGATCGGGGCCATGCGCACCATCACCGAACGCGGCCTCTCCATCCCGGACGACATCGCCGTCGTCGGCTTCGACGACATCGAGGAGAGCCGGTACGGGGCCACCACCCTCACCACCATCGCCCCGGACAAGGCGGCCATCGCCCGGCTCGCCGTCGACAGCCTCGTCGAGCGCCTCGCCGGCACCCCGCTCGCCGAACCCCGGCGGCCCCGCCCCGGCTACCGCCTCGTCGTCCGCGAGTCCACCACGCCCCGCGAGGCTTCCGGGCCGCCGAGCTGACGCACCCTCGCGAGGTCCTTCCGCACCACCGAAGGACCTGCCGTCGCGAGGCCCTTCCCCGCACCCCCCAAGGAACTCCTCATGCCCACCGTGCACCGCAAACCGTTCGGCCGCGCCCACGGGCAGAGCGAGACCGACCTCTGGACCCTGGACTCCGGCACCGGCGTCCGGGCCGAGATCCTCACGTACGGCGGTGTCCTGCACAGCCTCACCGTGCCGGACACCGCGGGCGACCCCGGCCCGGTCGTCCGCTCGCTGCCCGCGCTCGACGACTACACCGACAAGAACCCGTACTTCGGGGCGATCGTCGGCCGGTACGCCAACCGCATCGCCCACGGCCGCTTCACCCTCGACGGGACCACGCACCACATCCCCGCCAACGACCGGGGCCACGCCCTGCACGGCGGCCCCGACGGCTTCCACACCAAGGTCTGGGAGGCCGCCGGGCACCGCAGCGACACCGCCGCCGTCCTCCGGCTCTCCCTGCACAGCCCCGACGGCGACATGGGCTTCCCCGGAGCGCTCGACGTGAGCGCCACCTACACCCTGGACGCCACCGGGACCCTCGCCGTCGACTACACGGCGGCCACCGACCGGCCCACCGTCGTCAACCTCACCAACCACGCCTACCTCAATCTCGGCGACGACGACATCCTCGGCCACACGCTCCAGGTCGACGCCGACGCCTACCTCCCCGTCGACCCCGGCTCCATCCCCGAGGGCCCGCCCGCCCCGGTCACCGGCACCCCCTTCGACCTCACCGCCCCGCACCGCATCGGCGAACGCCTCGGCCACTCCGACGCCCAACTGGAGCGGGCCGGCGGCTACGACCACTGCTGGGTCCTGCGCTCCGCCGCCCCCGGAGCCCTGCGCCGTGCCGCCCGCCTCACCGCCCCCGGCGACCGGCGCACCCTGGAGCTGTGGACCACCGAACCGGGCCTCCAGGTCTACACCGCCAACCAGCTCGACGGCGCGTTCACCGACGGCACCGGCCGCCGCCACCAACGCCACGGCTCGCTGTGCCTGGAGACCCAGCACCTGCCGGACTCACCCAACCGCCCCGGCCACCCGAGCACGGTGCTGCGCCCCGGCGAAACCCTGCGCAGCCGCACCGAATGGCGCTTCCCGCACCTGCGGGCGGAGTAGGGGATATCCGGGAGACAGGCCGGGTCACCCCCGACGTAGGGTTCGCCCGTACGCAGGTGAACAGGGAGATTTCATGGGTGGGGACCTGATGACGCGTAAGAACGGACGAAGACTGGGGCCGGCGGTGGCTCTGCTGACGGCGATCGGACTGATCTCGGCATGCGGGGAGGCCACCGAGCCCGCCGACGCCGCCAAAAAGCCCGGGACCGCCACGAGCACGGCGGCCGGAAAACCGGCGCAACGCACCGAACCGCTCACCGGCACTCAGCTGAAGGGCGCGCTGCTCACCGCGGAGCAGGCGGTCGGTTTCGAGATCACGGGGAGCAGTGCGCGGGACGGCGCCGAGCCGCCTCCCTCGTACGACGCCAAGCAGGCTGTCTCGCCCAAGGCCTGTCGGCAGGTGTGGGAAGCAACCACGGGCGACGGTGCGGAAGCCGCGGCAGCCTCGTCGACCATGTACCGGGGCAAGAGCGCCGTGGCGCCCAGGAGCACCAACCTGCTGAGCTACCCGGAAGAGGCCGCCCGGACCCGTATGGCGCGACTGCGCGAGGCTCTTGGGACGTGCGACCGGTTCAGGGTCAGCAACGCGTTCGGAAAGGGCACCGTCACGAGCGAGGTGCTCGACGCCCCGGAGCTGGGGGACGACGCCCTGCGGTACCGCACCCTGTCCCGGTGGGACGACGGGGGATTCGCCTGGAAACTGGTGACCGCGATGCGGGTCGGAGGCGTCATCGCGACGATGGACGTCCAGGACATCACCGGACCTCTGCCACCCGAGAAGCTCGCCACGTTCAAGCCGGAGCCCGGCCCCGACGAAGAGGTCATCGCCACACTCATCGAGAACGTCACCGGCATCCTGAGCGCCCGAGGGCGGTGACGCCCCGCCGCACCGCGAGAATTGCCTGCCGCGCGCGGTGCGGCGGATCGTGACGGGTAGGCCGTCCCGCTACTTCAGGTACGGGCCGGCCGCGCCGATCTTCCCCGGTGCGGCGTTCCTGCCGCCGAGGTCCAGGACGTACACGCGCAGGTTCCCCTTCCCGGGGGCCGGGACCGTGAGGGTGCCGCCGGTCACCACCTCGGTGTCGCCCGTGACGGCGTCCTGGTACGTGCCGTTCGGGATGCCGGTGTACGTGGCGCTCCCGGAGACCGTCACCAGGGCGAAGCTGTCCGTGCCGCTCGCCGCGTCGGTGTAGCGCCGCTTGTACGCCATGGAGCCGCTGATGCCCTCCGTGGAGTACTGGCCCATCTGGAGCGCGGGGACCGCTCGCCGGATCTCGTTGAGCCGCTGGAGGTGGCGGGCCAGCGGTGCGGACAGGGTGTCCGCGACCTTTCCGGTGGCCGAGGAGACCTTCCCGAAGTCCGAGGCCGTCACCTCACCGGCCAGCTGGTCGCCGAAGTAGGCGCGCCCGGTCGTCGCCAGCGGACACGTCGGACCGCAGTCGATCTTCTTCCCCTTCTGGAACTCGATCTCGGAGCCGTAGTAGAGCGTCGGGATGCCCCGGAAGGTCCACATCAGCGACATGTTCTCGGCCCAGGCGTCCGTGCCGCCGGTGTAGCGCTCGCTGCTCTTGTTGGGCCCGTAGTCATGGCTGTCGACGTAGACGACGTTGTACGTGGCGTCGTTGGTCGCGTCGTCGGAGTCCTTGCCGTTGTGGAACGCGTTGTTCGCGTCGCCGAAGTTCATGTGCATCCGCATGTCGATGACGTTCATCCCGGAGAACCGGCTGCGGTCGGGCGCGTGGTAGGCGTTGCCCCTCAGGAACGCGTTGTCCGAGACGGGCTGGGACGCGGTGCCCTGCTGCTGCTCGTAGTCGTACATCTCCAGCGCCGCCTTCTGGTCGTCGGCGTTGTACTCCTTGCGCTCCTTCCACGTGAAGAACTGCGCCGAGTGGTTGACCGAGCCGCGGTTCCACTTGTCGTTGACGAAGGCCGCGACCTCGCCGAAGACGAAGAAGTTCTTCGCCGCCTCCGCGCCGAACCGCTGTGTGACGCGCTCCTGGATGGCGGGCAGGAAACGGCGGTTCCAGGTGGTGCGGGGAATGTGCACCGCCGTGTCGAGCCGGAAGCCGTCCACGCCCATGTCGATGTACTTGTCGTACGCGCCGATCAGATAGTTCCGGACCTGGGCGTTCTCGGTGTTGAAGTCGGCGAGGTCGTCGTGCAGCCAGCAGGAGCGGGAGTCCTCGCCCTCCCAGTTGCCGATCCAGCAGTTGTGGTAGAGCGCCTTCGGGAACATCCCCGAAGTCGGACTCGGCCACTGGCAGTTGTAGAGGCGATAGCCCTCCGGCGAGGTCTGCCCGGTGGGCGTGCCCCAGCCCACGCAGGTGTTGCCCGCCGGCTCGGCCGTGGACCACAGGTCCCCGTTGTAGTAGGACTTCCCGGACTTGGGCTCGACGGTGAGGCCGTCGTACGCGAAGCCGTCGTTCCGCTCGTCGTAGTACCAGCTCCACTGGGCGTCTCGGACGCCGTACGTCTTCGGGGTGAACAGACCCTTGGCGCCCCAGCGCGAGGAGTGGTTGTGGACGACGTCCTGGTAGATCTTCATGCCCTTGGCGTGCGCCGCGTCGATGAGGTCCTGGTAGGAGGCTCCGGCGGACTCCAGCCTCGGGTCGACCCGGTAGAAGTCGTAGCCGTGGTAGCCGTGGTAGTCGTAGTCCGAGCTGTTGAGTACGACCGGGGTGATCCAGACCGCGGAGAAGCCGAGCCCCTTGATGTAGTCGAGCTTCTGCACCAGCCCCTTGAAGTCCCCCCGGAACATGGGATCGTCGCCCGCCGCGTTGCCGGACTTCACGTGCTGGCTGCCGCCCCGGTTGTTCGTGGGGTCGCCGTCGTTGAAGCGGGCGGTGAGCACGAAGTAGATCGGGTCCTTGCGGGGGTCGGTGCCCAGCGGTCTGCCCGCCGCCGGGGCGGTGGGCTTCTCGCCGGTGGTGGCGGAGGCCGGAGCGGACCCGGCCGAGACGTTCCCGGCGGCGTCGACGGCCCGGACGGTGTAGCGGTAGGCGGTCTTCGCATCGAGTCCCGTGTCGGAGAGGACGGTCGACGTGGTGTCGGTGACCACCGTGCCCTTCGACCCGCCCGTCCTGAATATCTGATATCCCGTCACGCCCCGGTCGTCCGTCGCGGGTTCCCACGTGACCACGACCGCCACCCCGTCGGCGGCGGCCTTCACCGCGGTGGGCGCGGACGGCGCCTCGCTGTCCGGCTCCTCGGCGGCGCACGGGTCCTTCGCCGAGGCGGTCACCTTGCGGTCCTTCACCGTGGTGAGCCCGGCCGCCAGGGTGTAGTCGTCGCCGTTGTTGTTGTCCCAGACCCCGTTGCCGTTGTTGAACGTCGCCTGGAGGCCGGTGGCGGTGCCGAGATCGACCGTGCGCTTCACCCAGCCGGTACAGGCGCCTTCCATGCCGATGCCGGGGACCGCCGTCCAGGCTCCGCCGTGCGCGCGGTAATGGAGATTGACGGTGGGCCAGCCGACGGTGGAGGTCGCGTAGTAGACGGAGGCGGTGTTCGGCCCGCCAGGCTCCTCCGGCTCCTTTGGCCCCGCGTCCGCGCACGGGTCGCTGTGCGCCACTGCTCCGTCCTGGACCGTGATGTTCCCGGTGCCCAGGTCGTAGTTCTCGCCCGCGTTGTTGTCCCAGGTGCCCGAGCCGTCGGTGAAGGTCGCCTTGAGGCCGGCCGCACTGCCGAGCGGGACCGTCAGCTTGACCCAGTCGGCGCAGGCGGCCCGCATCCGCGTGCCGGGGACGGTGGTCCAGGAGCCGCCGTCGGGGGCGTAATGCAGGTAGTACGCGGACCAGTCGCGGGTCTTCGTGGAGTAGAAGATCGTCGCCGTGGTCCCGGCGGCGGCCGAGGAGGCGACGGGTTCGGTCGCCGGGGCGGGAGGCGCCCCCGGTACGGCGGTGAGGAGTCCCAGCAGCCCGGCCGCTGCCACGGCCGCCGCGAGCAAGCGTCGTGGCGGCCGGTGAGGAGTGCGTCTCATGCGTGTCTCCAGGGGAGGGGAGAACCCTGACGCGCCTCGGGGTTCGGTGGGTGAACACGACCCGGCGGCAAGCCCTGCCGGAATGTTGCTGCAACCTCTTGCGGGGAGGAAGTTACCGGTGCATGACAGGTGCGTAAAGGGACCGGGCAGGCCCGGTCCACCGGAATGGACGGCCGGGCCCAGGCGTTCGCACGGTCATGACCTTCTCCGTTGATGTGACCGTGCGCGGCTACGAGCTCGACACCCAGGGCCACCTGAACCAGGCCGTCTACCTCCAGTACGCGGAGCACGCCCGCTGGGAGTTGCTGCGGGCCGCCGGACTGCCCCAGGAGAAGCTGCTGGCCGACGGAATCGGCCCGGTGCAGCTGGAGGTGACGGTCAAGTACCTCCGGGAGCTGCGGGGCGGCGAGCGCGTACGGGTCACCTGCCGGTTCGACTACGGCACGGGCAAGACGTTCACCGTGGAGCAGCGCATCACCAAGGAGGACGGCACGGTGGCCGCGGAGATCGCCGGAGTGGCCGGCGTCCTCGATCTCGCCGAACGGCGGCTCGTCCCGGACCCGCAGGGCCGCCTGGCCGCGCTGGCGGGCAACCCGGACCTGCTGACCGGCTGACCGCGGGCGGCCCTCCGCCGGCCACGTCCCGACGTGGCCGGCGGTTGCCGCGGGGTGCGTCCGGCGGTCAGACGGCGGTGCCAACGACCAGGTGGTCCCCGGGGATGCCGGCCTTGCCCGGGGCGTAGTAGTCCTTGATCCCGGCGACCCACGTCTCCACCCGGATCCGGTCCCCGTCGGTCGGCTCGAAGGCGTCGAAGAGCGCGTCGATGTTCGCCGGCTCGAACCCGATCGCCCGCATCAGCGCCATGAACACCGGGCGCTCGATCAGCCCGTCGCCGTCCGGGTCGCCCAGTGCGGCCAGCGCCTCGGCGAACACGGCGACGGTGGCGTCGAACCGCTCCGGCGACAGCACGCACGCGGTGAACTCCTCGAAGCTGATCTCGCCGTTCCCATCGGCGTCCAGCTCGGTGAGCAGAGTCGTCCAGTACCGCCTGTACGCCGCGCGCATCGCGTCCTTCGCCGCCTGATCCGACTCGTGCGCCTCGCGGACGACGCGGTCGGCCATGAGATCGAAGTCGTCCTGCTCCAGGACGCCGTTGGCATTCGCGTCGAACAGGGAGAAGACGAGCGCGACCCGCCTGGTGGCCTCAGTTCCCATGAATCCGTCACCTTTCTCCGCACATCACGTTCCGCCGGCCGTGGCCCGGTGCCCCGTCGGCCCACCCACTGTCCGGCCGGGCGGCGGCGTGCGCGGCGAAGGCGGTGATCCCTTCACCTGAAGGACGTACCCGCCTCCGCGTAAACGTCGAGTCGAGGCAGAGGAAGGGGCTCACCGCCGCCGCGCGCCCCCGGCCCTCTAGGCTGGGCGGATGCGCCACCCGTCCGCCGCGAGCGGTTCCCGTGCGACCGAGGTCCGGTCCCCGTGACCGAGGGGACCCTGGCGACCCCCGTGACGAGGGAGACCCGGACGCTGCCCGCGCTCGCGCCCGGTTCGGTGGAGACGCCGTTCGTCATCAGGGACTACGGCGAGGTCGTCGCCCACGACACGCTCTGGGACGCACACTCCCACCCCTTCCACGAACTGCTCTGGAACGAGCGCGGCGCCTCCACGGCGGTGGTCGGCGAACGCGTCTGGACGATCACCCCCGCGCTCGGCCTCTGGATGCCCGCCGGCACGCTGCACACCGGCTCGGCGACCGCCGGAACCTGGCTCCGCGCCAGCTTCTTCGGCTTCCGCACCACCGCGTCGATCTCCGACACCCCGGTCGCCGTCGAGATCACCCCGCTGCTGCGTCTGCTGCTGGAACGGCTCGGCGAACCCGGCCTCGCCGCCGCCTCGCGGGCCGCGACCGAGACGCTGGTGCTCGACGTGCTCACCCCGTCGCCCCGCGAACTGCTCGTGCGGATCCCGACCTCCGACCTGCTGCGCCCGATCGCCGACGCGGTGCGCGAGGACCCCGCCGACCGGCGGACACTGACGGAGTGGGCGTCCGCCCTCGGCGTCAGCGCCCGTACGGTCACCCGGGCGTTCACCGCCGAGACCGACACGAGCTTCGTGCGCTGGGTGGCGGCGGTCCGCGCCCAGCACGCGATCGGCCTGCTGGCCCGCGGGTGGGACGTGGAGAGCGTGGCCGAACAGGTCGGCTACCGCTCGGCGAGCGCGTTCGGCGTCGCCTTCCGGCGTACGACGGGACTCACCCCGGGAACATTCCGGCCGGGGTGAGCCGCCCCGCAGGCCGCTCACCGGGCGGGCGCGGTGCTCCGATGCTCCTGCGGGCTGATCCCGTACACCCTTTTGAAAGCCGCGCTGAGGGCGAATCCGCTGCCGTAGCCGACCTGTCGGGCGACCGTGTTCAGCGTGGCGTCGGACTGGTGCAGCAGGTCGGCGGCCAGGGCCAGGCGCCACTCGGTCAGGTAGGCCATCGGCGGCGTGCCGACGGCGGTGCGGAAGCACTCGGCCAGTGTCGCCCGTGACACGCCGACCTCGGCGGCGACTCTCACCAACGTCCAGTCGCCTGCCGGGTTCTCGTGGAACAGGCGCAGCGCCTCGCCGGCAACCGGATGGTCGTGGGCCCGGTACCAGGCCGGGGCCTCGGTTCCGGGCCGGTCGAACCACACCCGCAGCACCGAGATGAGCAGCAGGTCGAGGAGGCGGTCGAGCATGACGCCCTGGGCCGGCCCCTGTCGGGTGACCTCGCGGGCCAGGACCGGGAGGAGCGTCGAGTCCCACGTGTCGTCCGACACGACCAGCAGCGGCGGCAGCACGTCGAGCAGGCGCTGACCGACGGCGCCGACCTCCTCGTACACGCCGAGCATCATCTGCACCGATCCGTCGGGGTTGCTGCCCCAGGTGCGTACCCCGAGGGACATCCGCTCCCGCAGGTCCACGCCCTCGGGCGTGACGCACCGCTGGCCGGGGTGGACGATGACCTGGGGCGCGGTCGTCGTCCCGTCGCTCATCAGGTAGGGGTCCGTCCCACGGATGATGGCGACGTCCCCCGGGCGCAGCCGCACCGGATCGCCGTGGTCGGGCACGACGTGCGCCTCGCCGCCGAGCATGACGGCGACGCACAGCGGTGATCCGTCCTGCACCCGGATCGACCAGGGGGGATCCAGCAGGATGCGGAGGAGGAAGGCGCCACTGGCCCGCGGGCCCTTGAGTAGCCCTGCGAGTGCGTCCATCCGTGCAGACTAGACGATTGGACATGCATTCCGGCAGCTGAACCATGGAACGTCCAGACCTATGCCGTTCAGACTGCGGGTATGACGACAGACGAGCACACGACGTTGGTCCTCGGTGGTACCGGCCGGGTCGGCCGCCGGGTGACGAAGAGGCTGGTCGAGCGGGGCGTGGACGTCCGGGTCGCCTCCCGCCGCGGCACGCCCCCGTTCGACTGGGAGTCCCCCTCGACCTGGGCCGACGCCTTCACCGGCGTCCGGTCGGCCTACTTGATGTACTACCCCGAGATCGAGTGGCCCGGCGCCGGCGACGCCATCGGCGCCGTGGCCGAACTGGCGGTCGACGCAGGCGTGCGGCGCCTGGTCCTGCTGTCTGCCCGCAATCAGGCCGAGGCCGTCAGGTGCGAGGAGGCCGTGACGAGTCTCCCGGTCGAGTGGACCATCGTCGCCCCGGCCTCGTTCCACCAGAACTTCGACGAGGGCGTGTTCCTGCAGCCGCTGCGCCACGGAGTGCTGGCCCTGCCCGCCGGTGACAACGCCGACCCGTTCGTCGACGCCGACGACATCGCCGACGTCGCGGTGGCAGCCCTCACCGAGGGCGGCCACGCGGGCGAGCGCTACGAGTTGACGGGCCCGCGCCTTTGGACCTTCGCCGAAGGCGTCGAGGAGATCGCCCGAGCGACGGGCCGCTCTCTGCGCTACCAGCCGATCACCCGCGACCAGTTCGCCGACGCCGTCGTCGACGACGGTGCCCCACGCGATGTCGCCGAGCCGCTGGCCACGCTCATCTCCGAGTTCTTCGACGGACGCAACAGCTCGCTGGCCGACGGCGTCGGGCGTGCCCTCAAGCGCGAGCCCCGCGACTTCGCGGACTGGGTGGAGGAGATCGCCCCCACCGGCGTGTGGGACGCCGCCTAGCAGAACTCCCCGCTCCCGTCCCACAAACCGGGAGCGGGGGTTCCGCATGTCTGTATCGCTACAGAGCATGTCCTAAACAGTTGATTGCGACAGTCGGGTCGCTTCTCATAAAGTGCCAAGGCAAGCCTTACCTAAGCCAGTGACGCGCGCGTCGCGCAGCGCTCCACGACGGGCACTCCACCCCGGACGTGCGGGCAGCGCCACCCCCGACATCCGGAAAGCCGGGTACACACCCATGTCTTCACACCGCCTCCGCCTGCTCGTCGTGGCGGCCGCCCTCGTCGGCGTCTCCGCCTGCGGCGGGACCTCCGACTCCGGGAGCAAGGACGAGAGCCGCTCCGACGGCGCGTTCCCCCTGACCGTCGAGCACGCCCTCGGCAAGACCACCATCCCGGCCAAGCCGAAGCGCGTCGCGACCGTCAACTGGGCCAACCACGAAGTGCCGCTCGCGCTCGGCGTCGTGCCGGTCGGCATGGCCGCGGCGAACTTCGGCGACGACAACGACGACGGCGTGCTGCCCTGGGTCGAGGAGAAGCTCGACGACCTGAAGGCGAAGACGCCGGTGCTCTTCGACGAGACCGACGGCATCGACTTCGAGGCGGTCGCCGACACGAAGCCGGACGTCATCCTGGCCGCGTACTCGGGTCTGACCAAGAAGGACTACGAGACCCTCAGCGAGATCGCCCCCGTCGTCGCCTACCCGGACGCCGCCTGGGCGACGCCGTGGCGCGAGATCATCCGGACGAACAGCAAGGCGATCGGGCTGGCCGACGAGGGCGAGAAGCTGATCACGAACCTTGAGGGCGACATAGCGAAGACCGCCGCCAAGTACCCGCAGCTCAAGGGCAAGTCGGCGATGTTCATGACGCACGTCGACCCCAACGACGTCAGCCAGGTCGGCTTCTACACCGCCCACGACACCCGCACCCAGTTCTTCCAGGACCTGGGCATGAAGATCCCCGGGTCCATCGCGAAGGCCTCCGAGGGCACGAAGAAGTTCGCCCTCACCAAGAGCGCCGAGCAGATCGACGCGTTCGACGACGTCGACATCATCACCGGCTACGGCGACGACACCGGTGAGCTGCTGAAGACCATCACCAAGGACCCGCTGCTCTCGAAGATCCCCGCCGTCGAGCGCGGCTCCACCTACCTGCTGCCCGGCACCAGCCCGCTGGCCACCGCCGCCAACCCGACGCCGCTGTCGATCAGCTACGTGCTGGACGACTACGCCGCCGCCCTCGCCGAGGCCGCGGACAAGGTCAAGTGACCACGCTCGACACCCGCACCCCGCCGGACGCCGTCACCACCAGGCGTCCGGCGGGCGTGCGCCTGCTGTGGGTCCTCCTCTCCGTGCTCGCCCTGGCCGCCGTCATGCTGGCCTCCGTCGCCTTCGGCTCCCGCGACGTCCCCTGGTCCGACGTCGTCGCGGCGCTCGGCGGCTCCGACGACACCCTGGGACAGGCGGCCGCGACCAAGCGCATGCCCCGCACGGTCCTCGCCGTCGTCATCGGCGCGGCACTCGGCCTCGCGGGCGGCGTCATGCAGGGCGTGACCCGTAACCCGCTGGCCGACCCGGGCATCCTCGGCGTCAACATGGGGGCCTCCCTCGCCGTCGTCACGGCGGTCGCCTTCTTCGGACTCACCTCGCCGACCGGCTACATCTGGGTCGCCGTCGCGGGCGCCGCCCTCTCCGCGCTGTTCGTGTACACCGTCGGAACGCTCGGCAGGGGAGGGGCCACCCCGCTCAAGCTGGCGCTCGCCGGGGCCGCCACATCGGCCGCCTTCGCCTCGCTCGTCAGCGCGGTCATCCTGCCGCGCAACGACATCGCCGGAAGCTTCAAGCTCTGGCAGATCGGCGGCGTCGGCGGCGCGTCCTTCGAACGCATCGGCCAGGTCGCGCCGTTCCTCGCGGTCGGCTTCGCCGTCTGTCTGCTCTCCGCCCGCGCCCTGAACTCCCTCGCCCTGGGCGACGATTTGGCGGCCGGTCTCGGCGAACGGGTCGCCGTGGCGCGGGCCGTGGCCGCACTCGGAGCCGTCCTGCTGTGCGGAGCGGCCACCGCCGTCGCCGGGCCGATCGGCTTCGTCGGCCTCGTCGTCCCGCACACCTGCCGGCTGCTCGTCGGCGTCGACCACCGCTGGCTCCTGCCGCTCTCGGCGGTGCTCGGCGGGGTCCTGCTCACCGCCGCCGACGTCGTCGGCCGGATCGTGGCACGCCCCTCCGAGATCGACGTCGGCATCGTCACGGCCCTGATCGGGGCCCCGTTCTTCATCTACATCGTCCGCCGACAGAAGGTACGTGCCCTGTGAGCGCCCCTGTCCTCACCCGGCCCTCCTCCGTCGAGGCCGCCACCCGCCGCCGCGTCCGGGGCGCCTCGCGCCGCCGCCGCGTCGTCCTGGTGCTGGTGGTCCTCGTGCTCGCCGCGTTCGCCGTGACCCTCATGGCGGGCCGCACCTACTACCCGCCCGGCGACGTGTTCCGGGTGATCCTCGGCGAGCAGGTGCCGGGCGCGTCGTTCACGGTGGGCCGGCTGCGGCTGCCCCGGGCCGTTCTCGCCCTGGTCGCCGGATTCAGCTTCGGGCTCGCCGGCGTCACCTTCCAGACGATGCTCCGCAACCCGCTCGCCAGCCCCGACATCATCGGCATCAGCTCCGGGGCGAGCGCCGCCGCGGCCATCGCGATCGTGACCCTGTCCCTGGGCGAGGTGCAGGTATCCGTCCTCGCCATCGCCGCCGGACTCGGGGTCGCCCTGCTGGTGTACTCGCTGGCGTTCAAGGGCGGCGTCGCCGGCACCCGGCTCATCCTCATCGGCATCGGGATCTCCGCGATGCTCGACAGCGTCACCTCCTACGTCCTGTCCCAGGCCGCCGAATGGGACCTCCAGGAGGCGATGCGCTGGCTGACCGGCAGCCTCAACGGAGCCGGCTGGGACCAGGTCGTCCCCGCTCTCGTCGCGGCGGCCGTCCTCACTCCGCTGCTGCTGGGCCAGGCCCGCAACCTCTCCGCGCTCCAACTCGGCGACGACACCGCCTCCGCCCTCGGCGTACGCGTCGAACGCACCCGGATCACCGTGATCGTCGCCGCCGTCGGGCTCATCGCCTTCGCCACGGCGGCGGCCGGCCCCATCGCGTTCGTGGCGTTCCTCTCCGGGCCCATCGCCGCCCGGATCGTCGGAGCGGGCGGCTCGCTTCTCGTACCCGCCGGACTCGTCGGCTCGCTGCTCGTCCTCGTCGCCGACTTCACCGGCCAGTTCGCCTTCGGCGAGCGCTACCCGGTCGGCGTCGTCACCGGCGTCCTCGGAGCCCCCTACCTCGTCCACCTGATCATCCGCACCAACCGGGCGGGAGGCTCGCTATGACCACGCACCACCGACTGACCGCCGAAGGACTCACCCTCGGCTACGGCGAACGCACCGTCGTCGACTCCCTCGACCTGGCCGTACCGCCCGGCCGGATCACCGTGATCGTCGGCGCGAACGCCTGCGGCAAGTCGACGCTGCTGCGCTCCATGTCCCGGCTGCTCGCCCCGCGCGCGGGCCGCGTCGTCCTGGACGGCAAGGAGGTGCACCGGCTGCCCGCCAAGGAGCTGGCCCGCACCCTCGGCCTGCTGCCGCAGTCGCCGGTCGCACCCGAGGGCATCACCGTCTCCGATCTCGTCGGCCGAGGCCGCCACCCGCACCAGGGCATCTTCTCCCGCTGGAACGAGAAGGACGACGCCGCCGTGGCCGCCGCCCTGGAGGCCACGCACACCGAACCGCTCGCCGACCGCGCCGTGGACGAACTCTCCGGAGGCCAGCGCCAGCGCGTGTGGATCGCCATGGCGCTCGCCCAGCAGACCGATCTGCTGCTGCTCGACGAGCCGACCACCTTCCTCGACGCCAGCCACCAGATCGAGGTCCTCGACCTCCTCACCGACCTGAATCGCTCGCGCGGCACCACCATCGTCATGGTCCTGCACGACCTCAACCTCGCCGCCCGGTACGCCGACCACCTGATCGCCCTGGCCGACGGCGGGCTCCACGCGTCCGGCGCCCCGGCCGAGGTGCTGACGGAGGAGACCGTACGGGCGGTGTTCGACCTCGACAGCCGGATCATCGAGGACCCCGTCTCGGGGCGGCCCCTGATGCTCCCGATCGGCCGCCACCACGTGCGGGACGCGTCCGGGGCCGTCCCGGCTGCCGGGGCCGCTCGATGACGTACGGCCGGCCCCGCGGGCTCAGGAGCCCAGCAGCTTGGAGCCGTACCAGTCCTTCTTGTCCTTGACTCCGGGCAGGGCCAGGAAGTAGCCGCCGCCCGTCGTCGTGGTGAAGTCCGCCAGCCGCTCGCCCTCCAGCCGCTTCTGAACCGTCTCGAACTGCCGGGCCACGTCCTGCTGGTAGCAGCAGAACGCCAGCCCCAGGTCGAGCGTCCCGTCCGGGGCGAGGCCCTGGTCGACGTTGTAGCTCCGGCGCAGCAGGACGGAATCGGCCGACTGCGGCGTACGGGGGTTCGCCCGGCGGATGTGGGAGTCCAGCGGAGTCACCAGACCCTTGGGATCCTTCGCGTAGTCGGGGACATCACTCTCCTTCTTCCCGCCCAGGGGCGCGCCGCTCGACTTCTGCCGGCCGAACATCTTCTCCTGCTGCGCCGCCGGTACCCGGTCCCAGGCCTCGGCCCGCAGCCGGATGGCGCGGATCACCTGGTAGGTGCCGCCCCGGGCCCAGGCCGGACCGGCGCTCTTGGCCCCGAGCCACACCAGCCGGTCCATCTCACGGGCCGACGCGGTGTCCGGATGGGCCGTGCCGTCCTTGAAGCCCAGGAAGGTGCGTGGCGCACCGGCCGGACGCGGTGGGTTGATGAAGCCGTCGACCCGCCAGCGCGCCCGCATGGCGCCCGCCGCCTCGCGGGCCAGATCGCGCACGACGTGCAGCACGGCGTCGGGATTGTCCGCGCACACCTGCACCGACAGGTCGCCGTGGCAGGTCCGCATCTCCAGCCGGTCTCCGGGGAACGACGGCATGCGGGTGAGGCCGGGGGGCCGGGCGGCGGCGAGGCCGAACCGTTCGTCGAAGAGGGAGGCGCCCACCCCCAGGGTGATGGTCAGCCGGTCCCGGGGCCGCTCGGTGCCTCCCTCCTGCGGCGTCTTCGGCTTGAGGCCCGCCGTGAGGGTCCTTGCGCGCTCCGTCAGCTTCCGGAACAGCGCGGTCAGTTCCGCCCGGTCGCCGCACGTCACATCGAAGGCCGCGAAGCCGCCGAACCGCTGCTGCGGCGTGAGGATTCCGGCCTGGTGGACGCCGTGGAACGGCACCTGTCCATCGCTCGCCGGGCTGGGCGCGGCCACCGGCCGGGCGAGGGCGAAGGCATCCGGCCCTGACGCCGCTACGGTCCCCGCCAGCGTGGCGGCTCCCAGGGCGAACGTGCTGCGACGGGTCCGCAGACCCCCGTGGTGATTACTTTCTGTCATCAGCGTGCCTCGTCCGCGTTTCCTCGTCGGCCTGATGGTGTCCCCTGCACTGCTACCAGCACAGGCCGCTCTTCAGCGGAATTTCATCCGTGCGGGGCGGATGACTCGGCCCGACGGCCCTCCCGACTGGCCCGGTCCCCGTCTGATCGGCTGACTGCGGAGGGTGAGTGACATGTTTCACGGCTCCACGGGGGACACAGCGGAGGTCTGTTCCCGGACCCGGAGCCGGCACGCCCAGAAATTTCCGAACCGGATCATTGGGAGAGCCTCGGTGGACAACACCTCGGTGCAGAACGCCTCGGTGCACGACAAGGAAACCGTACGGAGCTGCCCCTTCGACTTCGCACAGCAACTGGAGTTCGACCCCCAGCTCAAGGAACTGCTGACCGAGGAGCCCGTCTCCCGCATCCGGATGGCGTACGGAGAGGGCGAGGCATGGCTCGTCACCCGGTACGAGGACGTCCGGACGGTCACCACCGACCGGCGCTTCAGCCGCAGCGCCGTACTCGGGCGGGACTTTCCCCGGATGACCCCGGAGCCGATCGTCCAGGCCGAGTCCATCAACCTCATGGACCCGCCGGCCAGCAGCCGGCTGCGCAGCCTGGTGGCCAAGAGCTTCACCCCGCGCCGCGTCGACCAGATGCGGGAGGGGACCCAGCGCATCGTCGACCAGCTGCTGGACGACATGGAGGACGAAGGTGCCCCGGCCGATTTCGTGGCCCGTCTCTCCTCACCGCTGCCGCTGATCACCATCTGCGAGGCGCTCGACATCCCCGAGGCCGACCGCCCCTGGCTCCGCGCCCACGCCCTGACGATGATGAACGTCGGGGCCGCCGGCAAGGAGGACGCCGTACGGGCCAAGGCCGAACTGCGCGGCTACTTCACCGAGCTGACCGCGGAGCGCCGCCGCTCCCCGGGCGAGGACCTCATCAGCACCCTGGCCACCGCCCGGGACGGCGCCGAACTGCTCGACGACAACGAACTGGCCGTCATGGCCATGGTCCTGCTCATCACCGGCCAGGACACCACGACCTACCAGCTCGGCAACATGGCCCACACCCTGCTCACCCGGCCCGGGCTGCTCAAGACGCTGCAGGCCGAACCGGAGAGGCTGCCCCGCACGATCGAGGAGCTGCTGCGGTACATCCCCTTCCGCAAGGGCGTCGGCATCCCCCGCATCGTCACCGAGGACCTGGAACTCGGCGGGGTCGCCATGAAGGCGGGCGACGTGGTCCATGTGTCGTACCTGACGGCCAACCGGGACGCCGCCAAGTTCGACCGCCCCGACGAGCTGGACCCCGACCGGCCGTCCATCCCGCACATGACGTTCGGCTGGGGCGCACACCACTGCCTGGGTGCGCCGCTCGCCACCATGGAGCTGGAGGTCGCCTTCTCCACACTGCTGGCCCGTTTCCCGGCCCTGCGTCTCGACGCGGAGCCCGAGGACATCCGGTGGAACACGACGTCCATCTGGCGTTACCCGCTCGCCCTGCCCGTCACGTGGTGACGAGAGCCTCCGCTCCCAGATACGAGGAGAACCCATGGCGACCCTGTGCCGACCGGCCATCGCTGTGCCCGAACACGTCATCACGATGCAGCAGACCCTGGAGCTGGCCCGGGAGACCCACGCCGGCCACCCCCAGCGCGACCTCGTCCTGAGACTCATCCAGAACACCGGTGTCCAGACCCGGCACCTGGTGCAGCCCATCGAGGAGACCCTCAAGCACCCCGGATTCGAGCTGCGCAACCGGGTGTACGAGGCCGAGGCCAAGCGCAGGGTCCCCGAAGTCGTCCGGCAGGCCCTCGCGAACGCCGAGACCGATCCGGCCGACATCGACCTGATCGTCTACGTCTCCTGCACGGGCTTCATGATGCCCTCGCTGACCGCGTGGATCATCAACACCATGGGCTTCAGGGCCGAGACCCGCCAACTCCCCATCGCCCAGCTCGGCTGCGCGGCCGGCGGCGCGGCCATCAACCGCGCGCACGACTTCTGCGTGGCCTACCCCGAGGCCAACGTCCTCATCGTCTCCTGCGAGTTCTGCTCGCTCTGCTACCAGCCCACCGACATCGGCGTCGGCTCGCTGCTCTCCAACGGGCTCTTCGGCGACGCCCTCTCGGCCGCCGTCGTCCGGGGGCAGGGCGGCACCGGCATGCGGCTGGAACGCAACGGCTCGCACCTGGTGCCCGACACCGAGGACTGGATCTCCTACGCGGTCCGCGACACCGGCTTCCACTTCCTGCTGGACAAGCGGGTCCCCGGCACCATGGAGATGCTCGCCCCCGTCCTCCAGGACCTGGTCGACCTGCACGGCTGGTCCGTCCCCGACATGGACTTCTTCATCGTCCACGCGGGCGGACCGCGCATCCTGGACGACCTCTGCCACTTCCTGAAGCTGCCGCCGGAGATGTTCCGCTACAGCCGGGCCACCCTCACCGAACGCGGCAACATCGCCAGCTCCGTCGTCTTCGACGCGCTGGCCAGGCTCTTCGACGACGGGGGAGTCGCCGAGTCCGCCCAGGGCCTCATCGCCGGCTTCGGGCCCGGCATCACCGCCGAGGTGGCCGTGGGCAGTTGGACGAACGACGACCTCCGCCCGTCCGTCGAGCACGACCTCGACGCGCTGGAGCTGACCGGCGGCGTTGCGCTGTCCGGCTGAACCGGCTAAGGCGACCGGCGGACGGGGACGAAGGAACGGGTGTTCGCGCTTCGCGGATGCACTCGCTCCGCGAACGGATCCCCACCCCGAGGAGAATGCATGCGCCTGCCTGCCCGATGGGCCACGGCCGCCCTGCTGCTGATCGCCCCGATGATCGCCACCACCGCCCCGGCCTCGGCCGACAACGGACCGGAAGGGGTCGCGGTGGAGCAGTCCACCCGGGCCGTACCCGGGCAGTACATCGTCACCCTGGAGCCCGAACTCTCGCCGGACACCGTCCTGCGGGAGCTCGGGCTCGACCCGTTGTTCCGCTACGGAAACGTCCTGCACGGCTTCGCCGCCACGCTCACCGCCGCCGAACTCGAAGCGGTACGGACCGTTCCCGGCGTCCTCGCCGTGGAGGAGAACGCCGAGGTGGCCGTGGAGGCGCCCCGAACGGGGAGCCTCTTCCGCGCCCCCGCGGCCGGCTGGGGCACGGACCGCATCGACCAGCGCACCCTGCCGCTGGACGACACCTTCACCACCACGGCCACCGGCGAGGGCGTGAAGGTCTACGTCGTCGACACCGGGATCGACGCCGCGCACAGCGAGTTCGGCGGCCGGGTGGTGAACGGCTACGACGCCGTCGGGGACGGCCGCGACGGCATGGACTGCAACGGACACGGCACCCACGTCGCGGGCACCGCGGGCGGCGTGACCTCCGGCGTGGCCGAGGACGCCTCGCTGGTCAACGTACGTGTCCTGAACTGCGAGGGCCGGGGCACCTGGGCCGGCATCCTCGCCGGGTTCGACTGGGTCGCCAAGGACGCCGCCCGCACCAAGGCCCCCGCCGTGCTGAACGCCTCGCTCGGCGGCGCCCGCTCCACCGCGGTCGACGCGGCGGTCGAGTCCGTCGCCGACGCGGGCGTGCTGCCCGTCGTGGCCGCCGGGAACGACGACCGGGACGCCTGCGACGTCTCCCCGGCCGCCGCCGACGGCGTGGTCACGGTCGGCGCGAGCGACCGGCAGGACCGGGAGACCTCCTTCAGCAACTGGGGCTCCTGCCTCGCGCTGTACGCCCCCGGGGCCGACATCGTCTCCGCGCGGCTCGGCGGCGGCACCGTCTCGCTGAACGGCACGTCCATGGCCAGCCCGCACGTCGCGGGCGTCGCCGCCCTCTACAAGCAGGGGAACCCCTCGGCCTCGCCCGCCGCCGTCGCGCGGTGGCTTGAGGACACGGCCACCCCGGACGTGCTCACCGGCCTCGGCCAGGGCTCGCCCGACCGGCTGCTGTACACCGGCGGCCTCTGACGATCCGTCGGACGGCCTGTCCGGCTCCCCGCCACGGGGCCGGGGAGCGGTGACCGCGCGGCGGAATCCGCTCCCCGGCCCGGCCGCCCGGCTGTTGTCGGAACGGTGGACGGTCTCTCATTTCTCTGCAACTCTCTGACGGCACAACGCAAAACAGGCCGCAGCATACGCAGAAATCCGTGTTCCCTGGCTGCGGTCACAGAGCCGCGCCCTCGACGCGCCCTGCGCCGAGGCCGAAGATCGGGGAGCTATGAGAGCCCAACGCTGGAGATGGCGGGCGATATCCGCCTTGGTCACGACCAGTCTTCTGATGATCGGCGTACCGTCGCTCGCCGCAGCGGCGGCCGCCGGTCCCAACCTCGCCGCGGGGCGGGCCGCGGCCGCGAGCAGCGCCCACGCCGAGTACGGCGCGTCCAACATCACCGACGGCAACCGGTCGACGTACTGGGAGAGCGCCGGAGGCGGACTGCCCCAGTGGGTCCAGACCGACCTGGGCGCGGGCGCCCGCGTCGACGAGGTCAAGCTGACGCTCCCGGCGGGCTGGGAGACCCGCACCCAGACGCTGTCGCTCCAAGGCAGCGCGGACGGCACGAGCTTCGCGACCCTGAAGAACTCCGCGACATACACCTTCGCCCCGGGAGCGGCGAACGAGGTCACCATCGCGTTCCCGGCCACCCTGACCCGGTTCGTACGGGTCAACATCACCGCCAACACCGGCTGGCAGGCCGCCCAGCTCTCCGAGTTGGAGGTCCGTGGGGCCGGCGAGTCCTCGGCCGACCTGGCGGCGGGCAAGACCCTCACCGCCAGCAGCAGCAACGGTTCGCAGACCCCGGCCAACGCCAACGACGGAAACCGCGACAGCTACTGGGCGAGCCGCAACGACCAGTTCCCGCAGTGGATCCAGGCCGACCTGGGCGCGTCGCTGGGCGTGGACCGGGTGGTGCTGCGGCTGCCCGACGGCTGGGCCGCGCGGAGCCAGACGCTGAAGCTCCAGGGCAGCACCAACGGCTCGGACTTCACCGATCTCACCGCCTCCAGGGCCTACCGCTTCGACGCGGCGGGCGGACAGTCGGCGACGATCACCTTCGACGCCACGACGACGCGCTACGTCCGTGCCCTGATCACCGCCAACACCGGTGCATCGGCAGCCCAGTTGGCCGAGCTGGAGGTCTACGGACCCACCACCGGGGACACGCAGGCGCCGACCGCGCCGGCGAACCTCGCGTTCACCGAGCCCGCCACCGGCCAGATCCGGCTGACCTGGAAGGCCGCGACGGACGACACGGGCGTCACCGGCTACGACGTCTACGCCGACGGCACCCTGCTCACCAGTGTCGCGGGCAACGTCACCACGTACACCGACTCCCGCCCGGCCGGGCAGAGCGTCAGCTACTTCGTCCGCGCCAAGGACGCGGCGGGCAACGTCTCGGCCAACAGCAACACCGTCACCCGTAGCGGCGACACCGGCGACACCCAGGCCCCCACCGCACCCACCGCGCTGGCGTACACCGAGCCGGCCGGCGGTTCGGTCAAGCTGACGTGGCAGGCGTCCACCGACAACAAGGGCGTGACCGGCTACGACGTCTACGCCAACAACGTGCTGCGCGGCAGCGTCGCGGGCAACGTGCTGACGTACACCGACACCCAGTCGGCGTCCACCACGGTCAGCTACGTCGTGCGCGCGAAGGACGCGGCGGGCAACGTCTCCGGCGACAGCAACACCGTCACCCGCAACGGGCAGAGCGGCTCCGCCTCCAACCTCGCCGTGAACAAGCCGATCACCGCCTCCTCGGTGGTCCACACCTACGTCGCACAGAACGCCAACGACAACAGCACCTCCACCTACTGGGAGGGCGCGGGCGGCAGTTACCCGAACACGCTCACCGTGAAGCTCGGCTCCAACGCCGACACCGAGAACGTCGTCGTCAAGCTCAACCCCGACAGCAGCTGGGGTCCGCGCACCCAGCGCATCGAGGTCCTGGGCAGGGAACAGAGCTCCTCGTCCTTCAACTCCCTGGCCGCCGCCAAGGATTACGCCTTCAGTCCCGCCTCCGGCAACACGGTGACCATCCCGGTCCCCGCCCGCGTCGCGGACGTCCAGCTGAAGTTCACCGCCAACAGCGGCTCCGGCGCGGGCCGGGTCGCCGAATTCCAGGTGCTGGGCGCTCCGGCGGCCAACCCCGACCTCCAGGTCACCGGCATCACCGCCGCGCCCGCCGCCCCGGTCGAGACGGACGAGATCACCCTGACCGCGACCGTCCGCAACGCCGGAGCGCTCGCCGCCCCGGCCAGCAAGGTCGAGCTACGGCTCGGCTCCACCAAGGTCGCCACCGCCTCGGTCGGCGCCCTCGCATCGGGCGCCTCCACACAGGTCAGCGCCTCCATCGGGGCCCGGAACGCGGGCAGTTACGAGCTGAGCGCGGTCGCCGACCCGGCGGGCGAGGTCATCGAGCAGAACGAGACCAACAACACCTACAGCAGCGCCTCCCCGCTGGTCGTGAAGCCGGTCTCCAGCTCGGACCTGGTGGCCGCCGCGGTCACCACCTCACCCTCGGCCGCCTCCGCGGGCGACACGGTCACCTTCTCGGTCGCTCTGAAGAACCAGGGCACGGTGGCCTCGGCGGCCGGCGCCCACGGCGTCACGCTGACCCTCGTCGACAGCAAGGGCGCCACGGTGAAGACCCTCACCGGCGCCCACAACGGGGTCATCGCGGCGGGCGCCACCACCGCACCCGTCCCGCTGGGCACCTGGACCGCGGCCAACGGCTCGTACACCGTACGGACCGTGATCGCGGCCGACGCCAACGAACTCCCGGTCAAGCGCGAGAACAACACCTCCACGCAGGCGCTCTTCATCGGACGCGGCGCCAACATGCCGTACGACATGTACGAGGCGGAGGACGGCGCGACCGGCGGCGGCGCACAGGTCGTCGGTCCGAACCGGACCGTCGGCGACATCGCGGGCGAAGCCTCGGGGCGCAAGGCCGTCACGCTCAACAACACCGGCAACTACGTCGAGTTCACCACCCGGGCCTCGACCAACACCCTGGTCACCCGGTTCTCCATCCCCGACGCCCCGGGCGGCGGAGGCATCGACTCCACGCTGAACGTCTACGTCGACGGCGTCTTCCTGAAGAAGATCGACCTCACCTCGAAATTCGCCTGGCTGTACGGGAACGAGGCCGCGCCCGGCAACTCCCCGGGCTCCGGTGCGCCCCGTCACATCTACGACGAGGCGAACGTGCTGCTGGGCAAGACGGTCCCGGCGGGGTCCAGGATCCGGCTCCAGAAGGACAGCGCCAACACGAGCACGTACGCGATCGACTTCATCAACCTGGAGCAGGTCGCACCGGTCGCCAACCCGAACCCCGCCACGTACACCGTGCCGGCGGGCTTCACCCACCAGGACGTCCAGAACGCCCTGGACAAGGTCCGCATGGACACCACCGGCACGCTGGTGGGCGTCTACCTCCCGGCGGGGGAGTACAGCACGGCGAGCAAGTTCCAGGTCTACGGCAAGGCCGTCAAGGTGGTCGGGGCCGGCCCCTGGTACACCCGCTTCAACGCCCCGTCCACGCAGGACAACACCGATGTCGGCTTCCGGGCCGAGGCCGCCGCCAAGGGGTCGTCGTTCGCGAACTTCGCGTACTTCGGCAACTACGCGTCCCGGATCGACGGGCCCGGCAAGGTCTTCGACTTCTCGAACGTGTCGGACATCGTCATCGACAACATCTGGAACGAGCACATGGTGTGCCTCTACTGGGGCGCGAACACCGACAACGTCACCATCAAGAACTCCCGGATCCGCAACATGTTCGCCGACGGCGTCAACATGACCAACGGGTCCACCGACAACCTCGTGGCCAACAACGAGGCGCGGGCCACCGGTGACGACAGCTTCGCGCTCTTCTCGGCGATCGACGCCGGGGGAGCGGACATGAAGAACAACGTCTACGAGAACCTGACCTCGATCCTCACCTGGCGCGCGGCGGGCATCGCCGTCTACGGCGGGTACGACAACACCTTCCGCAACATCCACATCGCCGACACCCTGGTGTACTCCGGGATCACGGTCAGCTCACTGGACTTCGGCTATCCGATGAACGGCTTCGGGACCGGACCGACGAAGATCGAGAACGTCTCGATCGTGCGCGCGGGCGGTCACTTCTGGGGAGCGCAGACCTTCCCCGGGATCTGGCTCTTCTCGGCGTCGAAGGTGTTCCAGGGCATCCGGATCTCGGACGTCGACATCGTCGATCCCACCTACAGCGGGATCATGTTCCAGACGAACTACGTCGGCGGACAGCCCCAGTTCCCGATCAAGGACACCGTGCTCAGCGACATCTCCATCTCGGGGGCGCGCAAGAGCGGTGACGCGTTCGACGCCAAGTCCGGCTTCGGGCTGTGGGCCAACGAGATGCCGGAGGCCGGTCAGGGTCCCGCCGTCGGCGAGGTCACCTTCAACGGCCTGAAGCTCAGCGACAACGCCCAGGACATCAGGAACACCACACCCGGCTTCAAGATCAACATCAACCCGTAGCCCGGAGAGGAGGCCGAAGGGCCCGCAAAGGGAGCGCTTCCCACTGGCCGGGAAGCGCCCCTATGCGTGCAATCCTTGCGTTGATAAGTCAATTGCTTGCAGTGCTTACGTTAGTCTTGCGACATGACGCGACGACTTGCTCAGGTTGCCAAGAAGGTTGGGGTCAGCGAGGCCACGGTGAGCCGGGTGCTGAACGGCAAGCCCGGGGTGTCCCGGACCACCCGGCAGTCCGTGCTGACGGCCCTGGACGTCCTCGGCTACGAGCGGCCCACCCAACTGCGGGGCGAGCGCGCCCGACTCGTCGGCCTCGTGCTGCCCGAACTGCAGAACCCGATCTTCCCCGCCTTCGCGGAGGTGATCGGCGGCGCCCTCGCCCAGCAGGGGCTCACCCCCGTCCTGTGCACCCAGACCAAGGGCGGTGTCTCCGAAGCGGACTACGTGGACCTCCTGCTCCAGCAGCAGGTCTCCGGCGTGGTCTTCGCCGGCGGCCTGTTCGCCCAGGCGGACGAGGCCCATGAGCACTACCACCGCCTCGCCGAGCGCCGCATCCCCGTCGTGCTGATCAACGCCCCCATAGAAGGGCTCGACTTCCCCTGCGTCTCCTGTGACGACGCCGTCGCGATCGAGCGCGCCTGGCGCCACCTCGCCTCCCTCGGCCACGAGCGCATCGGCGTGGTGATGGGCCCCTCCGACCACGTGCCCTCCCGCCGCAAACTCGCCGCGGCCCGGTCCGTTGCGTCGGCCACCGGCGGCGAGCTGACCGAGGCGCACGTCGAGCGCTCGATGTTCTCCCTGGAGGGCGGCCAGGCGGCGGCCTCCCGACTGCTGGAGCGGGGCGTCACCGGGATCATCTGCGCCAGCGACCCCCTGGCGCTCGGCGCCGTCCGCGCGGCCCGCAGGCGCGGCCTCGGGGTGCCGTCCGACATCTCGGTCGTCGGCTACGACGACTCGGCGTTCATGAACTGCACCGAACCCCCGCTCACCACCATCCGCCAGCCCATCGAGGCCATGGGCCGGGCCGCCGTCGAACTGCTCTGCGCGGGCATCCAGGGCGGGACGCTCCCGCCGGACGAGCTGCTGTTCGAGCCGGAGCTGGTGGTACGGGGCTCCACCGCGAAGGCGCCCCGCTGAGTCCGGGCCGCCAGGGCGGCCCGGACGCCGTCCGGGCACGTCAGGATCGCGGGGCGCGTGCGGCTGCGGCACAGTGGGGCACATGGACGACCTCAACGCACTCGCCGAGGAACACCTGACCGCCGCCCGCGCCTCCGCCCACGGCCGCAGCGCCCACCTCCTGCTCCAGCAGCCCCCCTTGCGCCAGACGGTGATCGCCCTCACCGAGGGGACCGCGCTCGACGAGCACAACGCGCCGCCCGCCGCTTCGCTCCTCGTCCTGCGCGGCAGCGTCCGCCTCACCGCCGGGTCCGGCGACGCGGAGCTTCCCGCCGGAACCCTGCACCCGATTCCGCAGGAACGGCACGGGCTGCTGGCGCTCAGCGACGCGGTGGTCCTGCTCACGGCCGTCAACGACTGACCCGCCCGGATCGACAGGGCACGCCCCCCAGGTGTGCTTCGGCCGCGACGTGGCAGGAGAGGATCGTGCGGGGTCGGCACGTCCGGGCACGGGCAGGTCACCCCACCCCCCCCCGCGTTCGCCCACGTCCCCGGAGTACCAGCTTGCCCACCCAGACCGCGTCCGCCGCGGACAGCACCGCCCCCACCGCCGGACCCGCCGCACCACCCCGCCGCTGGCGCACCGCTCTGCGCCGCACCCCGGTCTCCCTGTGGAACGACGACGTCACCGACTGGGCCGCCGCCCTGACGTACTACGCCATCCTCGCCCTGCTCCCGGCGCTCCTGGTCACCGTGTCCGTGATCGGGCTCGCCAACCCCGATGCGACCGGCGCCCTCATCGCCGACATCACCGCGTTCGCCCCCGCCGAGTCCGGCGACGCGCTGCGCAAGCCGCTGGAGGCGGCCACCGAGCAGCGCTCCGCCGTCTGGCTGCTCGTCGCGACCGGATCCGTGAGCGCCGTGTGGTCCGCGTGCAGCTACCTCGCGGTCTTCCGCCGGGCCCTGCACGCGATGTACGGCGTCCGGGAGACGCGCCCGCCCCTGCGGCAGGCGCACATCATCGTCGTCTCGGCGATCGGCCTGCTCCTCCTGCTCATGACCAGCGCGTTCGCCCTCGTCATGACCGGTCCGCTGGCCCGCTGGCTCGGCCGCGGCATCGGCCTCCCGCACGAGGGGGAGACCCTGTGGGCGGCACTGAAGTGGCCGCTCCTCGTCTGCCTCGTCGCCTGCCTGATCATGGTCCTCTTCAGCACGGGTCCCCGCTCCGCACGCGGTATCCGCCGGGGCCTGCCCGGTGGGATCCTCGCCGCGTTCCTCTGGCTCACCGCATCGGCGCTGTTCGCCCTCTACGCGACCCAGGTCGGCAGCTACAGCAGGCTGTACGGGTCGCTCGCCGGGCTCGTCGTCTTCCTCATCTGGGTGTGGTTCGCCAACCTGTCGCTGCTGGCCGGAGCCCAGTTCAACGTCGAGCTGGCGAGGAGCGGGCCGGAGCGGGAAGCCGGCGCGGGTGCGAAGGAGGCGGGCGGGTCCGGCACCGCGGCGGGCGGGGCCGTCACGGCCGCAGGATGAGCCGGACCGGGTCGCCCTCCTTGGTCTCCATCCGCTCCACCGCCGACGCCACCTCGTCCAGCGGCAGGACATCGGTGACCGACCGGGAGAAGTCCAGCCGGCCGCCCTCCGCGAGCCGGACGAGCTGCTCCACATGGTGGCCCTCCGAGCCGTAGTGGCCCAGGATCCGGTGCTGGAGGAAGCTGAACAGCGTGCCGTGGGGCACGACAAGCGGCTGGTCGGTCAGCCCCACCAGCACCAGCCGCCCCTTCGGGGCCAGTACGGTCAGCGCCTGCTCACGGACCGGGGGTACCCCGGCGAAGTCGAACGCCGCCGCCAGGCCCGCACCGCCCGTCGCCCCGAGCACGCGCTCGCGGAAGGTCGGATCGGCGGGGTCCAGCGCCAGGTCGGCCCCGAACTCCAGGGCCCGCCGACGGGCCGCCGGGGCGGGGTCCACCGCGACGACCGGGTGCGCGCCCACGGTCCGCAGCAGCTGCACGGCGTGCGCGCCGAGCCCGCCCGCGCCCCAGACGCCCACGGCCTCGGCGGCCCGGACGTCGCCGGTGGCGGTCACCGCCGCCCACGGCGTCGAGACCGCGTCCGGGATGATCGCCGCCTGTTCGAAGGGAATCGAGTCGGGCAGGGCGACGAGGGTCGACACGGTGGCGAGGGCGTACTCGGCCCAGCCGCCGTCGTAGTCGACGCCCCGGGTGTGCGTCCGGCCCCGACGCGTCTCGCCGGCCTGGAGGACCACCCGGTCACCGACCGCCCACCCCGCGGCGTCCGGTCCCGCCTCCGCGACGGTCCCGGCCACCTCGTGGCCCAGGGTGACCGTGTCCCCCTCCAGGTACAGCGGGGTCAACGTGCCGTCGACGAGGTGCACGTCGGAGAGGCACACCCCCGCGGCCCTCACCCTCACCAGCACCTCGCCGGGGCCGGGCACGGGCCTGTCCACCTCCGCCACGGCGAGGGTGCGGCTGGGGAGGTGGAGACGCGCGGCGCGCATGCGTTCCATGGCGGGTCCTTAGACGTTCGGATCGACGACCTGTCGCGAGTCGCCCTGCTGTGAACGTAGACCCGGCCCGGTGACGGCCCGAGCGGCGGGGTGCGGAAACCTCCCGGGGCGTGGCGCGGTATCAGCCCCTGGTGCGATACCCGGCGACGATCGGCATGGTCTCGCGCAGCACCCGTACGCCGTCGTTGTCCGCGTCGCCCAGCCGGTGGCCCTCCCACGTTCCCGTCGCGCTGGAGAACCGGCTGATCCGCCGGCAGTGGTCCCCGCACGCGGAGCGGTACGCCATGATCGTGTAGCGCGTGCCGTCCTCGGTGATCCAGCCGGTGTTGTACGGGCGGTTCCGGCTCACGCTCATCGAGCCGTCCGCCTTGCCCGCCAGCGTCGTACGGTCGTGGGCGAGGCCCAGGTTGTGGCCGATCTCGTGGCTCGCCGAATCCAGGTCGATCCCGTCGACGTCGACGACCGCGTAGGCGTACTCGTCCGTGGAACCGTCGAGCGCGGGCGTGTAGTCCGCCGTGCCGCCGCCCCGCTCCGGCCGGTCCACGACCAGGGTGACCAGATCGGCGCCGTACCGCGCCCGCTGTTCGTGCACCTGCCGTCCGAGCCCCGCCGACGCGTGGTCCTTGAGGAGGGCGTACGCGGCACGGAACTCCTCCGACCCCTCGTAGTCGGTCGCCGTGTACGGGTGGACGACGCGGATGATGCCGCAGAGACCGCCCCCGGCCAGGGACCGGTTCATCCGCGTCGCGATCCGCTGGGCCGAGGCGGGCACCCGGTGCGCGCCGCCGACCTGCTTGGCGGCCTTCGGTGTGTGGACGACCAGCACATCGACCACGGGGCACGCCGCCCTCGCCGCTTCCTCCGCCGAACGCGCCGTGGCCGGAGCGGTGGCCGAGGCTGCGCAGAGCGCCGCACCGACGCCGACGGCCAGGGCTGCCTTCACGAGGGTCGCGTGCACGGTGAGTCGGCTCCGTCCGGAAGGGGACGGCCGGACGCCACCCCATAGCTGAAAGTGACTTATTCATAACACTGGGTGACGTGACTCGCCCGTCGTGCCCGCACCCGCCCGGCGGCTGTTTGTTCCCTGGCCAGAGGGGTGTGGCGGCGAGGAGGTGGGCAGGTACACGTGTACGAACTCGCACGAATGGAACGGCAGTCGGCGGCAGAGGGGCGTGTGTGACGTGACGGAACAGAGCGAATGGCGGTTCTCCGACGACCGGGGTCAGCAGTCGACGGCGCCCCGGCCGCCGGGGCGGGTGCTGGCCTACGTTCAGGCCGGGGCCACCCTGTGGGATCTCGGAATCCGGCCGGTGGGGATCTTCGGCTCCGACCACGACGGGCCCGACCCCGACACGGCGAAGACCGGGACCCTGCCGCTGGAGGAGGTCGCGTACGCCGGTGCGGGCAGCACCCTCGACGTCGAGCGGCTGCTGAGCGATTCGCCGGACCTCGTGGTGGCCGTCAGCTACGGCGGCGGCCATGTCTACGGGCTGGCACCCGAGACGGCCAAGCCGCTGGAGGAGCGGGTCCCGGTGGTCGTCCTCGACGTCAGCCAGGCCCGTACGTTCGGTGAGATCGGCGACCGGTTCGCCGAACTGGCCCGCTCGCTCGGCGCCCCGGACCGGCCGGGCGCGGACCGCGACCTGGACGCCGCCCGGGAGCGGCTGCGCGCCGTCGTCGCCGCCACCTCCGGCGACGCGCCCCGGGTGCTCGCCCTCTCCCCGGCCGGCCCGGACCAGGCGCATGTCGCACGCCCGAAGATGTGGCCCGAGCTGCGGGTGCTCACCGAACTGGGCGTCCGGCTCGTGGAGCCCGCCGAGGGCCCGGGGGCCAACTGGTCCACGCTCGACCGCACCGACACCTTCGCGCTGCGCCCCGAGGTGATCCTGACCGACATCCGCGCCCACGCCGCCCCCCTGGAAGAGCTGCGCGGGAGCGAGGGCGTGCCGACGCCCGTCGTCCCGTGGAACCCCGAGCCCCTCTACGGGCCCCGCGACCACGCCCGGTTCCTGGGCCTGGTCGCGGACGCCCTGGAGACGGCGCGGCCGAGCTGAGCCGGAGCACCGTGACGGAGCGCTGTCGCGGGGTGGGCGCGCTTACGGGGCGGGGGCCAGTCCGTCGGCGACCAGTCCGGCGAGCACCGCCTCGCCCAGCGCCTGGACGGCGGAGGCGGGGCGGACCATCACGGTGAACTCCTTGACGCGTCCGTCCTCGTCCAGGTGCAGGAGGTCGATGCCATGGATCTCCTTGCCGCCGACCGTCGCCCGGAAGAGCAGAACCGCCGACTGGGCCTCGGTCCCGTCGGCGCTGGTCTGCGAGGCGCCCGCGAACTCGCCGACGTAGCGGAAGTCCTCGAAGGTGCGCAGCAGGACGCCGAACAGTCCCAGCACCGCCGGCCTGCCCTCGAACGGGGTGAACTTCACCGGGCTGTAGAGCCGGACGTCCTCGGTGAACAGATCGTCCAGGGCGCCGAGGTCGCGGCTGTCGACGGCGGCGCGGAAACGGTCCACTGCGTCGGTCATGTGTCCTCCTTGGTGAGGTGCGCCCTCGTTGAGAAGCGCCGCATAGTCATGAAAGTGACTAGTCACTTTCATGACTATCATGAGGGTCGGTGTTCCGGACAGGGGTGGACGGGGATCCGCTCGGACCTGGCCGGACCCGGACACGGCTGAGAGGGAGGCGGTCCGATGGCGTTGCGCCACGCGGTGCTGGCGGCGCTGCTCGACGAGGAGCTGAGCGGCTATCAGGTGACGAAGGCGTTCGCGGCGGGCGTCGCGAATTTCTGGCACGCCCTGCCGCAGCAGGTCTACGCGGAGCTGGCCAGGCTGGAGAAGGAAGGTCTGGTCGCGGGGCGCGAGGTCGTCCAGGAGGCGCGCCCCAACAAGCGGCTGTTCCGGGTCACCGGCGAGGGGCTGGCCGAGCTGGAGAGCTTCGCGTCCGCCACGGCCAAACCCGCCTTCCTCCGGGAGGACCTGCTGGTCCAGGTCCAGGCGGCCGACCACCTCGACGCCGGCGTACTGATCGATCGGCTCACCGAGCGGTACGCGTTCGCCGAAGCCAAGGCCGCGCTGTTCGAGGAGCAGTTGCGCAGGATGCGCGGAGGACTGGACGAAGCGGAGTTCCTGCTCCGGGGTGCGCGCGTCGGCCCGTATCTCACCTGCCGCCGAGGGCGGGACTTCGAGCGCGCCAATCGTGACTGGTGCCGCGACGTGATGGAGGTTCTGCGGGCGCGGAGGCAGGCCCGGGGGGAGGCCTGACGGGCGTCGGTCGGGGTTCCCCGCCAGGTTTCCAAAAAATATTCTGCAAAAATACTTTGGGAAAGTGCTCCCGCCGCTCTACGCTGCGGTCATGGACAGCGAAGACGGTCGTCGCGTACTCGATCCGGAGCGGGACGGGGCCGCCCTCAAGGCGCTCACCCACCCCCTGCGCCTCACCCTGCTCGGGCTGCTGCGACAGCACGGACCGGCCACCGCCAGTGAACTCGCGGTGAGGACGGAGGAGTCCTCCGCCTCCACCAGCTACCACCTGCGGGTGCTCGCCAAGTACGGGTTCGTCGCCGAGGCCGACCACCGTGACGGCCGGGAACGGCGCTGGAAGTCCGTGCACGACGTCACCTCGTGGAGCAATGAGGCGATGCACCGCAGCCCCGGCGGCAGCGTGATCCTCAGTGTCCTGCACCGTCGGCAGATCGAGCACCTCCAGCAGTCCCTGGACCGCCACGAGGCGGACCTGGAAAGCGGCCGGCTGGGCCGGGAGTGGCAGGAGCCGTCGGGTGTCAGCGACCTGATGCCCCGGCTCACGCCGGAGTCCCTCGCCGAGCTGTGGGAGGCGTTCCGCGCGAAGACGGACGAGCTGACGGCCCGGGACGCCGAAGACCCCCGGGCCGAGCAGGTCGTGCTGTTCACCGCCGGACTCCCGCTGGCCCCGGAGCAGGAGACCGGTACGGAGCCGGAGACGGGTACGGAAACGGCGGCCGACCAGGACGCCCCCGCCGCCGGAGACGCCCCATGACCGGCGGGTCGGTCCGCGCCACCGACGCCCCGGGGCACAGAGGCCTCGACGAGGCGACCGCGCGCCGCCGGTACGTCGCGGTCTCGTTCCTCTTCTGGCTCCCCATCGGCATGTCCATCGCGACGGGAGTGCTCCTCTTCACCGAACGGGGCATGGGCCTCGCCGCCATCGCCGGCTTCTACGCCGCGCACTCCCTCACGGCCGCCGCGATGGAACTGCCCACCGGCGGACTCTCCGACGTCATCGGGAGACGCCCCGTCCTGGCCGTCGCCGGGCTGCTCAACCTCACCGCCTTCACCCTCATCGGCCTCGGCGCGGCGGGCTGGGCCATCGCCCTCGGCATGGGCCTGATGGGTCTCGCCCGCGCCCTGTCCAGCGGTCCCGCCGAGGCCTGGTACGTCGACACCGTCCACGCCCACGCGGGACGCGGCGCCGATCTGCGTACGGGACTGGCGCGCGGCAGCGCCGCCACCTCGGCCGCCCTCGCGCTCGGCACCCTGCTCGGCGGCGGGCTGCCCTGGCTGCTCGGCCTCGCCCCCGGCGCGGGGGAGTGGCTGGCCGCAACGACCGGCGGGCTCGTGATCCCGCTCTCCGTGCCCGCCCTGCTCGGCGCGCTGGTCGAGGTCGTCTTCGTCCTCTCCGTCCTGAGCGCCCTGCCCGAACCGCCCCGGCCCCGCACCACCGTGCGCCGGGTCGTGGGCGGCGTGCCCGCCGCGATCGCCGCCGGGCTCCGGCTCGGCGCCCGGGACGCCCTGATCCGGCGCATCCTGCTGACCGCGAGCGCCGCCGGGGCCGCCCTCGCGGCCGTCGAGCTCCTCACCCCGGGCCGGGCCGCCGCCCTCATGGGGACGGCCGAATCCGGGGCCCTGGTCTTCGCCGGGCTGGCCTGCGCCGGGTTCCTCTGCTCCGCCCTCGGCAGCCAACTCGCGCCGCTCGTAGCCCGGTTCGCCGGCAGCAGCGAGCGGGCGGTCCTCGCGAGCCTCGGGCTGGTGGGGCTGGGGCTGACCCTGCTCGGGCTCACCGCGCACACGATGAGCACCCTCGCCACGGCGGCCGCCGTCACCGGCTACGGGCTGGTGTACCTCGGCCTCGGGGCGGCGGGACCCAACGAGAGAGATCTGCTGCACCGCCGGGTCGACACCTCGGGCCGGGCCACCGCCCTCTCCGTCCAGTCGCTCTCGCTGCAACTGGTCGCCGCCGGCGCCGGACTGGCCGCGGGCACCCTGCCCACGGGCCCGCTGCCCTGGCTGCTGGCCGCCGCCGCCGTGCTGGCCGGAGCGCTGCTCTGGGTCCGCCGCGCCGCCCCCGTGAAGCCGCTCCCGGACTCCGCGCCGCGCACGGAGACCGCAGCTCCCGAACCGGAGCGGGCCCACCCGTCGAAACCTCGTCCGGCAGACCTCCTGACACCGCTGGCCACCGACGGGCCCGGATCGAGGACACAGTGAGCCCGGGCTCACCCGGCCGTGTTCCGAGGCCGCGCCGCCTACCAGGACACCCATGTCACGGCAGTTGAGGAGAACCGCCCCCATGCTCGACCACAGCGAACTGCTGGTCATCGGTGAATGCGTCGCCGACATCGTCCGGCTGCCGGACGAGGCCCCCCGGGTCCACCCGGGCGGCAGCCCCGCCAACGTCGCGTACGGCCTGGCCCGCCTCGGCCACCGCGCCGTCCTTCTCACCCAGCTCGGCCCGGACGAGAACGGACGGCTCATCCGGGAGCATCTGGCCTCCGGCGGCGTCGACGTCCGCACCGACGGCTCCACCGCGCCCACCCCGTCGGCCGCCGTCACCCTGGACGAGGCGGGGCAGGCCTCGTACGCCTTCGACGTCGGCTGGACCCTCGCCCCGGTCGCCGTCGAACCCGCGCCGGCCCATGTGCACACCGGGTCGATCGGTGCGGTGGTGGAGCCCGGATCGGCCGCCGTCCTGGACCTCGTGCGCGCCGCCCGGCCCACCGCGACCGTCAGTTACGACCCCAATGTGCGGCCCGCCCTCATGGGCGACCGCGCCGCGGCCGTCCGCCGGGTCGAGGAGTGCGTGGGGCTGAGCGACCTGGTCAAGGCGAGCGACGAGGACCTGGAGTGGCTGTACCCGGGGGAGGAGCCGGAGCGGGTCGCCCGACGCTGGCTGGAGCTCGGGCCCGCCGTGGTGCTCGTGACCCGGGGCGGCGACGGGGCGCTGGCCGTTCTGCCGGATGGCCGGATCACGGTACAGGCCCCGCCCGTCGACGTCGCCGACACCGTGGGCGCGGGCGACGCGTTCATGTCGGGGACGCTCCACGCCCTCGCCGTGCAGGGGCTCTTGGGCCCGGACGCCCGGGACCGGCTGCGCGCCGTGGACCGGGAGACCCTTGCCGGCGTCCTGCGCCACGCGGTCGCCTCCGCCGCCGTGACCGTCTCCCGGGCCGGGGCCAACCCGCCCGGCACGGACGAGCTCCGGGCGGCCCTCGGGAGTGTCCTGCCCCCCAACTGACGCCTCGTCATGACCCGTTCGGCGCAGTCGAACGCACCCTCGTGAGACGTTCCGCCGTTCGTCAACCCGATGCAGTACGACAACGGGATCGGGGCGACGGGTGGCGAGGAGACGGACGGCCGAGGGTGGTACGGAGCCGGGGGCGCGGGCGGGCGTCTTAGCGGCCGGGGTGCGCACGGCGGTGCTGCAGAGCGTGGCGGGCTGGGTGCCGGGGGAACCGGTCGGCAACGACCGGCTGCCCGCCGACTGGGAGGTGGATGACGCCTGGGTGCGCCGCCGCACCGGCATCGGCAGCCGGCACCGGGCCGGACCGGGCGTCGCCACCGGTGACCTCGCCTTCGAGGCGGCCTCGCGGCTGCTGGCCCGCGCCCCGGCGGCGGGCGAGGTGGACGCGGTGGTCCTCGCCACCGCCACCCCCGACCACCTCTGCCCCGGCACCGCCCCCGCGCTCGCGGCCCGGCTCGGGCTCGGCACCGTACCGGCGCTGGACATCGCCGCCGTGTGCAGCGGCTTCGTCTACGGACTCGCCGTCTGCCACGGGCTGGTCGCCTCGGGCCTCTACGGGCGGATCCTGCTCGTCGGCGCCGACGTCTACTCGACCTGGCTCGACCCGGCCGACCGCTCGGCGGGCGTCGTCTTCGGCGACGGGGCGGGCGCCGCCCTGGTGGCGGCCGGGCGCTCCGGCGACCCCGGGGAACTGCTCGCGTTCGACCTGGGCAGCGACGGCACGGGCTACGACCTGATCACCGTCCCCGGCGGCGGTGCCCGCGCCCGGGCGAGCGGAAAGCCGCCGGGGCTGGGCGACGGGTTCTTCCGGATGCGGGGCGGCACCGTCTACCAGCACGCCGTCGAGCGGATGACCGGCTCCTGCCGGACGCTCCTGGACCGGGTCGGCTGGGACCCGGCGGAGGTCGACCGCTTCGTGCCGCACCAGGCCAACGCCCGGATCCTGCGCGCCGTCGCCGAGCGGGTCGGCATCGCACCGCAGCGCTGTGTCACCCATCTGGAGCGGGTCGGCAACACCGGCGCCGCCTCCATCCCGCTGGCCCTGGCCGACGCGGCGGACGAGGGCCGCCTCCGCGCCGGCGACCGGGTGCTGCTCACCGCGTTCGGGGGCGGACTGACCTGGGGTTCGGCGGCACTTCGCTGGCCGGGGACCCCGCAGACCATGTGCACGGATTCTATGGAAGGAACACAGCATGACGCTCCCCGCTGATCAGGGCACCGAGGCCCGAGCCGGCACCGCCGTCGCGGTGACGGGGATCGGCCTGGTGACACCCGCAGGGGCGGACGAGCACAGCTTCTGGGAGGGGTTGTGCTCCGGGCGGTCCACCGCCCGGCGGTGCGAGGAACTGGCCGGTCTGCCGGTCGACTTCGCCTGTCCGGTCGACGGCATCGACCTGGACGCGGCGGTGGGCGGCCGGTCGGTGTGGCGGATGGCCCGGTTCGTGAAGCTGGCCCTGGTGGCCGCCCGGCAGGCCGTCGCCGACGCCGGCCTCGACCCAGCCCGGTGGGACGGCACCCGGGTCGGCGTGGTGCTCGGCGTGGGCGTCGGCGGCGTCTCCGTACTCGTCGACAACGCGGCCAGGCTGGCGGCCTCGGGCCCCGAGGCGGTCTCCCCGCTGCTCGTCCCGATGATGATCCCCAACGCGGCGGCGGGCGAGGTCGCCATCGCGCTGAAGGCGGGCGGGCCGAGCCTCGCCCCCGCCACCGCCTGCGCCTCCGGGGCCACCGCCGTCGCCGTCGCCCGCGATCTGCTGCTCGGCGACAGCTGCGACGTGGTCGTGGCGGGCGGTGCGGAGTCGGTGCTGACCCCGCTGGTGGTCACCGCCTTCGCCCGGATGGGTGCGCTGTCCACGCGCGCCGGCGACCCGGCGGCCGCCTCCCGCCCGTTCGCCGCCGACCGGGACGGCTTCGTCATCGGCGAGGGCGCCGCCATGCTCGTCCTGGAGCGCGAGGAGAAGGCCCGCGCCCGGGGCCGTCGCCCGCGCGCCCTGCTCACCGGGGCCGGTTCCAGCACGGACGCCCACCACCCCACCGCCCCGGCCCCCGACGGACACGGCGCCCAGCGGGCGGTCCAGGCGGCGCTGCACCAGTCGGGCTGGACGCCGGGCGATGTCGACCACATCAACGCCCATGGCACCTCCACGCCCCTCAACGACGCCATGGAGACCACCCTCATCTCCCGGCTCTTCCCGCACCGGCCGCCGGTGACCGCCCCCAAGGGCGTCATCGGTCACACCCTGGCGGCGGCGGGCGCGATCGAGGCGGTGGCCACCGTCCTGACGCTGGAACGTTCCGCCGTTCCGCCGATCGCCAACCTGGACGCGCTCCCCGACGCCTTCCCGCTCGACTGTGTGACGAAGGAGCCCCGTCACCAGCGGGTCGAGACGGCGCTGAGCCACTCCTTCGGCTTCGGCGGCCACAACGTCGTCCTCGCCTTCCAACGCGCCTGATATACGGGGGCATTTCGGGACGGCGAGGGGTGTCCTCGCCGTTCCTTGATCGTTAATTTGTTGTGACCGTAACCACGAATGACGCGGCCCCGCCGTCCGCCAACGATTCGCTGACCGCAGCTCTCTTCGGGTCGAACTTCCGCGAGGAGCACGGATTCTGGCGTCGACTACTCACAACAGAACCGTTTCGTCGTCCCGGCGGCGGCACCCCGGACGAACGACTCGCCCTCTCCTACCACCGCCTGCGCATTCTCAACAACGCGCTCGACAGCGGCGCGCGACTGGCCGCCGACCCCCGGGCGCTGGCCGCCCTGCACGAGTGGCTCGGCCCCGTCGACCCGGCGCTGACCACCGTGGCGGGCATCCACTACAACCTCTTCCTCGGCAGCCTCCTCGACCACGACGCGGGCACGCTGCGCGACTTGTCGGACTTCCTCGCCCTGCGGCGCGTGGGAACCTTCCTCTGTACGGAGGTGGCGCACGGCAACGACGCGGCGGCCATCGAGACGACCGCGACGTACGACCGCGAACGCGACGGCTTCCTCCTGCACACCCCGCACGCCGGGGCGCAGAAGTTCATGCCCAACACCAGCCCGGCCGGGGGCCCCAAGTCCGGTGTGGTCGCGGCCCGGTTGCTCGTCGACGGCGCCGACCACGGGGTCTTCCTCTTCCTCGCCCCGCTCACCGACGCCCACCGCGCCCTGCCCGGCGTCCGGGTGCGGCGGCTGCCCGCCCGGATGGGTTCCCCGGTCGACCACTGCCTGACCTCCTTCGACCGCTGCTTCGTCCCGCGTGACGCGCTGCTCGCCGGACAGCAGGGGCGGATCGACGACGACGGCCGGTTCCGCAGTGAAGTGCCCAACCGCAGAAGGCGGTTCCTCGCCTCCATCGGCCGGGTCACCCCCGGCAAGCTCTCCATGAGCGCCTGCGCGGTCGGCTCCGCCCGGGTCACCCTCGCCATCGCCGTCCGGTACGCCGGACACCGGATGATCTCGGGATCGCGCGCCGCGCGGCGGGTCCCGGTGTACGCGCACCGCACCCACCACGGGCCGCTGGCCGCAGCGATGGCCACCGTCTACGCGATGAGCCTGCTGCACCGCAGGGCCCTGCACCGCTGGGAGTCGGCCCCGGAGACCGGGAGGGGCGAGGCGGAGCGCCTGGTGGCCGTCGCCAAGGGGTGGATCACCTGGCAGGCGCGCGCCGTCATCGTCGAGTGCCGCGAACGGTGCGGAGCCCAGGGGCTGTTGGAGAACAACGGGATGACCGAGCTGTTCACCGGCATCGAGGGCGCGATCACCGCCGAGGGCGACAATCTCGCCGTGCACGCCAAGGCCGCAGCCGAGATGCTCTTCCGTGTCACCGACCGGGACGAGGCGATGAGCGACGGCCCCGGCGACCTGGACGATCCCGCCTTCCTCGGCCGGCTGATCGCGGCCGTCGAGGACCTCTGGTTCGCCCGTGCCCGCGAGCGGATGAGCGCCGCCCCGCCCGGCGACCCGCTCGGCCGCTGGAACGCCGCGTCGTCGGCCGCGCTGCGCGGCGTCGAGGCCTACGCCTACCGGCAGGCGGACGAGGCGTACGCCGAGGCCGTCGCCGCCACGCCCGAGGGCGGGGCGCGCGAACGGCTGACCGAGCTGCGCAGGCTCTTCGCGCTCCGGTGGACCGCCCGCAACAGCGGTGACCTGCTCGCCTCCGGACGGCTGACCGCCGATCAGGTCACCTCTCTGCCCGACGCGGTGGAGGAGGCGACCGTCGTCGTGGCCGAACACACCCCCGCCCTGGTGGCGTCCTTCGCGCTTCCCGAGCGCCTGATGTCGGACTGGCCGATCGCCGGACCCGGTTACGCGGAGGTCTACGACGACCCCGAGGGGCCCTGGCACCGGGGCCGCCGGGCGGGCATCCGGGGCCGCGCGGCGGAGTTCCGGCAGCCCGTCTGCGGCAGCCGGAGGCGCCCGCTGCGGGAGAAGGTCGCGGCGCTCGGCACCCGCGGGGTTCTGCTGGCGTACTGGGGAACCACATCGGTGCTCTCCCGATGGTTCGAGAAGCCGCAGGTGAGCGTAGACGAATCGGTTCGCCGCAAGGCGTAACCGGAAGATCGTCATCCAGTTATTTCGGGCGATGGGTCGCCGCGTTCGCCCACCCGCCGCTCAGCGAGAAGCCGACCGGACGCCGATGAGAGGAATCACCATGCAGACCATTCACCCCAAGATCACCGAGGTGCTCACCGGGACGTTCAAGGTGCCCGCCGCCGAGATCCTGCCGGATTCCACCATGGACAGCCTGGAGATGGACTCCCTCGCGGTCGCCGAGTTCGCCGTCATCATCAAGGAGACCCTGGGCGTCGACGCCGACTCCGAGAAGCTCTACAAGGACGCCACGCTGGCCGACATCTCCGCGTACATCGACGCGGCCGTCGGCCCCGCGGCGGCCGAGGCGACGGTGCCGGTGAGCAACACCCGATGAAGCGACCCGCCATCGCCGTGACAGGACTGGGGATGATCACCCCGGTCGGCCACACCACCGACACCACCTGGGACGGCGTCTGCGCGGGCCTCTCGCCCGCCCGCACCGTCCCCGAACTGCGCGGCTGCGCGGTCGACTTCGCCTGTACCGTCTCCGGCATCGACCTCGACGAAGCGGTCGGCGGCCGGACCGCGTTCCGGATGGGCCGGTACGTCAAGTTCGCCCTCCTGGCCGCCCGGGAGGCGGTCGCCGACGCCGGGCTCGACCCGGAGCGCTGGGACGGCGCCCGGGTCGCCGTCGTGGTCGGCACCAGCAGCGGAGGGTCCGCCGGACTCACCGAACAGGCCGTCGCCCTGGAGCGGCGCGGTCCCGAGGCCACCTCACCCTCGGGCATCCTGCTGACCATCCCGAACATGCCCGCGGCCGAGATCGCCATCGCGATGAGGGCCACCGGGCCCAGCCTGGCCCCGTGCACGGCCTGTTCGTCCGGGGTGACCGCCCTGTCGGTGGCCCGGGACATGCTGACCCTGGGCCAGTGCGACATCGCCATTGCCGGGGCCACCGAGTCGATCGTGTTCCCGGTCGCCATGACCGGCTTCGCCCGCTCCGGCGCGGCGGCACCGCGGGACGGCGACCCCGCCCGCCTCTGCCGCCCCTTCGCCGCCGACCGGGCCGGAATCGTCATGGGCGAGGGCGCGGCCGTCATGGTCCTGGAGCGGGCCGACGACGCCCGCGCCAGAGGAGCCGCCCCCCGGGCGCTGATCGCGGGCACCGGCGCCACCACCGACGCCCACCACCCCACCAGCCCGCACCCTTCGGGGGACGTCGCACGGGCCGCCGTCGACGCCGCGCTGCGCGACGCGGGCTGGCAGGCCGAGGACGTCGACCACGTCAACGCCCACGGGACGTCGACCCCCCTCAACGACGCCACCGAAGCCGCCCTCATCGGCCGGGCCTATCCGCACCGGCCGCCCGTCACCGCCCCGAAGGGCGTACTGGGCCACTGCATGGGAGCGGCCGGCGCCATCGAAGCGGGCCTGACGATCCTCACGCTCCAGCACGGGATCATCCCGCCGATCGCGAACCTGGACGCCCCCGAGCCAGGGTTCGCCCTCGACTGCGTCACCAAGGTCCCGCGCGAGGTGCCCGTACGACGGGCCGTCAGTCATTCCTTCGGCTTCGGCGGCCAGAACGCGGTGATCGCTCTCCAGGCTCCGTAGCGCCGGACGGAATCCGCGGGGCCGGGCGGCGGGCCGGTCCCGCGGTTCGTCGGTCCGCCAGGAGCAGTTCACGGGGCAGCTGGGCCAGGGTGCGGGGTGCTCCCGTGGCCGTGGCCCCGCCCGTCCGCCTCACCGCTGCGCGTCAGTTCCGGATGCGCACCGGATTCCCTGACCCCGGGCCCCGGCAAGCGATCACGCGACTTCACGCGGATCGGACGCGGTGCGGCCCCGGACAGCCCGCCGGGCGGACTCGAAGGTACGAGCCCGCCCGGCGGCCGAGGACTGGGAGCGGCCGTGTGGCCACCTGAGGATGTGCGGGTCAGCGGCGTCGACCCTTGCCGAACTCGCCACCGGCGTCCTTGCCGGTGCCCATGTCCTTGCCGTCCGCGTAGTCGATCTTCTCCTTGCGGACCTCGGCGGAGACTTCCTTCTGCTCGGTGACCCGGTTGGTCTCCAGCCGGACCCGCTCCACCGGCACAGCCTCCTTGCGTACGGTGGCGCGCTCCGCGTGCAGCGTGACCTCGACGTCCTGCTCGCCGAAGTCGCTGGTCCCGGTGGTCTTCTCACCGGGCTGGACCGGCTCACGGATCACCCGGACCTCTTCGTGGGACACCGGCACGGTCCGGGTGACCTCCTCGGTCACCACGTACTTGTGCAACCGGGCCTTGCCGCTCTCGTACTCCTCCTTGCCGACGTGCAGCTGCTCCTCGGAGCGGATCATCTCCTCCTTGCCGCTCATGTCGGCCGCCCGGGACGTGCCCGCCCCGGCGCCCGCCAGCGGGCGTGCCGTGGTGGAGGCGTCCGTATCGCGGTGCCTGCCCGTACCGCTGCCCGCTCCTGCCATGCCCGCTGCTCCCGTCGTCGCGGCGCCGGCGCTGGTGCCCGCCGTGGTCGCCTTCCCGGTCGCCTTGGCACCGGGGGTCGTACCGCCCCCACGGGACGTGCCCGCGGCACCCGCGGCACCAGCGGCACCCGCGGCGCCCGCGGCGCCCATCGCCCCGGTTCCGGCGGTGGTCGGCGCGTCCATGCCGGCCGGCCGGTTCTCACCGAGATTGCCGGACTTCCTGGTCAGGCCGTAGTGCCGGTACAGCTCCTCCTCCTCGGCGACGGAGAGGTGCGCGTCCGCGTCCACCCGCGGCGCGTCCTTGACGCTCTCCTTCGGATGGGCGAGGTGCAGGTCGGAGCCCACTCGACGGGCTCCGGCGAGCGGGACGAAGCTCTCCTTCATGCCGAACAGGCCGGTCTTGACCGTGACCCAGTCGGGCTTGCCGGTGTCGTCGTCGACGTACACCCGGCCCACACTGCCGACCTTCTCGCCGTCGTTGTCGTACACGGTCAGACCGTCGAGTTCTCCGGAATCCGTGAAACCGTCAGCGGCTCCCATAACCGATTCCTCCTCTCGGGCACGCCCTGTGGTTGGCTCCACCGGAGGTGGCGCGTCCGGATTCCATCGCGCCTCACCCGCATGGACGCTGCAACCGCCCGCCCGCCCGGATCGCGGCCCCCGGAAGCCCGGTGCGGGGCCCCGGCCCCGTGCGGCGGCACCGGGCCGCCCCGGAGCCCGTTAGGCCAATCGGGTGAGGGTCCGGGCCCCGCATATGATCGGCGGACCGTGGCGGCCGCAGGACGGACCACCGCCGACCAGCCGAGCCACCAGGGGTGCGCCATCTCTTCCGTACGCTTCCGGCTGCCCGCGCAACGCGGCGATGCGCGCGCGGACCTTCGCGACCGGAACGAGGAGGGGCACCATCTCCACCACCTCGTGTGGCGGCTGGGGCCCGGCGTGCGGGTGTGCAGCAGCGCGGTCCTCGGCGGCGGCATCGGCCCTCGGGCCTGGATCCTCAACGCCCAGGTCCCCGGCGGCTACCCGCGCCTCGACCCGGACCGCCACCTCGCCGAGATCGCCGCCGCGGAGGGGCTCACGGGCCCGGGCGCCGGGCTGATGACCGCGGCCGACGTCGCCGCGTACACGACCGCCCACGACAGCGGTGTCACGGCGACCGTCACGGCGGGCCTCGGCGTACGGGGCTGGGCGGCGGCCCCCGACACCACCCGGCATGAGGACGTCCCGGCGGCCCCGTTCCGGCCCGGCACGGTCAACATCGTCGTCACGCTGCCCGTCGCGCTCTCCGACGCCGCCCTCGTCAACGCCGTCGCCACCGCCACCGAGGCCAAGGTCCAGGCCCTCCTCGACGCCGGACTCGACTGCTCGGGCACCCCCACGGACGCGGTGTGCGTCGCGGCCCCCGAACCGGGGCCCGGCGGAGGCGAACCCTTCGCCGGACCCCGCTCCACCTGGGGCGCGCGGATCGCCCGCGCCGTGCACAGCGCCGTACTGGCAGGGGCCCGCACGGCACCGTGACGGGGCCGGCCCACCACCGCGTGCCGTGGTTCAGCTCACCGTCACCGGGTGGCGCACCACCGCGTCGAACAGATAGCCCTGGGTGTTGTGCGCGGTCGCCACCGGCTGCGCACGCCCCGAGCGGTCCGTCGCCCGCGCCAGCAGCACGGCAGGACCTCGCTCCCTCGGCACCCAGTCGGCCGTCCAGCGCACCCAGCTCCCGGACCGCGGCTCGTCCCGCAGCCGGGCCGCCCGCCAACGCGCACCCCCGTCCGTGCTGACCTCCACAGCCCGCACGGGCGCCCCGCCCGACCAGGAACGCCCGGTGAGCAGCGCGCGCCGGTGAGCGCGGAACGAGGCCCCCGGAACCAGTTCGAAGGCGCTCTTCAGCGTCTGCCGGGTCAGCGGCGGACCGCCCTCCGGCGGATGCCCGGGGCCGAACAGCCGGTAGAGGCCCGTGTTCCACGGCGTGAGCAGCGGCTCGGCGCTCACCTCGATGTCGCCGACCCACTTGATGTTGGCGATGCCGACCCACGACGGCACGATCAGCCGGACGGGGTAGCCGTGGTCGGGCGGCAGCGGCTCGCCGTTCATCTCGTACGCGAGCAGCACGTCGTCCAGAGCCTTCGCCACCGGCAGCGGACGGCGCACCCGCCCGAGCTTCACCCCGTCGGTGACGACCTCGGCGTCCAGGCCGCGCGGCAGGACGTCCACCGCCTGCCGCCCGACCCCCGCCCGGCGCAGGACGTCCGCCAGCCGCACCCCGCGCCAGCGGGCCGTCCCGATCGCCCCGAGTGTCCAGGCGGTGCCGCTGACCGCCTGGCCCTGCTGCGAGGTGAAGAAGCTGCGGCCGTTCCCCGCGCACTCCACGAACGCGGTACGCGTCACCGGGGGCAGGGCCAGCAGATCGGCGAGGGCGAAGTCCACCGGGCCGCCCCGCAGCCCGTCACCCCACACCGTCAGTTTCCAGTCGGCCCGGTCGATGCGCGGCGTGGCGGTGTGGTTGCGCACGAAGAACCGGTCGGCGGGGGTGAGCAGGCCGGTGTCCCGCAGGGCGGCGAAGTTCGTCTCCGCGTTGGTGCCGCGCAGCGTGAACAGCTCCGCGGGCAGCGGCTTGACCACCCCGGGCAGCCCGTCGGCCGCGCGGGCCGGTGCGGCGACCGAGGCCAGCGGCACGGCGGCGGAGGCCGCCGCGAGGAGCTTCAGCAGATCGCGGCGCTCGATCCCGGCGGAGCGTGCCCGGCCGCGGGACCACTGCCGCATCCGTATCCGGTCGTAGACGTCCTCGGTCGGAAGGGGGCTCATGGCTGCTCCTCGCGGGTCAGGTGATGAAGAGGGAGGTGGGAGGGGCGGGCTGGTGCGGGGGCGGCCGGGTGCGGCTGTGGTGCTCGCGCGAGCAACTCCCGTACGAGCGCGCCCACCTGGTCCGTCTCGATGAGGAACCCGTCGTGCCCGCAGGGCGAGGCGATGGTGCGCGCGCCCTCCGCCCCCGGCAGCAGCGCGGCCAGCCGTTCCTGCTGCGCCAGGGGGTACAGCCGGTCCGAGTCGACCCCCGCGACCAGGGCGGGCAGCTCCGCCCGGCGCAGCGCCCGGGCGGTCCCGCCCCGCCCCCGGCCGACGTCGTGGCCGTTCATCGCCTCGGTGAGCGTCACGTAACTGCCGGCGTCGAACCGGCGCACCAGCTTGTCCGCGTGGTGGTCGAGGTAGGACTCCACCCGGTAGCGGCCGCCGTGCGCGGGCTCCTCCCCGGGCTGTGCCCGCCCGCCGAAGCGCGAGTTCAGCTCGGGTTCGCCGCGGTACGTGATGTGGGCGATGCGACGCGCCTGCCCGAGGCCCCGGTGCGGGCCGTCGCCCGGGGGCGCGTGGTGGTAGTCGCCGCCCCGCCAGCCCGGGTCGGAGCGGATCGCGCCGATCTGCACCGAGCCCCAGGCGATCTGGTCGGCGGACGCGGCCGCCGGGGCGGCGAGCACGAGCAGCGAACCGGTGCGCTCGGGCCTGCTCACCGCCCATTCCAGGGCCCGCATCCCGCCCATCGACCCGCCGACGACGGCCGCCCACCGGTCGATGCCCAGCACATCGGCGAGCGCGGCCTCCGCCGTCACCTGGTCCCGGACGCTCAGATACGGGAACAGGGACCCCCACGGCGTGCCGTCGGGCCCGGGGGACGAGGGGCCGGTGCTGCCCTGGCAGCCGCCGAGGACGTTGGGCGCGACGACGAACCAGCGGTCGGTGTCGAGCGCCCGGCCCGGGCCGACCAGCGCGTCCCACCAGCCGGGCGTCGGATGCCCCGGACCGGCGGGACCGGCCACATGGCTGTCGCCCGTCAGCGCGTGCAGCACCAGCACGGCGTTCGATCCGTCGGCCGCCCGCTGCCCCCAGGTCTCGTACGCCAGGCGCACCCCCGGCAGCCTGATCCCGGACTCCAGGGGCAGCGGGTCCTCGATCGCCGCCCAGCGGCGGCGACCGGGCGGGTCCCCCTCCTTCCGGCCGCCGGAGGCCGGCAGGAGGGGGAGCGCGTGGTGCGGGGCCGTCCGGTTCAGGACGCCGCCTTCGCCGCCCGGAAACCCGCCTCCAGGTCCGCCTTGAGGTCGTCCAGGTTCTCCAGCCCCACCGACAGCCGCACCAGACCGGGCGTGGCGCCGGTGGCGATCAGCTGCTCCTCGGTGAGCTGGCTGTGCGTGGTGGAGGCCGGGTGGATGATCAGGCTCCGTACGTCACCGATGTTGGCCAGGTGGCTGAAGAGTTCGACCGCGTCCACGAACTGCCGGCCCGCCTCGGTCCCGCCCTTCAGCTCGAAGGCCAGCACGGCCCCGGCTCCGCGCGGCAGATAGCGCTGCCCGGCCTCGTACCAGCGGTTCGACTCCAGACCGGCGTAGTGCACGGTCTCCACCTCGTCCCGCCGCTCCAGCCAGCGGGCGAGCTCCAGCGCGTTGGAGGTGTGCCGCTCCAGCCGCAGGCTCAGCGTCTCGATGCCCTGGAGCAGCAGGAACGCCGAGTGCGGCGAGAGGGCGGGCCCCAGGTCGCGCAGCAACTGCACCCGGAGCTTCACCGCGAACGCGCCCGGGCCGAGGTCCGGCCAGTAGCGCAGCCCGTGATAGCTCGGGTCGGGCTCGTGGAACTCGGGGAAGCGCTCGGCGTGCGCCCCGAAGTCGAACGTACCGGCGTCCACGACCACCCCGCCGATCGTCGTGCCGTGCCCGCCGAGGAACTTGGTCGCCGAGTGGACCACGATGTCCGCGCCGTGCTCGATCGGCCGGAGCAGGAAAGGCGTGGGCACGGTGTTGTCGACGATGAGCGGCACCCCGGCCTCGTGCGCGGTGTCCGCGACGCCTCGGACGTCCAGCACGTCACCGCGCGGGTTGCCGAGCGTCTCGGCGAAGAACGCCTTCGTGTTGGGCCGGACCGCCGCCCGCCAGGCCGCCAGATCCTCCGGGTCCTCGACGAACGTCACCTCGATGCCGAAGCGGGGAAGCGTGTGGCGGAAGAGGTTGTACGTGCCGCCGTACAGCGACGGGGAGGAGACGATGTGGTCCCCGGCCCCGGCCAGCGTCAGGATCGCCAGCGTCTCGGCGGCCTGGCCCGAGGCCAGCGCGACGGCGGCGGCCCCGCCCTCCAGCGCGGCGATGCGCTGCTCCAGGACGTCCTGGGTGGGGTTGTGGATGCGGGTGTAGATGTTTCCCGGCTCGGCCAGCGAGAACACGTCGGCCGCATGCTGCGTGTCGCGGAAGACGAAGGACGTCGACTGGTAGATCGGCACCGCGCGGGCGCCGGTCGTCGGGTCCGGGGCGGCGCCGGAGTGGATCTGCTTGGTCTCGAACGACCAGGCGGCGCCGGGGTCCTGCCGGTCCTGGTCCTCGGGGGTGTGGCCTGCGGTGACGGAGTCGAGGGGCTGGCTCATGTGGTTCCTCGCACGGGGCGGCGACGGGCTGAATACGGACCGTAGGCCGCACCGCGCACCCTCGGAAGCGTGTCGCCCGCCCGGCCATGAACCCGCAACGGCCCGTCATGCCCGGCAACACGGCGGCAACGGAGGCGCCACACCCGCCGCACGGCTCGGCCCGAGCCGTGCGGCGGGTACGGCGTCCGCGGTCAGCGGACCGCCGGGACCTCGGCGATCGAACGACCGGCCCACGCGGGCGCCGGCTCGACGAGCGCGGCCAGCCGCTCCCGTACGGAATCCGGGAACGGGACGGTGCGGCCCGCCCGTTGGTCCACGTGGAGCGCCAGCAGTTCGCTCGTCGCCACCGGGGCGGCCTCCGGCTCCGGTACGTCGCCGGGGGCGTCGACCACGTACAGCTCGTGGCTGAAGCGCGCCTTCTTCGCGTCCACGCCCAACAGGCTGGTGCGGACGGCGAGATGGGATCCTTCGGCCACGTCGCGGAGATAGCGCAGATGCGACTCTACGGTGTAGAGCGAGCAGCCGGTGCTCTCCCGGTACCCGGCGTGCAGACCGGTCTCGATCATCATCGCGTCGGTGGCGTACCCGAAGACCAGGACGTAGAACGCCTCGCTCATATGGCCGTTGTAGTCGATCCACTCGGGCCGTACGGTCCGGTGGACCAGGGGAAGCGACACGGCGTCGTCCTCGGTCACGGTCGGCTCCTCGGCCACGGTCGTCTCCTCGTACGTCTGCTGCTCGCTCATCGGGTCGCCTCCTCGGCGGACCGGGGCAGGCGGCCCGTCGCGCGCAGGACGTCGATGACGCCCCGGTCCCGCTCGGCGACGAGATCGGCGATGCTCCGGCCGTCCGCCGCCTCCTCGCAGCCGGCCACCACCGCCTCGTACAGGGCCCGGTCCAGTTCGGGTGCTTCCAGCCGGGTCCAGGGTGACTTCAGCGACGGGCCGAAGTGGTCGAGCATGTGGGCCATCCCGCCCTCGCCGCCCGCGAGCGCGAACGTGAGCATCGGCCCCATCACGGCCCAGCGGAGCCCCGGCCCCTCGGTGATCGACGCGTCGATCTCCGCCACCGTCGCCTCTCCGGCCGCGACCATGTGCAGCGCTTCGCGCCACAGGGCCTCCTGGAGCCGGTTGGCTATGAAGCCGGGCACCTCGCGGTCCATGGTGATCACGGACTTGCCCGCGACGGCGTAGAAGCGCGAGGCCCACTCGACCGCGGCGGGCGCGGTCCGTTCCCCGCCGACGACCTCGACCAGGGGAATGAGGTAGGGCGGGTTGAAGGGATGCCCGACGACGAGCCGCCCGGGGTCGGCGGCCTGCGTCTGCATGTCGGACATCGGGTAGCCGGAGGTCGACGAGGCGATCACCGTGCCGGCGGGCGCGGCGGCGTCCAGGCGGGCCAGCAGATCGCGCTTGAGGTCCAGCTTCTCGGGGGCGCTCTCCTGGACGAACTGGGCATCGGCCACGGCCTCTTCGAGGGTCGCGGTGACGGTCAGCCGGTCCTGGGACGCTCCGTCGGCCAGGCCGAGCTGTTCCAGCGCGGGCCACGCGGCGGCGATGAGCCTGCGCAGCCGGACGGCCGCGTCGGGGGCCGGGTCCCAGGCGGTGACGTCGTAGCCGCGAGCGAGGAAGTGGGCGGCCCAGCCGCCGCCGATCACCCCGGCCCCGACGCACGCCACACGGCGTACGTCCTCCGGGGCACAGGGTGCGGGGGGACCGGGGGGCGGGGTGGGGGAGGGGATGACGGTCACGGGGGCACTCCGGAAAGACGGTGAGGGGGAGGAGTCGGGGGTTCTGGGGAAGGCGAGGGGCGCGGCTGATCAGGCGCGCGGGCGCAGGCCGAGCTTCTGGCGCGCCTCGTCCGGCGTGGCGACCCGGGACCCCAGGGATTCGGTGATCTGCACCGCGCGCTCCACCAACTGGCCGTTGGTGGCCTTGACGCCCTTGCCCAGATAGAGGTTGTCCTCCAGGCCGACCCGGACGTGTCCGCCGAGCAGGATCGACTGGGCGACCCAGGGCATCTGCATCCGGCCGAGCGCGAAGCTCGCCCACTGGGCGCCCGGGGGAAGCATGTTGACCATCGACAGCAGGACGCCCGGGTCGGCGGGCGCGCCCCACGGAATGCCCATGCAGAGCTGGAAGACCGTGGGATCGTCGAGCAGCCCCTCGGCGAGCAGCTGCTTGGCGAACCACAGCTGCCCGGTGTCGAAGATCTCCAGCTCGGGCCGGACCCCGAGCTCCTGGATGCGCTTCGCGCCGGTGCGCAGCATGTCGGGGGTCGAGACGTAGAGGTTGCTGCCGTCGCCGAAGTTGAGCGAACCGCAGTCGAGGGTGCAGATGTCCGGGAGCAGGTCCTCCACGTGCGGCAGCCGGTCCAGACCGCTCACCAGGTCGGTGCCCGGGAGCTGACGGAGCGGGGCTTCCGGGTCGATGACCAGGTCCCCGCCCATTCCGGCGGTCAGGTTGATGACGACATCGGTGCCGGTCTCCCGGATCCGCTCGACGACCTCCCGGTAGAGCCGGGGGTCGCGGGAGGGCGCACCCGTATCCGGCTCGCGGACGTGGATGTGGACCACGGCCGCGCCGGCCCCGGCGGCCTCGACGGCGGAGGCGGCGATCTGCTCGGGCGTCACCGGGACATGGGGGCTGCGGCCGACGGTGTCGCCGGCTCCGGTGAGGGCGCAGGTGATGATGACGTCCTGGTTCACGGGCATGCGGGAACGTCTCCTCTCGGGGAGTCAGGGGAGCTAGGGGAGTCAGGGGAGTCAGGGGAGCTAGGGGAGTTCGGGATTTCGGGTTCAGGAAGGGACGGGTGTACGGGGTCGGCGCGGGCGTCAGCCGGCCGTGGGCGCCGTCAGGCAGGCGTCCACGTGGGCGATCAGCGCGTCGTGCATGGCCTCCGCGCCCGTGCCCGGGAGGCCGCTGCCCGGAGGGCCGGGTTCGGTGGCCAGGACCTGGGAGGCCAGCCCGTCGATCAGCGCGGTGAGGGCGAGGGCAGCGCCGTCCGCGTCGACCGGACGGAACACGCCCTGCTCGACGCCGCGCCGGATCACGTCGGCGACCGTCCCCCGCCACTGGCGGTAGTACTCCACGTGGAGTCGTCCGACCGTGGTGGACCGGGCGGCCTCGGCCCACAGGTCGAGCCAGACGCACCACTGCCGCCGTTGCTGTTCGGTCCGGGGCGTCTGGAGGTCGATCAGCAGGCGCAGTTCGTCCCCGGCGTGACGGGTGCCGGCCGTGGCGTCGGCACGCCGACGGGTGTCCTCGTCCATGCACCAGCGGACCGCGGCCTCCAGCAGTTCGTCACGGCCGGGGAAGTGGTAGTGGATCGCCGCCGTGCTGGTGTGGCAGGCCGCGGCGATGTCCGCGACCCGGACGGCATGGAAACCGCGCTCGGCGATGAGCCGGACGGTCTCGCGCACGATCTGCAAGGGCCTGCCGCCCTCCGGTGAGGGCGAAGGCGGGCGAGGCGGCGACGAGGGGCGCACGGGGGACGGCGTCGATGCCGCACCGCCCGCCGCACCGCCGGCCGCAGCACCCGCCGCACCGGCCGTCGTACCGATCAGCCGGCCGACGTCCACGCCGCCGATGTCCGCGATCCGGGCCAGTTCGGCGGCGGTGAAGCGTCGTGTGCCGTTCAGGGACCGGGACAGCTTCGACGGATCGATGACGATCCGCCGCGCGAACTCGCGCGCGCTCACCCCCGCCGCGTCGATCACCTGTCGGACCCGTGCGGCCACCTCGTCCTGCTGCATGGTCAGCCACCGTAGCCATGTGTTGAGAAAACCTCAACACAAGTAGGTGTATCCCATGGAAAAAGGGAGGTGTTGTGGGGGGGTTTGGGGGTTACATGGATAAAACACAACAACCCACAAACCCGTTAATCGGGGCCCGGCGCGGCGGCCACAAGGGCGACAAAAGCCACT
>NZ_JBHXPF010000013.1:22848-78240 GCF_042718715.1 Streptomyces sp. NPDC058576 | reverse complement strand
GTTGTGGTTCTGACTGATGCGCCAGTCAGAACCACAACACCTCCCTTGTCCGCTGTTCCGGGGCCCGCGGCGGTCACTCCTGGACGAGCATCCCGCTCTTCAGCTTGCCCAGCATCCGGCTCAGCAGCCGCGAGACGTGCATCTGCGATATCCCGAGCTCCGCGCCGATCTGCGCCTGGGTCATCTCCTGGCCGAAGCGCATATCGATGATCCGGCGCTCCCGCTCGTCCAGTTCGTCCAGCAGGGGTGCGAGGGCGTGGAGGTTCTCCACGGTCTCCATGGCGGGGTCCGGCTCGCCCAGCACATCGGCGAAGGTCCGCCCGGCGGTCTGGCGGGGTCCGGCGTCCGCGGTGTCGGTCGGCATGTCCAGGGAGCCCGCCGTATAGCCGTTGGAGGCGACGATCCCCTCCGTGACCTCGGACTCCTCGATGCCCAGGTCCTCCGCCAGCTCCTTCACCGTGGGGTCCCGGTCGAGGTCGGCCGCCAGGGACTCCTTCGCCTTGGCGAGGTCGACCCGCAGCTCCTGGAGGCGCCGCGGCACGTGCACCGCCCAGCTCGTGTCACGGAAGAACCGCTTGATCTCCCCGACGATGTACGGCACCGCGAACGACGTGAACTCGACCTCCCGGGAGAGGTCGAAGCGGTCGATCGCCTTGATCAGCCCGATGGTGCCGACCTGGACGATGTCCTCCATGTCGCCGCTGCCCCGGTTGCGGAAGCGGTTGGCGGCGAAGCGGACGAGGGACAGGTTCATCTCGATGAGGGTGTTACGCGCGTACTGGTACTCGTGCGTGCCCTCCTCCAAGACCTGGAGGCGGTCGAAGAAGAGGCGCGAGAGCCGACGCGCGTCCATGGGGGCGATCTTCCCGGCATCCTCGATCCACGGGAGCTCCTGGGTGGTGCCCGTCCGCTCCGTACCGGCTGTCTGCGCTGTCTGCGCGGTCTGCACGGTCATGTCGCTTCACGCTCCCTGGTTCATAGGCCCTGAGGCCTGTTCGCCTTCCCAGGGGTACGGCTCTCATGCGTGGAGGTGGGAGTTGATCTGGCCATGCGGAGCGAGTTGGCCGGAAAAAGGCCTGGTTCGGTCCTGAGGGGGCGTCACGCGCTGTCATCCGGGGGGCCGCGAGTGACGGGCGCGAGGTGCAGAGCGCACACGCACTGCGCCAATGCAGAGCGCACGTGCGGGAAAGAAGCTGAAGCGCGCAGGCGAAGCGCGCACGCCATGGAGGTACGAAGAACCGCCCCACCGGTACGGGGGAGCCCGGTGGGGCGGTCGCCACCAGAGTGCCACAGGCGAGAGGGCGTTGGGACCGGACCGGCACGTATTGGCCTACGGATGAGTCGATTTCGCTGCTCGTCCGCGCGGACGGGCGGCGGACGCGTCGGCGTGTTGCCGGGGGCTGCGTCCCGGTGGCGTGGGGGCCGCGCGGCCCGCGCCGCGGCGGTTCCCGGCGGTTCCCGAGGATTGCGGTGTCATGAACAGATTCGCCTCACGGAATACTCGCCGTCTCCATCGGCCTTTCCTCTCCCGCGGGTGCGCCGCTCCGGACGCCGAGCACCCGCGGCCGAGCAACCGCGCGATGGACGGAACGAGACTGAGGAGACCATGACCCAGAACGACACCCGGCCCCGGACCGATGCCCCTTCCCGGCTCCACCCGCTGGAGAACCCCGCCCGGTCCTCGCTTACCGGTCCGCACGCCCACTTCGCGGAGAGCCGTGGGCGGATCCTGCGCTATCCCAGCGACGTCAGCCCCTGGCTCGCGCTTCCCGACGCCCCGGACGCCCGGGACTGGGCCGATGTCGCGGCGCTCGCCGGGCCGGGCAACGCCGTCGCCCTGGCCGCGCTCCGGGAGCCGCCACCGCGGGACTGGGAGATCGTCTTCCGGGCCGAGGGCGTCCAGCTGGTCGACGCGTCGGTGAACGCCGCGCCCGATCCGGAGGCGGTCGTGCTGGGCCCCCGGGACGTGCCGGAGATGCTGGACCTGGTGGCGCGCACCCGCCCCGGCCCCTTCCTCCCGCGCACGGTCGAGCTGGGCACGTATCTGGGCATCCGCCGGGGCGGCGCCCTGGTGGCGATGGCGGGGGAGCGGCTGCACCCGCCCGGCTGGACCGAGATCAGCGGCGTCTGCACGGACGAGTCCGTACGGGGGCAGGGGCTGGCGAGCCGACTGGTCCTGGCGGTCGCGCACGGCATCCGAGAGCGCGGCGAGACGCCGTTCCTGCATGCCTCCGCCTCCAACACCGGGGCCGTCCGGCTCTACGAGTCCCTCGGCTTCCGGCTCCGCCGGCGTACGGAATTCCTCTCCGCCCTCGTGCCCGCCACGCTCCCGCCGCGCTGACGGGAGTCGTACGCTCCCGCCGCGCCGGCCGGGCTGCCCGGACCGGGCGCCGCCCCGCCCCGGCCCCGGCGTGCCGCCACCGGTACCCGTGCGACGGGACCTGAGACACCCCCGCTGCGGGGCCGGAGGGCCCGGGCCGAAAGTCCCGGGCGGGACCTTCGGCACCCGCTCGGGGTCCTAAGCCCTCCTGCGCGGACGGCCGCCTCCCGGTCAACTGGAAGGGACCGCCCGAAACCGCGGGCGGCGCCGAGAGACCAGCGGGAGGACAGGCCGTGCCCATGAGGTTGCTGGACATGGCACAGAAGCCGCAGAAGCAGAGCGGGGCACGGCACCGCGGTGGTGCCGCGCCGGGCGCGGACGCGGGCATCGCGGCGGTGTCGCAGGGCCGGATCGGCAACTGGGCGCTGGCCGGGGGGCTCACGTTGATGACCCTGCTGGTCGTTTTCCTCGACTTCAGGACGGGCAACGACCTGCGGCTCGTGCCGCTGCTCGTGGTCGTCCCGGCACTGGCCTCCGTCTACTGCAGCCTCCGCCAGACCATCTGGGTCGCGGTGTGGATCACCACGGTCGTCGTCGGCTTCCGGGCCGGCGCGGACGGCACCTTCTGGGACTTCGTCTTCGGCATCGGCTTCGCCGTACTGGCCTGCGCCCTCGGGGTCGCCGCCTGCGCGGCGCGCATCCGGCACGCCACCGAGATGGCACGCCTGCGGTCCGCCGCCGTGACCCTCCAGCGCCAGATCCTGCGGCCGCTGCCCGTCGTCACCGACCACGTCTTCGCGTACGGGCTCTACGAGCCGATCGAGGAGGACCGCTTCGTCGGCGGAGACATCTACGAGGTCGTCGAGTCGTCCTACGGGACCCGGGTGATCATCGGCGACGTCCAGGGCAAGGGGCTGGCGGCCATCGGCGCCGGGTTCGCGGCCATCGCCGCGTTCCGCGAGGCGGCCATCCGCGAACCCACGCTCACCGGGGTGGTCCAGGCGCTGGAGGACGCCGTCGTCCGGCACAACGAGTTCTCCGCCCAGACCGGCGAGGCCGAACGCTTCGTGACCGCGCTCGTGCTCGGGTTCGACGAGGGCGGCCGGGTGGAGGCCGTGAACTGCGGTCATCTGCTGCCGCGCCTGCTGCACGACGGCCGGGCCCTTGCCGTCACGCTCCACCGGACGTACGTCCCCCTCGGCCTCGCCGGGCTCAGCCAGGAGGACCGTAGGACCGAGTCCTTCGACCTCCCGTCGGGCGCGACCCTCCTCGTCGTCACCGACGGGGTGACCGAGGCCCGCGACGCGACCGGCGCCTTCTACCCGCTGGACGAACGGGTGGCCGCCTGGGCCGGGCACGGGCCGCGCGAACTGCTCGACGCGCTCCGTGCCGACCTGGGGGACTTCTCCGGAGGCATCCGGCGCGACGACGTCGCCGCGCTGGCCCTGCTCCGCGCCCCCGCAGCCGCCGCCGACAGGATCGCCGACGACGCGGTCCGCGACGACGATGCCGCTGCGGGCGGGAAGGGTCGGCGGCCCGCCGCGACCGCAGTCTGAGAGTGTGCGTCGCCCCGCACCTGCCGCCCCTGATGTCCCCACGAGACGAATGTCGCGTGGGGACATTTTCAGGTGTACGGTGCACGTATGACTCCGGAACGGAAGATCCCGGAACGGCGCAGCCGCAAGGCGCGCCGCACCCGCGACACCCTGGCGCAGGCCGCGTTCGAGCTCGTGCTCGACCGGGGGCTGCGGAACGTGACGGTCGAGGAGATCGCGGAGGCCGCGGACGTCGACCGCCGTACGTTCAGCCGGTACTTCACGAGCAAGGAGGCCGCCGCCCTCGACTCCCTGCGGGGCGACGGCGACCGCATCAACGCGGCCCTGCGCGCCCGCCCGGCAGCGGAGCCCCCGCTCCTCGCCTACCGGCGGGCCGTTCTCGACTGGCTCGCCGACCCCGGGGCGGAACCCTGGCACCGCCGCCCCCGGATCTTCGACCTGCTGGTCGTCGCCGAGGAGGAGCCGACCCTCTACGCGGTCTTCCACCACATCCGGGTGGACGCCCAGGAGGACTCGATCGCCATCGTCGCGGACCGGCTCGACGTCGACCCCCGGCAGGACATCCGACCCGCCGTGACCGTCGCCGCCGGAGCGGGCGCGCTGCTCGCCGCGCAGGCCGCCTGGGTGCGCGGGGGCCGGCCGGACGCCCTGCCCGAACTCGTCACCGAGGCCTTCGACGCACTGGCCGCCGACCTGCTCGGCGAACCGCGCCCAAGTCCGGAGCAGCACCGCGGCACCACAGAAGAAGCAGAAGAAGCAGAAGGAACAGAAGGAACCGAGGCAGACTCATGACCACCGACCACACCGACCAGACCGACCGCGTCGAGAACCCCGACCGCACCGACAACGCGGGGGCCGAGTTCGCGGGCCGCACCGCCCTCGTCACCGGCGGCGCCTCCGGCATCGGCCTCGCCCTGGCCCGGCGGCTCGCCGCCGGCGGCGCGGCGGTCGTCGTCGCCGACTACGACGAGGAGAACGCGCGCAAGGCCGCGGCCGAGCTGGAGAGCACCGGAGCCAGGGCCGCCGCCGTCGCGATGGACGTCACCGACCCGGCCTCCGTCGAAGCGGGCGTGCGGTTTGCCGTGGACACCTTCGGCGCCCTCCACCTGGCCGTGAACAACGCCGGCATCGCGGGCCCCAGCAGCCCCACCGGTGCGTACCCGGTCGAGGACTGGAACCGCGTCGTCGCCACCAACCTCAGCGGCGTCTTCCACTCGATGCGCTACGAACTGCCCGCCATCGTCGCGGCGGGCGGCGGTGCGATCGTCAACATGTCGTCGATCCTCGGCACCAACGGCTTCGCGGGGTCGCCCGCCTACGTCGCGGCCAAGCACGGCGTCGTCGGCCTCACCAAGACCGCGGCGCTCGAGTACGCCGCCCAGAACGTCCGGATCAACGCGGTCGGCCCCGGCTTCATCGACACCCCGCTCCTGCGGAACGCCGACCCGGCGGCCCGCGAGCACCTGATCTCCCTGCACCCGGCCGGACGCCTCGGCACCGCCGAGGAGGTCGCCGAACTCGCCGCCTTCCTGCTCTCGGACAAGGCCTCCTTCATCCACGGCAGCTACCACCTGGTCGACGGCGGCTACTCCGCCCCGTGACGGAGCCCGGGTGGCGGGCGGGGGACACGGGGGCGACAAAGGGAACGGGGGCCCGGGGGACACGGGGCGACGAACAGAACCAGGAAGAAGCGAGGACACCCCATGAAAGCCGTCCAGTACCGAGCCGTCGGCGCCGCCCCCGAGGTGGTCACGATCCCGGACCCCGAGCCCGGCCCCGGCCAGATCCTGCTGAAGGTCACCGCCGCCGGGGTCTGCCATTCCGACATCGCCGTGATGAGCTGGTCCGCCGACGAGATCCCCTTCCCCCTGCCCCTCACCCTGGGCCACGAGGGCGTCGGCACGGTCGCCGCCCTCGGTGACGGCGTCGGCGGCTTCGCGGTCGGCGACTCCGTCGCGGTGTACGGACCCTGGGGCTGCGGCACCTGTGTGAACTGCGCCGAGGGCAAGGAGAACTACTGCCTGCGCGCCAAGGACCTCGGCATCATGCCGCCCGGACTCGGCGCCCCCGGCGCGATGGCCGAGTACATGATCGTCGACGATCCCCGTCACCTGGTCCCGATCGGTGACCTCGACCCGGTGAAGACCGTGCCCCTCACCGACGCCGGACTGACCCCGTACCACGCCATCGTGCGCTCCCGGGCGAAGCTCGTGCCCGGTTCCACGGCCGTCGTCATCGGCACCGGCGGCCTCGGTCATGTCGCGATCCAGCTGCTGCGCGCCATGACGGCCGCCCGGGTGATCGCCCTCGACGTCACGGAGGACAAGCTCGCCCTGGCCAGGACCGTCGGCGCGCACGACACCGTCCTGTCCGACGAGCGGGCGGCCGCCCGCGTCAGGGAACTGACCGGCGGACTCGGCGCCCACCTGGTCCTCGACTTCGTCGGAGCGCCGCCCACCGTGCAGACCGCCGGAGCCGTCGCCCGCGTGGACGGCGACGTCACCATCGTCGGCATCGGCGGCGGCGCGCTCCCGGTCGGCTTCGGGACGCTCCCGAACGGGGCAGTCGTCAGCGCACCCTACTGGGGCTCCCGCAGGGAACTCGCCGAGGTCCTCGACCTGGCCCACGCCGGAGCGGTGGACGTGCACGTGGAGACGTACTCCCTCGACGAGGCCCCGCTCGCCTACGAGCGCCTCCACGAGGGCAAGGTCAACGGCCGGGCCGTCATCCTTCCCGGCGGCTGAACTCCTCGTGCTCCCCGGCGCACGGAAAATCCCCGGCGCCGGGAGCCCGCCCGACGTTAGACTGGCCGACATGGGTTCGTACCGCTACTACTTCTTCCGCTGATTCCCGGCCCGGACGGCCGCAGCGCGCCCCACCGCGCGTCCCTCTGAGACGCCCCGGTGACGACGCCACCGTGATCATGTTCCGGTGGCGTCGACGTCGTCCGCGCGCCCGCCGCCGTCCCCTCCGCCGTCCGGCATCCACGCCCCGCCGCCGCGCCTCCGTGCGCGCCGCCGCGGGCCGTCACCCAGGGAAAAGGCACCCATGCACCCCCAGCGCGACCGCGCTCAACTGGCCATGAAGGACGTCTCCAAGGCGTACGGGGACCGCTCCGTACTCGACCAGGTGACCCTCACAGTCCGGCCCGGTGAGAAGACCGCCGTCATCGGCGAGAACGGCTCCGGGAAGTCCACCCTGCTCCGCCTGCTGGCCGGAGCGGAACAACCGGACACCGGCGAGATCACCGTCCGGTTCCCCGGCGGCACCGGCTACCTCGCCCAGACTCTCGACCTCGACCCGGCCGCCACGGTTCAGGACGCCGTCGACGCGGCCCTCGCCGAACTGCGCGATCTCGAACACCGCATCCGCGAGGCGGAGGCCGGCCTGTCGGAGCGGAAGCCCGGCGATCCGGGGCCCACCGACGCGGAACTCGCCGCGTACGGAGACCTCCTCACCGCCTACGAGGACCGGGACGGCTACCGGGCGGAAGCCCGCACCGAGGCGGCCCTGCACGGCCTCGGCCTCGCCCGCCTCACCCGCGACCGCCCGCTCGGCACGCTCTCCGGCGGCGAGCAGTCCCGGCTCGCCCTCGCCTGCGTGCTGGCCGCAGCCCCCGAACTGCTGCTGCTCGACGAACCGACCAACCACCTCGACGCCCGCGCCGTCGGCTGGCTGGAGGACCACCTGCGCGCCCACCGGGGGACCGTCGTGGCGATCACCCACGACCGGGCGTTCCTGGAGCGCGTCACCTCGGTGATCCTGGAGGTCGACCGGGACCTGCGCACGGTCACCCGGTACGGGGACGGCTGGGACGGTTTCCGCACCGCCAAGGCCGCCGCCCGTCGGCGATGGGCCCAGGAGTACGAGGAGTACCTGACGGACCTGGCCCGCACCGAGGAACTCGTCGAGGCGGCGGGAGCGCGGCTCGCGGCCACCGGAGGCGACCCGAAACAGGGCTTCGGCAAGCACCGCCGGTCGCACGAGGCCAAGCTGTCCGGCCAGGTCAGGGCAGCCCGGACCCGGCTGGACGCCCTGCGCAGGACTCCCGTGCCGCCCCCGCCCCGCCCGCTCTCCTTCACCGGCCGTCCGTCCGTCGCCACGGAGACCGGCGAAGCGGAGCGCGCCGGGACCGCGGCCGGAACCGCCACTGGTGCCGCCGACGCGACCGGCACAGCGGGCCGCGCGAGGACCCTCGTGGAGCTGGACGCCGTCTCCGTGGGCGACCGCCTCGACCTCCCCTCCCTGACCGTGGCATCGGGAGCCCGCCTCCTGGTGACCGGTGAGAACGGAGCCGGAAAGACCACTCTGCTACGGGTCCTCGCGGGCGACCTCACCCCCGACACGGGCACGGTCACCCGCCGCGCCCGCATCGGCTATCTCCCGCAGGAACTGCCCGCCCGGCCGACCCGGCGCACCCTGCTCGCCACCTTCGCGGCGGGCCTGCCCGGCTTCCCCGACGAGTACGCCGACGACCTCCTGGCCCTCGGCCTGTTCCGCCCCGAGGATCTCGACGTGCCCGTCGCGTCCCTCTCCATCGGCCAGCAACGCAGGCTGGCCCTGGCCCGCCTGGTGACCCGGCCGGCCGATCTGCTGGTGCTGGACGAACCGACGAACCACATCGCGCTGAGCCTGGTCGAGGAGCTGGAACAGGCCCTCGACCAGTACCGGGGCGCGGTCGTCGTCGTCTCGCACGACCGCAGCTTCCGGGCCCGCTTCACCGGCGACGTCCTGGAACTGCGGGCCGGCCGCCCGACGGGTGCGCGTGCGGCTCACGCGTCCGGGGAGGCCGCCGTTCCTCGTACCTGAGCGCGCAGCCGGTCGACGAACACCCGCTGACCGACGATCAGCCGCTCGGCGGCCTGCTCCGGCGTGCACCAGGCGAACCGGTCCATTTCCGGGAACTCCTGCTGCACGCCGGACCCGCGCGGCCACTCCATCGTGAACGTCCCGGGCACGACGGACGCCACGTCCAGCTCGGCCTCCAGGGCCCACGCGGTCACCGTCTTGCCGCTGCGCTGCCGGGACTCGCCGAGCGCGATCCACTCACCCGGCGGTACCGGAACGCCGAGCTCCTCCGTGAACTCCCGGCGGGCCGCCGCCTCCGCGCTCTCCTCGGACGCGTACTCGCCCTTCGGCACCGACCAGGCGGCTGCCTCCCGCCCCGCCCAGAACGGCCCGCCCATGTGCCCGATCAGCACCTCGACATCCCGCTCGCCCGCGTCCTCGACGACCCGGAAGAGAAGGAGCCCCGCACTGCGCCTGCCTGTCGACATGTCGTCAAGTCTGCTGCGGCGGAGTGCGGGGCGCCACGCGAGGCGCTACGTCTTGCGGTAGCCGTACGCCTCCGAGGCCGCCGCCTCCACCGCCGCGAGGTCGCCGCCCGCCGAAGCGGTCACCACGGCGGCCACCGCGCCCTCCACGAACGGCGCGTCCACGAGCCGCGTGTCCTCGGGCAGCTCGTCGCCCTCGGCGAGCATGGCCTTCACCGTCAGGACCGCACTCCCCAGATCCACCAGGACCGCGACGCCCGCGCCCCGGTCCACCGAGGCGGCGGCCCGCCCGATCAGCTCGGCGCTCGTCCCGAGCCCGCCGTTCGGCAGCCCGCCGGCCGGGGCGACGGGCGCGGTCACCCCTCCGGCGGCGAGCCCCCGGGCCAGCTCGGCGACCGATTCGGCCACCGGGCCGCTGTGGGAGACCAGCACGATGCCCACCTGCCGCTCGTCGCTCACGCGTCCGCTCCGTCCGTCGCCGTCGCCGCCAGGGCCTCGACCAGCAGCGCCGCCGAGGTCGCGCCCGGGTCCTGATGTCCGATGCTGCGCTCGCCGAGATAGCTGGCCCGGCCCTTGCGCGCCTGCAACGGCACCGTCGCCTCGGCGCCCGCACGGGCCGCGTTCGCGGCGCCGTCGAACGAGGTGGCGAGGGCCTCCGCCGCGGGCAGCAGAGCGTCGAGCATCGTCTTGTCCCCGGCCTGGGCGCCGCCCAGCTGCCCCACCGCGGCGACCCCCGCGGCGAACGCCTGCGCGAGCTGTTCCTGTGTCACCTCGGCATCGTCCCCGAGCGCCTTGCCCGTACGGCGCAGCAGCGTCCCGTACAGCGGGCCCGACGCCCCGCCGACGGTGGAGATGAGCTGCCGTCCCGCGAGGGTGAGCACCGCACCGGGAGTGGCGGGGGCGTCCTTCTCCAGCACCTCGGTCACCGCCGCGAAGCCGCGCTGGAGGTTGCTGCCGTGATCGGCGTCCCCGATCGCCGAGTCCAGCTCGGTCAGATGGTTCGCCTCACGCTCCACGGACGCCGCGACAGCGGTCATCCAGCGGCGGAAGAAGTCGGTGTCGAGCACATGATCTCCTGTTCCTCGGTCCGGCCCCCCGAACGGATCGTCCTGGCGGCACGGGCGGTACGCGGCCCCGCGCCGGGCCGCGTACCCGGTCACGTACCCCGTCGGCAGGTCTCAGCAGCCCCAGCGGAGCGCGGCCGTCCGCACGGGTGCGTCCCACAGCCTCAGCAGCTCCTCGTCGACCTGGCACAGCGTCACCGAGCAGCCTGCCATGTCGAGCGACGTCACATAGTTCCCCACGAGCGTACGAGCCACCGGGACGCCCCGCTCGGACAGGACCCGGTGGACCTCGGCATTGAACCCGTACAGCTCCAGCAGCGGTGTCGCCCCCATGCCGTTGACCAGTGCCAGCACCGGGCCGGTGGGACGCAGGTCCTCCAGGATCGCGTTCACGGCGAAGTCGGCGATCTCTCCGGACGTCATCATCGGCCGTCGCTCACGTCCCGGCTCCCCGTGGATGCCGATGCCCAACTCCAGCTCTCCGGACGGCAGATCGAAGGTGGGGCTGCCCTTGGCCGGAGTGGTGACGGCGCCGAGCGCCACCCCGAAGCTGCGCGAGGCCCCGTTCACCTGCCGCGCGACGGCGGTCACCCGCTCCAGCGGCGCCCCCTCGTCCGCCAGAGCTCCGGCGATCTTCTCGACGAACAGCGTCGCTCCCGTCCCACGCCGCCCGGCGGTGAACGTGCTGTCGCTCACGGCCACGTCGTCGTCCACCACCACCTGGGCGACCTGGACGCCCTCGTCCTCGGCGAGCTCGGCGGCCATCTCGAAGTTGAGCACGTCACCGGTGTAGTTCTTGACGACGAACAGCACGCCCGCCCCACTGTCGACGGCCGCCGCCGCCCGCACCATCTGGTCCGGCACCGGGGAGGTGAACACCTCCCCGGGACAGGCGGCCGACAGCATCCCGGGCCCGACGAACCCGGCGTGCAGCGGCTCGTGTCCGGAACCGCCCCCGGAGACGAGGCCCACCTTTCCCGCCACGGGCGCGTCCCGCCGGGCGACGACCCGGTTCTCCACATCGACGGTCAGCTCGGGATGCGCGGCCGCGATGCCTCGCAGGGCGTCGGCGACCACGGTGTCGGGAACGTTGATGAGCATTTTCATGCCTGTCTCCTGGTGAGCGTAGCAACGGGCTTCGTGACCTGCGGTTTTCCAGGTGAGGAGGGGTCTGGCCGGTTGTGGATCTTGGCGGTCCGCAGCGGCTTGCCGTGCCTTGTGGCGGTACTGACGCTGACTGTTTGCTGAGTTTCCTGACCAGTCGTCATCTTGTCGGCGTGGTGCTCTTTGATCTTGACGGGTGGCTACGGGGTGCTCCACCGTGATGATGCCAACGTGGCGTGTGCGATGCCACCGCAAAGGCGGCCGCCCTGCTTGTCAGCGTCCCGTCCAAGAGCGAGCGGAGAGCCGTGGAACGCGGCGGCGGTCTTCTCACCCGGCCCCGGGGTAGGTCGATGCGGCTCCGGCGATGCCGGGGCCGTAGCGGGTCGTGGCCTTGTCGAGGGCTGTTTCGAGGCGGCGGAGCCGGTCGTCGCGGTCGTCGAAGGTGAGCTGGCGGGTGGCGTGCTCGGCGGAGTGCAGGCGTTCCGCGCGTACGGCAAGGGTGCGGACGCGGGCGCGCTGGAGGCCGAGGCCGGTAAGGAGTTCACGGGCTGCGGCAGCCAGGGCGGGGGTGTGGGCGGTGGGTTCGGCGAGGCTGCGGCTGCGGGTGGTCTGGGTACGGTCGGCGTACGTGACGGTGAGCGTGAGCGCCTGGGCGATCTCGTCGCTCGCCCGCAGCCGCCGGCCGAGTTCCTGGGCCAGCCCGAGGACCGCGCGGTGGTGCTGGTCGGTGTCCAGTTCGTCGTGGTCGAAGCGGTGTCTCGTGCTCAGGGTCCTGGGAGCGGCACCGGGCGCGACGGGCCGTTCGTCGATGCCGTGGGCGCGGTCGTGGGCCTGGCGGGCGGCTGTGGTCCCGAGGATGCGCTGGAGGGTGTGGAGCCGGCTGTCGGCGATGTCGCCGACCGTGGTGATGCCGTAGCGGGCCAGCGTCCGGGCGGTCTTCGTGCCGATGCCGGGCAGGGCGGAGGCCGGCCTGGTGCGGAGGAACGCGGCGATCTCGTACGGGTCGTCGCGGATCACGGTGGCGGCGCCCGGCGGGGTGAGGTCTGCGGCGATGGCCGCGATGGAGCGGGTGGGCCCGGCGCCGGCTGAGCTGGGGACGCCGTGGAGGGCGAGCAGGCGCAGGCGGATCACGGCCACCAGGCCCTCGACGTCGCGGCCCCAGTAGGTCAGGGCGCCGGTGAGGTCGACGTAGGCGGACCAGTCGGCCGGGAGCGGTTCGACGCGGGAGCTGACGCCGTCGACGACGGCGAGCAGCTGCCCGTACAGCTCCTCGCTCCGCTCGGCGGGGTGGAAGTGGATCCGCAGGATCGCGCGCGGCCGCGGCCTGTTGGTGCTGGTCATCCGGCGCTCCCCGGGCTCTTGTGCCCGAAGCGGGTGAGGTCGGCCGACCGGGTCCCGGCGGGCTGGAGGTCACTCCACGGGTGCAGGCGGGCGCCCGCGGTGCCGTCCGGGATCGTCCGCCCGGGGCCGGGCTGGGCGGGGGTGGGCGCGGGGGCCTGGCCGAGGAGGTCGAGGACGGCCTGGGGACCGTGGGTGGCGCGGGCGGCGGCGAGTTCGTCGAGATCCCAGGCCATCTCACCGACCACGGTGCGCCGGGGTCCGCGGGCTTCCACGGTTCCGCGGACAAGCAGCAGACCGTGGTGGAAGACGGTGTGGGCGCACCGTTCGTGGGAGTCCTCGAAGAAAGCGAGGTCGACGAGACCGGAGCCGTCTTCGAGGGTGACGAAGATGATCCGCTTCCCCGAAGCGATCGGCGGGGTCTGGGTGGAGGCGCGGACCCCGGCGACCAGAACGCGCTGCCCGGGGTCCATGGCGCGCAGGTGCTTCGCGTCCGTCGCGCCGATCTCCCGCAGCAGCCGGTGGCGATCCTCCATGAGATGCCGGGAGACGTCGATCTTGAGGACGCCGAGCTCGGCGTCCAGCCGCTCGCGGGCGGTCATCTCCCGCAGCCCGGACGATCCGGCAGAGTGCGGGGTGGTGGCGAGCGGAAGCTGCCCGGTCCCGGGTCGGGTGCGGGCCTGGCGGTGAAGCTCGGTCGCCTGCAGCAGCAGGTCCCTCCGGGACGCCTCGCCCTTGAGCCGGTCGAGGGCGCCGATGCTGATCAGGCGTTCGGCGGTCGGCAGCTTGGGGTGGGCGCGGGCGTAGAAGTCCTGCAGGGAGGTGTAGGGCCGGCTCCCGGCGATCCGGGCGACCTCGTCGTCGGAGATCCCGTGCACCGTGGCCAGGGAGATCCGCACGCCCCACCCGGATCCGGTCCGCTCGACCGCGTAATGCGGCTGGGAGGCGTTGACGTCGACGGGCAGGACGGGAACGTCGTGGCGACGGGCATCGGCGACGATGACGCGGGCCGGCCACATCCCCGGATCGTGCTCCAGCAGCCCGGCGTACAGGGCGGCCGGGTGGTGGGCCTTGAGCCAGGCGGACTGCAGCGCGGGTACGGCGAACGCGACGGCGTGCGCCCGGCAGAATCCGTACGCACCGAACGAGGCGACGATGTCCCAGACCTCGTCCAGCACCCCCGGGCTGTACCCGCGGGCGCCCGCCTGCTGCCGGAACCACGCCTCGACCCTGGGCAGCCGTCGCTGGTTGCTGAGGGCGCGGCGGGCCACTTCGCCCAGGGCGCGGTCGCAGCCGGTCATGACCGCGAGGATGTCGATGATCTGCTCGTGCCAGATCGTCACCCCGTAGGTGTCGCGCAGGACCGGCTCCAGGTCGGGGTGCGGGTAGGTGGGTGCTGCGCCGTGCCGGGCGGCGATGTAGAGGGCGGGCATCCCGCCCTGGACGGGGCCGGGACGGAAGAGGCTGATGTCGGCGATGACGTCCTGCGGATCGCGGGGCTGGAGCCGGCCGACCAGGTCCTGCTGGCCGGGAGACTCCAGCTGGAACATGCCGACGGTGTCGGAGGCCTGGATGAGGGCGAAGGCGAAGCGGTCGTCGAGGGGGACGTGGTCGGGGTTGTCGAGGTCGATGGCCTTGCCGGTGGTACGGCGGATCTCGGTGACGGCGTGCGCCATCGCGGACTGCATCCGCACCCCGAGGACGTCGAGCTTGAGCAGGCCCAGGTCCTCGACGTCCTCCTTGTCGGCCTGGAGCATCGGGTACTCCCCGCCGGGGGTGGGCTGGACCGGCAGCCGGTCCAGGAGGCTCGTGTTGGAGAGGATCACCCCGCACGGGTGCATCGCGATCCCGCGCGGCAGCGCGTCCAGGCTCTCGGCGAGCTCCCACAACGGCCCGTACCGCCCGGCGTCGGCCGCGAGCTCCCGCAGCTCCGGCAGCTCGGACAGGGCGGAGCGGATGTCGCAGGCCCGGATGTGCGGGAACGACTTCGCGATCCGGTCCACGGTTGCCGGAGCGATCCCGAGCGCGAGGCCGGTGTCCCGCAGCGCGTGCCGGGCCCGGTAGGTCTCGGGCATCCCGGTGACCGCGACCCGCTCCCGCCCGAAGCGCTCGATGATCCGGTCGTAGACCTCCAGCCGGCGCGCGGACTCCACGTCGATGTCGATGTCCGGCAGCGAGGAGCGGCGCTCGGACAGGAACCGCTCGAACAGCAAGTGGTGCTCCAGCGGGTTCGCCGTGGCCACGAAGAGCGAGTGGTTGACCATGGAGCCGGCTCCGGAGCCGCGGGCGGCGACCCGGATGCCCATGTCCCGCACGTCGGCGACGACCTGGGCCACGGCGAGGAAATACGGCTCGTAGCGCAGGCGGCCGATGACGCCCAGCTCGTAGTCGAGCTGGTCCATCGACCGCCGGTCCCGGTCGAGACCGCGGGCGGCCATACCGCTCTCGCACCGCTGCCGCAGCAGCCGCATCGCCCCGCCCGGCCCCGCCTCGGCCCCGACCACGACCGGTTCGGGGAAGTGCGGCACCCCGAGGCCCAGATCCCTCACCGGATCGACCTCGCACGCCTCCGCGACGGCCACGGTGTCGGCGATCAGCCGCACGGCGCGCGCCCGGCCACCCCCGGCGGCGGCCGCCACCTGCTCGGCGATCTCCGTCATCGCCGGCCCGTCCTTCAGCCACCGCTCCCCGCAGTCCAGCCGCCGCCGGTCGATGGGCCGCAGCAGCCGGGCCGCGTCCAGCACGTCCGCGACCCGGTGCTGGGGCCGGTCGGCGTAACGCACGGCGTTGGTCAGCACGGCCGGAATGCCGAGGCGATCGGCGAGCGCCAGGGTGTGCGCGGCCAGGCGGACCGACCCCGGTCCGGTGCCGGCGAGCCCCCAGCACACGAGCTCCAGCCGCAGCCCACCGCCGACGGCCCGCTGCCACGGCGCGAGGAGCCGCTCGGCGATGTCCGGGCGGCCACCGGCGAGCGCCCGCAGCGGCTCCGACGCCGGACCGAGCAGCACCATCAACCCTTCGCCCGCGTACTGGTCGAGCATCTCCCAGGAAGCTGCCGGCGGCGCACCCGCGGCGAAGGCCTCGGCGTGCGCGGCGGACACCATCCGGCACAGCCGCGCCCATCCGGCCGCGTCCCGAGCCAGGAACGTCGCCCGGAACGCCGCCTCCGCTACGTGCGCACCGCCGCGCACCGGGGTGCGACGGCGGGCCTCGGACGAGGGCACGTGGGGGGCGACACCGAGATCGACACCGAACAACGGCTTCACGCCGGCGGCGGTGGCGGCCTTCGCGAAGCGCACCGTGCCGGTCACCATGTCGCGGTCGGTCAGCGCCAGCGCCCCGATCCCGCGCTCGGACGCCCGCGCGACGAGGTCATGGGGATGCGAGGCACCGTAGCGGGCCGAAAACCCACTACTGACATGCAGATGAGGGACGCTTCCTCGCATGACACCCTCCGACCAGATACCCCCAAAGTAGTACCAAACGACCTCACTACCTCTCGACTCTATCGAACATTAATTCGAACACGCGAGCTGGAGCCATCTATGTTTCGGCCAGTGATGTGTCTGTTGCTGAGCGTTCTGTTCGGCTGCTGAGCGCGACAGGCGGACGCCCTGGGCGCCGTAGCTCGTCCTGCCGCCTACGAGGTGGTTCAGAGGACCTGATGAGTCCCGAGCCGGTTCTCGGTGTCTTTCCCCGAAGGTGCGGTTCTTTCAGGGCGGGAGGGCCCGCCAGCCGCGAGGATGCCTGTCATGACCACCGAACAGACCCTCGTCCCGCTCCGGTCGACGCACTCGATGCCCGTGGTGTTCGCCGCCGGGGCGGCCATCGGTGTGCTGGGCGGGATGATCGGGTTGGGCGGCGCGGAGTTCCGCCTGCCGCTGCTGATCAGCCTGTTCGGCTTCGCCGCGCTCTCCGCCGTCATCCTGAACAAGGCGATGAGCCTGGTCGTGGTCCTGACGGCGCTGCCCGCCCGTCTGGCGGCCGTGTCCGCCTCCGACCTGGCCGCACACTGGCCCGTCGCGGTCAACCTCCTGGCCGGGAGCCTGCTCGGTGCCTGGGCCGGGGCGTCGTGGGCCGTCCGGATGCGCTCGTCCACTCTCTACCAGGTGCTGGCCGTGCTGATGGTGCTCATGGCCGCGGCCCTGCTGTTCACCCACTTCTCGACGCTGGGGACGCTCGACTTCCCGCTGGGGGCGCAGGTGCCGCTCGGGGTCGCGGCCGGGTTCGGCATCGGGGTCGTCGCGGCCATCATGGGCGTGGCCGGCGGTGAGCTGCTGATCCCGACGATCGTCCTGCTCTTCGGGCAGGACATCAAGACGGCGGGGAGCCTGTCCCTGCTGGTGTCGCTACCGACCATGCTGGTGGCGTTCGCCCGCTACAGCCGTGACGGCAGCTTCGCGGTGCTGGGCGCCAACCGCCGCTTCGCCCTGGTCATGGTCGCGGGCTCGATCGCCGGAGCGGTACTCGGAGGGCTGCTGCTCGGGGTATTCCCGGACGTGGTCCTCATCCCCGTACTGGTCGTGATCCTGCTCGTCTCCGCCGTCAAAATCGCCCGCCACGACTGACCACGCCCGACTTCGGCCAGCGGCCGACCAGACGCCCGGAGCGGCCGACTACGACGCTCGGTCACCCGTTCGTCCTGCCGCATCGCACCCTGAGCGAATCTCACCGAACCTTGACGGATCGCCGTTCGTCTCACCGAGGTCGCGCGAATCCTCTTCCCGGGATGGGCGAATGAGTGTTCCGCGCCTGCTGGGTCTGCTTGGGCGGTGTGCTCGCCGGTGCCCGAGGGGTGCGATGATCGGCATATTCCAGGTGAGGAGGAACCGCCATGGTTCCGGTGTCAGGTGTGGAGCGGATTTCTGACGTCGGGGCGTGGGCGGTGCTTTCCCTGTTCGGTGACATCGACGTGCACGTGGTGGCGCGGGTGCGTGAGGCCGTCGACGAGTTGGTCTGCGACGGGCGCGTGCACCTGGTGTGGGACCTGGAGGGCGTGAGTTTCATGGACTCCGCCGGTCTGGGGGTCCTGGTCTACACGATGCGTTCGGTGGAAGCCCGGGAGGGCAGTGTCCGGCTGGCGGGACCGGATCAGCAGGTGCGTCGGCTGCTGGAGCTGACCGGGCTCGACGCGGTGGTCGAGTGCCATCCCGACGTCGCGTCCGCGGCCGGGCGGACGGCCCGGTGAGAACGGATGGGCCGATCACACTTCCGGCCTCGGCACCGAGTTCGGCACAATACGGGCTGTGGAGAGATTCGTTGACAAGGGCATACCAGCTGAACCGCTGGCCGGTGGCGCGTTGATGTCGGTGCTGTTCGACGCAGCGGGCGCCGGTGTGTACGCGGTGGATGTCCAGGGCGTGGTGGTCGCCTGCAATCCGTGGGCGGAAGAGCTGCTCGGATACGCGCCGGGCACGCTGATCGGTGTCGACGCCCACCGGGCTCTCAATCCCCAGGCGGCGAACACGGACGGGCTGCGCGAGCAGCGGCCGATCCTTGCCGAGGTCGCCCAGGGCAAGCGGATCAGCGGTGACCGGGCGGTGCTGCTGCGCGCGGACGGTGCGGCGCTGCCGGTGTGGTGGTCGGCGGTCGCGCTGCCGCCCGATGCCGGGCACGGAGAGGGGGCGGTCGTCGTCTTCCATGACGCCTCCGCCCAGCGCGAGCGCGCCAGCCGGCAGACCACCCGCTACGCGCACAGCGAGACGATGCGCGAGCAGGCCGAGTACGACCTCGCGGAGATCACCTGGCTCGGCGAGATCACGCTTGCGATGGTCAGCACCCTGGACGCTCAGCAGGCACTGGAGCGCCTGGTGCGTCAGCTCGTGCCCCGGCTGGCCGACACCGTGTTCATCGATCTCTCCGAGGGCAGCGTCATGCATCGGGCGGCCTGGGCACACCACGTGCCCGGCATCCTGCCTGCCGCGCCGTGGGACACGTGCGTGCCGGAGAATGCCGCACACCGTGAGGCGCTCGTGCGGATCCGGCAGGGAGCGGGGATGCGGCACCTGCCCACGCCGGCCCTGGCGGGAGGAGGGGACCTTCTGAACCTGGTGGAGGCCGAGGACGTCCTGGTCGTCCCGCTACGGCTGCGCGCCCAGACCCTCGGTGCTCTGACTCTGGCCCGCACCGCGGGCAGCCCGCCGTTCAACGAGGCCGACCGGGTCATCGCCGAGGAGGTGGCCCGGCGCACCGCGCTCGGGCTGGAGAACACGCACCTGCACGCGGCCCAGGCCGACATCGCCGCCACTCTCCAAAGGGCCCTGCTCACCGACCTGCCGCAGGTGCCCGGTCTGGAGCTGGCCGCCCACTACCAGCCCGCCCAGCAGGCCGCCGAAGTCGGCGGGGACTGGTACGACGCCTTCGTCCTGCCCGACGGCGACCTCGCCATGGTCATCGGCGACGTGACGGGCCACGACATCAAGGCCGCCTCGCGCATGAGCGAACTGCGCAACATGCTCCGCGCCCTGGCCGTCGACCGGCCCGACGAAACCCCCGGGCAGATCCTTCGACGCCTGGACACCGCCCAGGCCCACCTCAGGCTGGCCGACTCCGCCACCGTGATCCTCGCCCGCCTGCACCCCCGGCCCGACGGCACCTGGGAACTGTCCTGGTCGGTGGCCGGACACCCCCCGCCCCTGCTGCTGGCCACCGATCAGACCAGCACCTACCTCACCGGCCCGCACGCCATGCTCCTCGGCGTTCGGCCCACCATGGATCGCCCGACCGCCCGTATCCCCCTGCCCGCCGGCTCCACCCTCGTCCTCTACACCGACGGCCTCGTCGAGTCCCGCACCCAGAACCTCGACACCGGCATGACCCGCCTGCGCCAGCACCTCGACACCCACCAGCACCTGCCGCTGACCCGCCTCTGTGAACAACTGGCCGGCGAACTCGGCGACACCCGGGACGACATCACCCTCATCGCCCTCCGCACCCCCTGAACCAAGGGCAACCAAGGGCAACCAAGGGCACAGAACCTGACTTCCCGGGCGCGGGACAGATGCAGTCGGTACTCAACCTCCGCTGAGGACGCTCGAATTCCGGTGCGACAGGACAGCGTTCGAGTCACCCGAGGTCGCCGGGGGCGAGGTCGGGGCGTAGCCGGTGCCAGGAGGGGTGGCGCAGGCGTCCGGCTCGGGTGCGGGAGGTGTAGCGGACCTCGCCGACGAGCTGGGGGAGTACCCACCGCGCCCCGGCCACTGGCGGGACCTGCGCGAAGGGACAGGCGTCGACGGCCGCGGCCTTGAGCAGCTCGGCGAGGCGGGTGCGTTCGGCCTCGTTCCAGCCGGTGCCGACGCTGCCCGCGTAGTGCAGCAGCCCGTCGTGCCGCCGGCCGACCAGAACCGCCCCGGGCAGGCCGGTCAGCCGACCGCGCCCGGGTACCCACCCGCCGATCACGACGTCGGCGAGGCGGTGGACCTTGATCTTCACCCAGGTCTTCGAGCGCACCCCGGGCTCGTACCGAGAGGTGAGCCGTTTCGCGATCAGCCCCTCCAGCCCGGCATCCCGGGCCATCTCCCACGCCTCGGCGCCGTGCCCGACGATCGCCTCGGGCGCCGACCAGGCGGGCCCGGCCGGCCCGAGACCTGCCAGCAGTTCCCGTCGCTCCGCGTACGGCAGGCCGGTCACGGGGCGGCCGTCGAGGTGCACGACGTCGAAGAGCATCAGGTGCGCGGGCACCCGGGCCGCCATGCGCGCGGCCTTGGCGGGGGAGCCGACCAGGCCCATCCTCTGCTGGAGGCGCTCGAAGTCGCTGCGGCCCCGCTCGTCGAGCGCCACGATCTCGCCGTCGAGCACGGCGCTGTGCGCGCCGAAGGCGTCCGCGAGGGGGAGGAGTTCGGGGTAGGCGGCGGTGATGTCCGTACCTGAACGTGCGCGCAGGAGGATGGTGCCGTCGCCGGGCAGGTAGACCATGGTCCGCTGGCCGTCCTGCTTCACCTCGAACGCCCAGCGGTCCTCCACCCCCGCCGCCGGCAGGGGGCCGGGTGTTGCGAGCATCGGCTCGATCCTCGGCAGGACGACGCCGGCAGGAGGAGGGTCAGGAGGCACTGCGCTTCTTCGCGGCCGTCTTCTTCGCGGCCGTCTTCTTGGCAGGCTTCTTCGACGCCGTGGACTTCTTCGAGGCGGCCGTCTTCTTCGCTGGTGTTTTCCGGGTGGTCTTCTTCGACGGCCGCATCTCGTGCACGGTGGCGTCCTCGCCGTCGTCGCCGCGGGACTCCTTCGCGGCTTTGACGGAGGCGTTCAGGGCGGCCATCAGGTCCACGACCTCGCCCTTGTCCCGCGTCTCGTCCTCGGCCGGGGCGGGCAGGGGCTTGCCCTCGGCCTTCGCGGCGATGATGTCCTCCAGGGCCTCGCGGTACTCGTCGTGGAAGCCGGACAGGTCCTCGATCGTCATCCGTTCGGCCAGCTGGAGGGCCTGCTCGATCTCCTCCTCGCCGATCTCGACCTCGCGCGGGGCCAGCTCGTCGGGGTTGCGGACCTCGTCGGGCCATTTCATGGAGTGCAGCACGATCGCGCCTTCCCGGATCCGCAGCAGGCCCAGGCGCTCACGGCCGTGCCACGCGAACTTCGCCACCGCGACCTTCGAGGACCGCTCCAGGGCCTTGCGCAGCAGGGTGTAGGGCTTGGCGGCGACCTGTCCGTCGGCGGCCAGGTAGTAGGAGTCGCTGATGCGGACCGGGTCGATCGTGCCGGCGTCGACGAACGCGGCGATCTCGATCGCCTTCGCCGTCGGCAGCGGCATCCGGTCGAGTTCCTCGTCGGTCACCGTGACCGTCTCGTCCTTCGCGATCTCGTAGCCCTTGCCGATCTCGTCCTGGGACACGACCTCGCCGTCGAGCTCGCAGACCTTCCTCGTCCGCACCCGGCCCATGTCCGCGAGATGCACCCGGTGGAAGTGGACGTCATGGTCCTCCGTCGCGGACACGATCTTCACGGGAATCGTGACCAGCCCGAAACTGATGGCACCGGCCCACAACGGTCGCGGCATCTCTTCCACCTCCAGGGCCCCTGCGCCGCCGCTCGGCGAAAGGGGAAGCCGGGGACCGCCCGGTCGAAACGCCCGGGCTGCTACGTCGTACTTCTGATCCTCACGCGAGGTGGGGCGGCCCGCATCCCCACCCCGCCGTCGGCGCGGGTGACCGGCCCACGTCCCGACGGCGCCCGGTGAGGCGTTCCTCGGAGTCGCGGCGCAGGCCCGCATGTCGCACCGCGGCATGCGCCTCTCCCGCAACAGAGGCTCCGAATTCGGCCGAATCCTTGGCTGGGCCCTCATGTCGGGGAACGATGGAGACAATGGGGTGTGCCTGACCGGTGGAGGACAGGACATGGCGCGGTCATGGGGACGACGCACGGCGGGGGACAGCGGTGGGGCGCTGGACCTGTACGCGTACGCCTTCCTCGCGGGTGGTCGGCAGCGAGTCGTGGAGAGTGCCATCGTGGCGCTGACCGAGCAGGGCGTTCTGTCCATGCGTGCCGCCCGGCTTCGCGCCACCGGTGAAATTCGGTCGGGGCACGAGGTCGAGTGCGCCGTCATGGTCTCCTGCCCTCGCGGCAAGCGCGTCCAGGACGTGCTCGATTCCGTCGCGCGCTCCCCATCGGTCGACGACATCGCCCGACGACTGGTGGGTCTGGGGCTGCTGCGCGGTAGGGGGAAGCGGATCACCCGCGCGGGGCGGCGACTGCTGTCGGCCGCCGCATCGGAGGGCAGTCTCCCCGCGTACGTCCTCGAAGGACCGGCCGTCCTCGTCAGGAGCCCCGTCCGGCACGGACTGCTCTCCGCCCATCCGATTCCCGACGGACTCGGCCGCACTCTCCGCCGCATGGGGAAGGCCCTCGACCCCGATTCGTCCACGGGCAGTACCGGAGACGGCGCCTCGGGCGGCGGCTTCGGGTGCGGTGGCGGGTCGGGAGGGGGCGACTAGCAGGGCATGACGCTGTGGGGGGAGGAGGCCGCGGGCCTGGCTCATCCGCTGCGTACCCGCTGACGTCGCTGACCGAACGTCACCAACTCTCGAACGCATCTTTCGGCCACTCATGGAAGCCTGTGGGCGCGCGGCGCGGCCGTGGTGGCCCGTGTGGAGCGGATGGCGGCGCTACCGGCCGGGTGGGGGAGTGGGGTGGGTGGCCCGGTAGGAGGTCCAGTCCGCTATGCCTCCGGCGCCCAGAACCTCGCCGGGGGAGGACATCTCCTCGCTCGGACGGGCCTGTAGTTCGCGGCGGGTGGCCCGGGCGACGAGGACGGGGAACAACGGGCGCAGAGGCTGGCACCAGCGGAGCCAGGGCGGGGCGTAGATGTGCGGGGTCCGGCGGACGATGCCCCGGGTGAGCCATTGGGCGACCTGGTCGGGGGAGTGGACGCGGCGGGCAGGGCGGGGCTGATTGCGGCGCAGGGCTTCGAGGACGGGGTGGTCGTCGATGCCGGTGAGCATGTCGGTGCCGGTCCAGTGCAGGTAGGCGATGCCGACCTGGACGCCGTCAGGTTCGACCTCGCCGCGCAGGGCGAGGGCGAACGACTCCGCTCCGGCCTTGGAGGCGCAGTAGGCGCTCATCATGGGTGCGGCGCCGAACGCGGCGGTCGAGGCGATCTGGAGGAGGTAGCCCCGGGTGGCGGTGAGCTGGGGCAGGAAGGCGCGGGCCGTGTTGGCGGAGCCGATGAGGTTCACGTCGATGACACGCTGCCAGAGTTCGGCGGAGGTGTGGCCGAACGGGCCGCTGACCGCGATACCGGCGTTGGCCACGACCACGTCGGCGGGACCGAACTCGGCCGCCACGCGGCGTGCGGCCTGCGCGAGCGCTGCGCGGTCGGTGACATCGCACTCGACACAGATGCTCGGACCGCGGAGGGACTCGGCCGTCGTCAGCAGGGTCGCCTTTTCCCGTCCCAGCAGAGCGACACGCATCCCGGCCTGCGAGAGGCTGCGGGCCAGCGCCTCGCCGACGCCGCGAGCGGCGCCGGTGACGACCGCGGTCCGCCCGTGCAGAGGACGGGCGGGAACACGGCGGGTCCGGCGCCCGCCCGGGCTGTCGTGCATGGTTTCTCCTCGCTCGCTGACCGCAGGTCCTGGACGGGCCGGCGTTCGGGGCCGTGCACGGCAACCCACTGCCTTCGACCGAAAACGACCCCCTTACTGGACGCGGGGAGAGCCTCCACCCGAGCGGGACCCGCCCTGGCCACCGGAATCGTCGTCATCGTCGTCGTCACCGGGGATGTGGACGTCGAAGACGACGATGTTGATCTCGACGACCTCCAGCCCTGTCATCGTCTCCACGGCGTCGGTCACGTGGGTCCGGATCAGGTCGGCGAGTTCGTGGATCGGTGTGCCGTACTCCACCTCGACATCGACATCGATCGCGGTCTGCTTCTCTCCCACCTCCACCTTGACGGCGCGACGCGCGCCGGAGGAGCCGGAGCCGGACGAGCCGGGCATGCGCCCGGTGACGGCGCCCAGCGCCTTCGACGCCCCTCGTCCTACGGAGTGGACGCCTTCGGTCTCACGGATCGCGATGCCGGCGATGGTGGCGACGACGTTGTCGGTGATGGTCGTCCTGCCGCGACCACGGGATCCTTCGGAGCGCTCGCCGGTCGCGGTGCTTTCGCCCAGGAGTTCGGTGTCGGCCATGTCTGCCTCACAGAGAGTCATTGCCACGGACCTGCCCCCCGGCCCGTGCGGGCCCCTCTTCTCACTCTGCTCCTGCTCGACCGCGTACGCCATTCGAGTTGCTCGGCGGCACGCGCGCTCTCAGTCGCGGGGCAGCAGGGTTCCGAGCGGTCCGAGATCGAGGTTGAGGTCCTCGGGACGGACGCCGTGCTGCTCGCAGAGCTCCTTCATCCGCTGGTCGAGCAGCATGAGCGTGGTGCCGATCTCCTCGACCTGCTCGTCGCTCAGATCGCCCTGCTCCACCCGGCGGATGGCCTGTCTCTCCATCAGCTGCCGCAGCAGTTCCACCACCGTCAGGACCAGGGCCACGAGGTCCCGCCCCATCTGCTCGGAGTCCAGATCCACGCGCGGGCCCGTCACAGCGGCCCTCCGTCGCTCCAGGGCGAGGGCACCCGTTCGTTGACCGACGACAACAGCGCGTGCAGCGACAGCCGTACGAGGGGTACGTCGGCGATGGCGATGACCACGTCGCCGCTGACCACCACTCCGGTCGCCAGAACGCGGTCCAGCAGGTCGACGAGCGGCACTCCGAGAGGACCGCTCAGGGGTTCCGGACTGTCCCAGGGCACCACGTCGCGCGCCACGGTCACACCTCTCCGACGAAGGAATACGGCACCCAGGGGCCCGACAGTTCGATCTGTGCTCCCGTACGTTCGCCCAACGCCCTTACCAGCAGGCCGACTTCGCTTGCCCGGTCGTCGGCGACGAGGTAGGTGGCGTTGAGTACGTGCACCCGCTGATCGCCCGACAGCGCCGCACCGTGCGTACGCAGCCGACGCGATGCGGCGGCGACTCCGCGCAGTTCGGCGTCCACCGACTCGGCGATGTCCAGCGCCTGTTCCCGGTGCTTCTCCCGCCGCGCCTGGGCGCCCCGTTTCCGGTTCAGATAGGCGAGACCCGCCCCGGGGGTGCGGCCGACGGCCGCCTCCGGGACCGGCTCGTCGGACGCCGGGCCCGGATCGGGGGCCACGGGCCGGTACACCTTCACTCCCCACTCCGCGTGGTGCGCGACGCGCTTCAGCGCGGTGTGGAAGCGGTCCGCCTCGTCGGCCAGGCGACTTCGGGCCCGGTCGTCGTCGTGGTACAGCGTGGCGAGAGGCAGGGGAACGACGGGCCCGTGCGCGGCCACGGTCGACACCACCACGTGGTGGGCCCGCGCGTACCGCTCGATCTCCTCCCGGTCGGACAGCCGCCCCTGCCAGACCTCGTCCGTGAAGTCGGCGGCGGGGACGGTCTGCACCACTGCGGTCAGCAGGCCCGACGGCAGCAGCCGGACCGCTTCACCGCCCGGCATGCCGGCCACGCCGGTGACATCCAGTGCGCTCGTGGCACGCGTGCTGCGGCAGACGGCGAACACGTACGTGACCGCTTCGTCCGCGCACGAGGACGCCACCCGTGCGTCCGAGGGCTGTGTCATCTCTGTCCGCTCTCCTTCTCCCGGCCGGTCCGCTCCTGCTGGTCCTTCTGCCGGGGCGCCGGCTGGTCCAAGGACGCGTCGGCGGTCGGTTCGAGCGCCCGCAGACGCTCCCTCAGCTCACGGTTCTCGTCCTCCAAGGCGTTGCGCGACGCCTTGGAACTCAGCGCGGGATCGGTCTCCCACCAGTCGATGCCCGCCTTCTTCGCGGTGTCGACCGAGGCGACGAACAGACGGAGGCGGATGGTGAGCAACTCGATGTCGAGAAGATCGATCTTGATGTCGCCGGCGATGACGATGCCCTTGTCCAGGACGCGTTCGAGGATGTCGGCGAGGTTGTTGGTCTGAGGCCCGGGGATCGGCTGATCGCCCTGCCGGAAGTCGAGGTCGGTCACCGCGACTCCTTCGCGCGACGCCTACGGCTTTGACGCCTCGGAGCGGGGGGCTCCTCCTCGTCGTCCTCCTCCGGCTCCTCCTCCGGCTCGTCTTCCTCTTCCTCTTCCTCGTCGTCCGCTTCTTCTGCCGGCTCTCCGTCGTCCTCGTCCTCGGGCTCGGGCTCCTCTTCCTCTTCCCCTTCCTCCGCGTCCTCCTCGTCCTCGTACTCCCCGTCCTCCTGCTCCTCCGCCTCCTCCTGCTCGATGGCGTCCTCGTGGGAGACGACGACCTCACCGTCGCGGATCTCGCCGCGCCAGCCTTCCGGCTCCTCCTCGGTGAGGGTGACGTAGCGCTGGAAGTGCTTGAAGTCGAGCCGCATACGGCGCCCCTGGACGCGCCAGAGGTTGCCCGTCTTCTCGAAGAACCCGGAGGGGTAGTACTCCACGACCAGAATGATCCGGGTCAGTGTGGGCCCGAGCTCGTGGAAGCTGACCGCTCCGTTGGTCGTTCCCTTGGCGCCCTCCGACGACCACACGATCCTGTCGTCCGGCACCTGCTCCTGCACCGTGGCCTTGAAACTGCGGGACGAGGGACCGATCTTCACCTTCCAGTCGCTCTCCGTGTCGTCGCTCTTCGAGACATCGCGGACGCCCTTCGCGAAGCTGCTGAACTCCTCGTACTGCGTCCACGCGTCGTAGGCCGTACGCAGAGGCACGCCCACATCGAGGACCTCGATGATGTTCATGATTTTGCTGCCGCTGGACTTGCGCTTGCCCTTGCCGCCACCGCCGAAGGCTTCTTTGGCCTTTTCCACGACCGTGTCCTTGGCGCCCTTGGCCTTCTCCGACACGAAGGCCTTCAGCGGGGAATCGCCCTGGAGCACACGGGAGCCGATCGCGGGCAACGAGCCGCCGTTCTCCGTGACATCGCTCAACTGACCGGTGAGATCGGTGAGTTTCCCGCCGGCCTTGTCGGCGATCTTCTGCACCTGGGCGCTGGCGTACTTCGACAACTCGCCCTTCAGACGGTCGACACCCGACTCCTGCGCCTCTTCCGGTTCGGCCTTGTCCGACTTCACCATGACGTCTACCTCCCGCTACCGGAGCGCTTGGTCGCTGTCCGCTTCGACGAGGCCGACTTCGTGGACCGCTGCTTCGCCGTCGTCTTCTTCGCTGTCGACTTCGCCGCCGACTTGTTGGCGGGGGCGGATTTCTTGGCCTTCCCGGCCGTGGAGGTGCTCTTCTCGGCTGCGGTCTTCTTCGCCGGGGCCGCCTTCTTGGCCGCGGTCTTCGCGGTCTTCTTGGCGGGAGTCTTCTTCGAGGGAGCGGCGGACTTCTTCGCCGGGGCGGACTTCCGGGGCGGGGCCTTCTTCGCGGGGGCGGCAGGCGCCTTCCTGCGCCGAGGTCGCGGAGCCGGGGCTTCCTCCTCCTCCGGTTCCTCGTCCTCTTCTTCTTCTTCTTCCTCCTCGTCAGGCTCCTCCTCGCCGTCCTCGTCCTCGTACTCCTCGTCCTCGTCTTCGTACTCCTCGTCCTCCGGCTCGCCCTCTTCCTCTTCGTACTCCTCCTGAACCTCGTCCTCGTCGGCCTCGTCCTCGGCCTCGCCGGGCGCCTGGCCGAGGCGCAGCGTACGGTCACTGATGGCGTCCGCCAGCGAGGTCATGCCCCGGTTGGCGGCAGCGGTCACGGCCTGGCGCCCGGCGTCCAGGACCTCGCCCCTCAGCTGTTCCTGCAACTCCGCGAACTGGGGCACCTCACCGAGCCGGCGCATTCCCTCGGCCGCCAGCTGACGGGGTTCGAGCCCGAACCGCCGTCCCGCCAGATAGGTCGCGACGGTCAGCGCGAGCCGCCCCTTCTTCGTCCGGCCCAGCACGTACCCGCCCACTACGGCGGCTGCCAGCGCCACCTTGGCCTGGTCATCCATGTCTGTCACCTTCTGTTGTCGACGTCGCAGCGCTTCTGAGCGGCGTGGAGCCGGTCGAGCAGCCTTTCCTCCTCCGCTTCGAACGCTTCGAGATCAATGAGTTCTTCGTCGAGTTCGCGGTTGAGTTCGGCGAGTTGCGCACGGATCACACCGGGGTCGTACAGCTCGCGCTCGGCGGTGTCCTGGAGCTTCTCCGCGATCCACACCACGCCGCGCGCCGGAGCGAGCGGCAGAAGAAGGAGTCCGGAGATCAGTCCCATCGTCAGCCTCCGGCCACCGCCGCCGGCCGGCGCGGGGCGCCCGGGTCACCGACGAAGCTGTAGCAGGGCAGCGGACCCGCGAGGCGGATGTCGACATGGCTCCGGCGGGCGTCGGCGAGCCGTTCGGCCGTCGCACGGAACCGTTCGCTGTGGCCGCGCGGGACGAGGAAGGACGTGTTCAGGGTGCAGCCCTGGACCTCGGGCCCGGTGGCGGCCGCGCGAGCCAGCGGGGCGAGCTCGCGCAACACCTCCTTGCCCGCTTCGGCCGCGCGTCGCGCCAGGGCGGAGGCCACCGCTTCGCCCAGCCGCACGCTGGCCTCGTAACCGGGGCGTCTGCGCGCCGCGTCACGCAGACGCCGCACGGCGGCGTCCTCGACCACCACCCTGGCGAGGGAGTCGTGCGCGGGCAGGGCCTTGACGTTGACCTCGACGTGCCCGTCGAGCTTCTTCAGGGTGGCGAGGTGACGCGTCTCCGCCACGGCCAGCTGGGCGAGGAGAGCGTCCTCGTCCGGCGCCACCATGCCGAAGCGCATCGGCAGGACGGGGCCGCCGTCCGCCAGGCCCATCAGCAGGTCCTGGTGTGCCAGCAGGTCCCGACGCCGTGCGCGCAGCCGGGCGGGGGCGTCACTGACGACTGCGGCGATCTTCCCCGTACCGACGACGCGCAAGGCGGCCGGCGGATCGCCCACGCCGCCCGCCCCCTCGGGCAGCGCGGTCCCGTCGCTCACCACCGCGTAGACGTACAGTCCGTCACCGTCCACGGCTCAGGCCTCCGCTCGGCGGCGCCTGCTTGCGCCGCTGCCGCTGCGGGCGGGGGCACGACGCCTCCTAGGGGGCTCTTCCTCTTCCTCCGCCTCGTCGGAATCGTCGTCGCGTCCCACTGCCTTGCGTACGGAATCGCCCACCGACTCCGCGGCCTTGCGCACCTTGCGCTTGCCGACGGCCTTCGCCGCACCGCCGCCGAGCAGCTCGGGGACGGTCGTGCTGCCGGAGTCCCGTTCGAGGTCGAGCCGGTTGCACGCCTCGGCGAAGCGGAGGTAGGTGTCCACGCTGGCCACGACAATGCGGGCATCGATCTTGATGATCTCGATGCCGACCAGGGAGACCCGGACGAATACGTCGATCACCATGCCCCGGTCGAGAATGAGCTCCAGCACGTCGTACAAGGTGCCGGCGCGAGGCGGACACGGAGCGATCTCGTCGGCGTAGGTCGTGGTCGTGGTCGTCATGACGGTGGGTCCTTCCAGCTGTCGGACGGTCTCGGATCACTCGTCTGCGGCACCGCGCCGGTAGCGACGGACCCGGCGGTACTCCTGAAGCTCTCCGGCCTTGTCCAGCTGCACCTCGTAGGAGGCGAGCAGGCTCGTCGTGTCCGGGATCCGGGGCACCTCGAGCACGTCCACGACCACGCACCAGCCGTCGTCGTCATCCGAGCGCCGGACCGCGGAGACGCCCTCGGCGCGATGGCCGATCAGCCCCTCCAGGCTCTGGCAGGCAGCGCGAGCAGCGTGCTCGGGCCCCTTCCTGGGCGCGGTCTTCTTCCGGGCCCTCGTCGGGCTCGTGGCCCGCGCCGAACGTTGGTCTGCCATAGCGCCCAGTCTCGTCACATTCGGGCGCGTCGCATCTTGGGCGGGCCGGTAGTGCGACACGTCTCCCGATCCTCCGGTGGACTACCGGGGATCCGGGCACCCTTGGCCTTTGCTTCGGGCCGAGGCGGCCCGGAGCGCCGCCGCATACCCCGACGGGGTGTCATCGACAGCGGACGCCTGCGACACCGGGACTCCCTGGCGGGCGCGGTGCGCTGCGGATCGCCGCCACCCCCGCTGCTCACCCTCCGGCGCAACCTCGGCGCGGCCTCGGGGCGTGAACCGCGCGACGCGGGATCATGCCGGGCGCAGCCGCCGCAGGGCACTGAGGACGGCCAGCGGCGTGGCGGTCGCCCAGGCCTGAGGCGAGCAGGAGTGGGGATAGGGCACGGGGCGCGGGTGCTCGGTGCGTCCGTATCCCGCGAGCACCTCCGGCAGCCGGTGGCCGTAGTACGCGGAGGCGTCCAGCAGACCCTGGGACAGCGTGCGTGCCTCGTCGGCCAGGCCGTGGCGGGCGAGGCCCAGCAGGATCACCGCGTTGTCGTGGGGCCAGCAGCTGCCGCGGTGGTAGGAGAGCGGGTGGTACGCCCGCTGTCCCGAGGCCAGCGTCCGCACAGCCCACCCGGAGAAGAAGTCGGGCTCCATCAGGCGCCGTCCCACCCGCCCGGCCTGTTCCGCGTCGAGGATGCCCGACCACAGCAGGTGACCGGCGTCCGAGGCCAGTGCGTCGGCCTGGCGGCCCCGGCCGTCCAGGGCGAGCGCGGGGAAGTCGGCCTCCGGCATCCAGAAGTCCCGCGAGAACCGGTCGCGGAGCTCGGCGGCGGCCCGCTCCAGCCGCTCGGCGTACGCCGCGTCGCTCCAGCAGGTGCGGGCCAGCCGAGCGGTACGTACCAGCGCGTCGTAGGCGTACCCCTGTGCCTCGGACACCGCGATGGGTCCCTCGGCCTGCGTGCCGTCGGCGAAGCAGACCGCTCCGGCGGAGTCCTTCCAGTTCTGGTTGACCAGACCCCGCACATCGGGGGTGTAGACCAGGTATCCGTGCTCGTCGAGTCCGCCGTCGCGGAACATCCAGTCCACCGCCGCCCGCGCCTGCCCCTCCCACCGGGAGGCGGGGGAGGGGTCGCCGGTGGCCCGCGTGTACTTCTCCAGGAGTACGAGGAAGAGGGGGGTGGCGTCGATCGAGCCGTAGTAGCGGCCGTAGGGGACCTGGCGGAAGTGGGCCAGTTCGCCGTGCCGGATCTCGTGGACGATGCGTCCCGGCTGCTCGCCCCGGTCCGGGTCGTGACCGGTCCCCTGGGTCGCGGCCAGCGCGCTCAGAGTGGCCGCGGCGAGTTCCGGTCGGTAGGGCAGGGCGAACAGGGAGGTGAGCAGGGAGTCCCGGCCGAAGAGGGTGAGGAACCACGGGACTCCGGCGCCCGGCACCCGGACAAGCTCCCCGCCCGTGCCGGTCACCGGCACCCGGAGCCCCGCCAGATCGCTCAGCCCCCGGGCGCAGGCGGCGGCCAGCGAAGCGGGCGCGTCGGCCGGCAGCGACAGCGGGACGTCGGTGAAGGCCTGGGTGTCGCGGGCCAGTTCGGATCGAGCCTCCTGCGGCGAGGTGACGGCCGCGGGCACCGGCGCGCCGTGGGCGTACGCCGTGGCGGTGAGCGTGAGGCTCGCCGAGCCGTGGGCAGGTACGTCCAGCCGCCATTCCAGCCGCTGCGCGGTGCCCTCGTCCCCGTCGGGCCGGACGGAGGCGGGGGCAGGGCTCGCGTGCACGACTGTGCGGGAGAGCCAGTGGCCGCGCCGGTAGCTGAAGGTGACCCCGTCCGGCCCGGCCTGGGCCGCTCGCTCCGCGCCCTCCTTGAGGTAGCGGCGTCGGTCGGAGCGCAGTTCGAACTGGTCGGCGAAGTCGGCGTCCAGGGTGAACACGAGGATCGCCGTGACGGGGGAGGGGAGGTTGTTGACCAGCCGCAGATGCTCCGTCAGCACGCCCTCTCCCAGAGCCTGTTCGCGAAAGATCGTGTAGTCCGCCGGCTCGTCCCGGGTCCCCGGCGGGGTGAGAACGCACCGGGCGGAGTGCTCTCCCGAGGACGGCACCAGGACGGTCGGGGCAACTCCGCCCACGCTCAGGGCCAGTCGGCTCAGATGACGGGCGTCGCGATGGAAGAGTCCGTCCGGGATCGTGCCGCCCCGGCCGGTGATGGAGCCGTCGGTGCCCAGGACGGCGAAGGTGCCCGAGCGCACCAGCGTGGGGCCTTGCCTGTCGTTCACGTGTCCGCTCCCTCGGTGAGGCCGGGGTCCGTCTCGCCGTTCGCCACCGGCCCGGTGGCCAGCAGGTCCAGGGCGAGGGCGGCCGTCCAGCCGAAGTTCCTGGTGCCGCGCGCCTGCGCGGTGACCGGGTCGACGTACTCGGAGAAGCCGCTGGAGCCGGCCGCGGTGAGCATGGCCCCGCGCAGCGCGTCGGCGGCGGAACCGTAGCCGTACTGCCTCAGGCCCCGCTCCAGCAGCCAGTTGGTGTTGAACCACGCGGGCCCGCGCCAGTAGCGGGACGGGTCGAAGGCCGCGCCGGAGAAGTCGAAACTGGGCGCCATCGGCACCTCGCCGAGGCGGAAGCCGTCGCCCGTCGCCGTGGCGATCAGGGCCCGCACGATGTGCGGCGGCAGCCCGGGCACGACGAGGGGCACGAGCCCGGCGACGCTGCGCTCGGCGATCAGCCCGCCCCCGACCACGTCGCGGCAGAGGAACATGCCGGCCGCGGGCGACCAGAGCCGCTCCACCAGAGCCGCCGTGAGTCGCTCGGCCCGCTCCTCGTGGCGGGCGGGATCCGCCCCCGCCTCCGCCGCGATCCGGGCGAGCGCGTGCTCCGACACGATCAGCAGGGCGTTGACGCACGGATCCTCGATCGCGAAGGCGTGGCTGCCCCGCGCATCGGTGTACCCCGCGTCGCGGTAGTCGGCCGCCAGCCGGACATAGCGCCCGTAGTCCAGATCGGTGGGGCGCTCGGCCGGCTGTCCGTGGTCGAGGTCGGCGCGCCGGTAGCTGCCCGGGGCCATCGGCTCGACGCGTTCCAGCGGCTTGTCCCAGCAGGGACTGTTGTCCATCCCGGCCTCCCACGGGTGCACCACGGAGGCCAGTCGGCCGCCCCCCAGGTCGCGCGGGCCGGTGAGGTAGTCGTGCCAGGCGGCCAGGGCGCCGTACACCCTCTTCAGGAAGCCGCGCCGGCGTGAGGTGTCCGGGTCGGCGAGGTGGACGAGCCAGGCGGCCAGCGCGTGCACGGGCGGCTGGACGATGCCGGAGGTCTCGGTGCCGGCCGGAGAGCCCGCTGCGGCTCCGGCCCGCGAGGAGCGCCAGAAGTCGGGGCTGGGGAAGTACGCGTCCAGCGGCACCGCCGGGTTGAAGACGATGTGCGGGACGCGTCCGTCGGCCCATTGGGCGCCGAGCAGGCTCTCCAGCTCACGCTGGGCACGGCGTACCGACAGGTGGCGCAGGCCGATGGCGATGAACGCGGAGTCCCAGCTCCACTGGTGGGGGTACAGACCGCGGGAGGGGATGGTGGAGGCGCCGGTCCAGTTGGTGAGCAGGACCCGTGCCGCGCCGCGCCGGAGCGTCAGGTCTCCGGTGGCGGCGGGCACGGGAGTGGTGAGGAGCGTCGTCACGCGCCGGACCTCCGCAGGAACGCCGGGATGGAGCGGACGGCCGCGACGGGGTCACCCGTCAGACGGCACTCGGCGGCGAGGTGGCCCTCGTAACCGATGGTGTGCAGCGCGCCGATCCAGGCGGGCCAGTCCAGGTGGCCCGCGCCGGGCTGGAACCGGTTGGAGTCGCTGACCTGGGCATGGCCGATGTAGGGGGCGGCCGCGAGGATGGCGGCGGCGGGATCGGCTTCCTCGATGTTCATGTGGTAGCTGTCGATGCCGATGCGCACCGAGTCCAGGCCCACCGTGCGGATCAGCTCGGCCGCCTGCTCCAGGCGGTTGACCATGTGGTCCTCGTACCGGTTGAGGGGCTCCAGATACAGCTCCGCGCCCTCCTTGCGGGCGTGCTCGCCGAGTTCGGTGAGCCCCGACAGCAGCACCTCGCGGTCCTGCTGCTCGGTGCGCGGCGGCTCGAAGGGCGGCAGCCGGCGGGAGAACATTCCGTAGGAGGCGGGGGTCTGCACGCCCAGCGCGCCGATCTGTGCCGCCACGCTGATCTGGGACTTCATCTGGTCCAGCGCGTCGCGGCGCAGGCTCTCGTCGAAGGCGGCGAAGAAGTGGAGCATGTCGACGCAGACGGTCGGCATGACCACGCCGTCGGCGACGGCCCGGGTCAGCTCGGGCAGCCGGTCGCGGAAGTGGAAGTCGCCCTTGGAGCGCAGCTCGATGGCGTCGAACCCGGCGTCCTGGGCGAAGGCCCATTTCTCCTGGAGCGAGTCGCCGGGAAGAAGCTGTTCCTGGCAGGCGGTCTTGAGCATGGGGTGGATGCCTTTCGGCGCTGGGGGACGCGGGGATCCGGTCCGTCGGCGACGGCCGGCCGGGCTCGACCGCGTGGACGGGCGGGGGCGGTTGGGGGCGGCCGGTCTCAGAACTCCAGGACGACCTGGAGGGCCTCGGCGGGCCGCTCGTCGAGCAGGACGTAGGCGTCGGCGGCATCGGCCACCGGTACGACATGGCTGACCAGGGACTTCACATCGACCTGGCCCTCGGCGACCAGGGACAGGAACGTCTGCTGGAGCCGTTCGACGGTCCACCGGCCGGCCAGCTGCGGCGGCACCCCGCCGATCTGCGAGGAGATCAGCTGGACCCGGTTGTGGTGGAACTCGTCGCCCAGCCGCAGTCCCGTGCCGTCGCCCTGGTAGAACCCGGAGGCGACGACGCGGCCGCCCACGGTCACCGCGCGGACTGCCTCGTGCAGGGCCGGATGGACGCCGCTGATCTCGATGGCGACATCGGCGCCCGCCCCGCCGGTGGCCTCGCGGATGCGCATCGCGACCTCGTCGGTGCGCGCGTTGAGGGTGTGCCGCGCCCCGTAACGGAGCGCGGTCGCGAGGCGGCTCTCGATGGCGTCGACCGCGGTGACCCGGGCGCCGCTGAGCTGGGCGAGGCGGGTGGTGAGCAGACCGATGACCCCCTGGCCGAAGACCGCGACGTCCTCGCCGAGATGGATGTCGGCGGCGAGGATCGCGTTGTACGCGATGGCGCCGACCCGGGCGAACGCTCCGGCGAGCGGTTCGAGCCCGGCGGGCAGGGCGTGGCCGATCATCCGGGCAGCCGGGACCACGCCTTCGCTGCGATGGCCCCAGATACCCCAGACCAGGTCGCCGACGGCGGGCATGCCGGGGGTGGAGACCAGCTCCGGGGAGACCTCGGTGACCTCGCCGACCTCGGAGTAGCCCCAGCCGGCCACCGGGTACTCGATACCGGCGGCCCCGTCGCGGAACAGCCGGCTCTCGGCGTCCCAGGTCCGGGTCAGGTAGGGATTCGTCCCCCGGTAGGCGGTGAGTTCGGTGCCCGCCGAGATGCCGGAATAGCGAGTTCGTACCCGCAGATGCCCGGCCGGAAGGGGAGCACTCTCGTGCTCGGCGACTTCGACCTGGCGGGGGCCGGTGAACTGGACGACGCGTTCCACGGGGTCTCCGTACTGCTGGGAGGTGTGCTGCTCGCTGACTTAAGTCGAAGATATCTGATGCTTATGTCTTGTCAACCAGCAAAAGTGGTGCTGTGATGCTTGCGGAAAATGCGTAAGTGGCGTGAGGACACAGAATGGTGATGAAAGTCCGACGGTCAAAGGCGGCCCTGACGGGACTCGCCGTGACCCTGGCCGCAGGTCTGCTGGCCGGCTGCTCCGGTGGCTCCGGCGAAAACCGGCGGGCCGACAAGAGGATCACGGTGTGGTCGCAGGAGAACCTGCCACCGCGCATGGCCGCGACGCGGAAGGTCGTCAGCCGCTTCGAGAAGGAGAGCGGGATCAAGGTCGACCTCGTCGGTGTCGACGAGGCGCAGCTGCCCCAGCTGATCATGTCGGCGGCGGCGGCCGGGGAGCTCCCCGACGTCATCGGGGCCGTCCCCATGGGCCAGGTCTGGCAGATGTACGGCAACGGACTGCTCAACACCGAGATCGCCGACCGGATCGTCGAGGACCTGGGCCCGGGGACGTTCAACCCCAACGCGCTCGCGCTCACCGAGGACGGCGGCACCCGGCTCGGCGTCCCCTCTGACGCCTGGCTCCAGCTCCTCGTCTACCGTAAGGACCGCTTCGCGGACGCCGGCCTGCGGGCGCCGGACAGCTACGGCCGCGCGCTGAAGGCGGCAGCCGAGCTGGACGGGGACGGCCGCGACGGTGTCTCGCTGGCCACCGACCCCTCGGATGTCTTCACCCAGCAGAGCTTCGAGGACCTCGCCCTGGCCAACGGCTGCGAACTGGTCGACGAGGCCGGTGACCCGGCCCTCGACTCACCGGCCTGCGAGGCCGCGTTCACCGCCTACGACGACCTCGCCCGCAAGCACGGCGCGCCCGGAACGCAGAGCGTGGACACCACCCGCGCCTCCTACTTCTCCGGCACGTCCTCGATGATGGTCTGGTCCTCCTTCCTGCTGGACGAACTGGCCGGCCTCCGTAAAGACGCCCTGCCCAGCTGCCCCGAGTGCAAGGAGGACCCGGGCTTCCTCGCCCGTAACACCGAGGTCGTCACCTCCCTCCAGGGCCCGGACGGCGACGAACCCGCCCAGTTCGGCGAGATCACCTCCTGGACCGTCACCAGGACCGCCGAGACCGGCGCCTCCCGCGCCTTCATCGAGTACATGATGAACAAGGGCTACGAGGACTGGTTCGGCATGGCGCCCGAGGGCAAGATCCCGGTCCGCACCGGAACTCCGCAGGAACCCGGCTCCTTCGAGCAGGCCTGGCGGAGCAGCGTCATGGGCGTCGACCGCCGCGAGTCCCTGCAGAAGGCCTTCCCGCCCGAGCTGCTGGACCGGCTCGTCGACGGGGTCGGCGACATGAAGCGCTGGGGCCTCACCCAGGGACAGGGAACCCTCGTCGGCGCGACCAACGGCGAACTTCCCGTCGCCAAGGCGATCGGCGCGATGACCAGCGGCCAGATCTCACCGAAGGAGGCCGCGAAGGAGGCCAACGACGAAGTGGCCGCCCTCCAGAAGTCCCTCCAGTAACCGGCGGCCACCGGCACCAGCAGCCGTGGCCGGACGCCGCACACCGCTCCCTCACCGAGGTAACCGACCCATGAGCACACTCCAGCGCGACGCGAAGAAGCGCCGCAACCAGCCGCGATCGGCGGACAGCAGGGAGAACCGCGCGGGACTCGCCTTCGTCACCCCCACCTTCCTGGTCGTCCTCGTCGTGGTGCTCCTGCCCATCGCGTGGACCGTCCTGCTCGCCTTCCAGAACGCCAAGCTCGTCGGCATCCAGGAGAACGGCCTCTTCGGCCGCTGGACCCTGGACAACTTCTCCCAGGTCTTCGGCTCGCCCGGCTTCTGGAGCAGCCTGGGCACCACGCTCCTGTACACCGTCGGGGCCACCGCCGGATCGGTCGTCCTCGGCCTGATCGCGGCCCTCGCACTACGCCGGCCCTTCCGCGGCCGCGGCGTCCTTCGCGCGGCGATGCTCCTGCCGTACGTCGCCCCCGTCGTCGCGGTCTCCTTCGTCTGGGAGATGGCGCTCAGCCCGCAGTACGGCTTCGTCAACGACTGGGGACGAAGGTTCTTCGGCTGGGACGACCCGATCGCCTTCCTGTCGACCCGGTCCTACGAAGTGGGCGTACTCGGAGTCCACTTCGACATCCCGCTGGCACTGCTCACCGTCATCGCCTTCGAGGCCTGGCGCTACTTCCCCTTCGCCTTCCTCTTCATGCTGGCCCGCCTCCAGGCGGTACCGGCCTCGCTGGAGGAGGCCGCGGAGGTGGACGGCGCCACCGTCTCCCAGCGTTTCCGTCACATCCTGCTGCCGCAGCTGATGCCCGTCATCGCCCTGCTGTCCGTGCTGCGCTTCATCATGACGTTCAACAAGTTCGACGACATCTATCTGCTCACCGGCGGCGGCTCGGGCACGGACGTCGTGGCCGTACGGGTCTACGACTTCCTGACCTCGCGCTTCGACGTCGGAGCCGCCTCCGCGCAGGCGCTCGTCCTCGCCGTCGTGCTCATGGCTCTCCTGGGCGTCTATTTCAGGTTCTTCGCCAAGAAGGTGCAGGAGGAATCGGCATGACCGCCACCCCGACCCTGGAAAGCGTCCGACCCGAGCGGACCGCGGACTCCCCGCCCACCGCCCGGCGGACCAGGACCCCGCTGACCCGCGCGCGTTGCGAGGAACTCCTCTTCGGAACCCTGCGCCGCCTCGTGATCGTCTTCCTGCTGACGATCACCATCCTGCCCTTCTTCTACATGCTGATGCTGTCGGTGAAGCCCATCGACGCACTGCTCCAGAACCCCGGCAGCCTCTGGGTGTCGGCGAAGGACATCACCCTCACCACGTACGAAAGCGTCCTGAAGCCCGCGTCCGAGGGCGGCCAGGGCTTCCTCGGCATGCTGCTCAACTCGGCGCTCGTCGCCATCGCCACCGTCCTGCTCACCCTGGCCGCCGCCGTGCCCGGCGCCTACGCGGTCAGCCGGCTGAAGTTCTTCGGCGGCCGTCAGGTCAGCGCGCTCTTCCTGGCCGTCTACCTCTTCCCGGCGACCCTGCTCGCCGTGCCGCTCTTCGTCATGTTCGCCAAGATGGGACTTTCCGGCAGCCTCGTCGGCCTCGCGATCGTCTACATCGCCCAGACCGTCCCCGTGTCGATCTACATGCTGAAGAACTACTTCGTCACCATCCCGTTCAGCATCGAGGAAGCCGCCGCGATCGACGGCGCCTCACGGCTGCAGACCGTCCGCAGAATCATCCTGCCGCTGGCGATGCCTACCCTGATGGCCACCGGGCTGTACGTTTTCATGATCGCGTGGAACGAGTTCCTCTTCGCCCTCCTCTTCCTGGCAGCCGATCCCGACGCCTGGACGGTCTCCCTGGGACTCCAGCAGCTGGCCAACGGCATCGAGGTCTCCAAGACCGTGCTGATGGCCGGCTCCGTCGTCCTCACGATTCCCGTGGTACTGCTGTTCTTCGCCGCCGAACGGCTGCTCACCGAGGGGCTGACCAGCGGGGCCGACAAGAGCTGATGCCCGCTCACCGGGCACGGACATCGGGCGGCGGCGGAACGCCGATGATCGAACTAGGATGGCGGGGATGGCAGGAAACCAGGCCAGCGCGGGACATCTGCTGCGGCTCATCCGCAGCGGTGAGGCCACCACACGCGGAGAGCTCCAACAGGCCACCGGCCTCTCCCGGTCGACCGTGGGACACCGGCTCGACCAGCTCTTCGGCGCGGGCTGGCTGCGCGGCGCCACCGGCACCTCCACCGGCGGACGCCCCTCGGCGCGCCTGGAGTTCGACCCCACCCACGCGGTGGTGCTCGTCGCGGATCTGGAGACCCGGCACGCGCGCGCGGCCGTCCTCGACCTCGCGGGCAGGACCCTCGCCGAGCACACCGGCGACCTGGTCATCGCCGACGGTCCCGACCGGGTGCTGGACGAACTCGCCCGCTGGTTCGGCCCGCTGCTCGCCGAGGCCGCGGTACCCGCCGACAAGGTCTGCGGAATCGGACTGTCCGTTCCGGGACCCGTCGAGTGGGAGACCGCGCAGATCGTACAGCCGCCGATCATGCCGGGCTGGGACCGCTTCCCGGTCCGCGAACGGCTCCGCGACGCCTGGCTGGAGCACGTGGGCCCGGCGCCCGGCACCGGCCCGCTGCCCGTCTTCGTCGACAACGACGCCAACCTGATGGCCCTCGCGGAACAGCGGGCCGGACATCCCCGGTGCGACGCCTTCGTCCTGATCAAGGCAGCGACGGGAATCGGCGCCGGAGTGGTCGTCGGCGGCGAGATCTACCGGGGCATCGACGGCGGCGCCGGCGACATCGGCCACATCCGGTTGCACGACCGCCCCGACGCACTGTGCATGTGCGGCTCCTACGGCTGCCTGGCCGCCGTCGCCAGCGGCCGGTCGATCGCGGAGCAGCTGACGGCGATCGGTATCCCCACCGCCTCCGGGTCCGATGTCCGCGCCCACCTCGCCGCGGGCGAGCCGCACGCCGTACGGCTGGCCCGCGAGGCCGGTCAGCGGGTCGGGGAGGTGCTGGTCACCGTCGTCACGCTGCTCAATCCGGGCGTGCTGATGCTCGGCGGCGATCTGGCCGGCACCCCGTTCCTGACCGGCGTCCGGGAACTCATCTACCAACGGGCCATGCCCCGCACCACCGCCCGCCTTCAGGTGGTCACCTCCGAACTGGGAGACAAGGCCGCCCTGGCCGGGGCCGGCGTCATGGTCGTCGAGCACCTGTACGCCCCCGACCGGGCCGACGCCCGCCTCACGGCCCTTGCCCGCAGCGGCGACGCCGCCTGAACCCCTCTCACGTCGACGACGGAGCCGAGCATGTCCTCAACCATCCCCCTTCCGCACGCCTGGACCGGCCGGCCGGTCCGGGTCGGCCTCGTGGGCGCCGGACCGTGGGCGCGCGCGACGCACGCCCGCATACTGGCCGCGGGCCCGGAGACGACACTCACGGCGGTCTGGGCCCGCCGCCCCGGAGCGGCCGCCGAGATCGCCTCGGCCCACGGGGCCACGGCGGCCGGTTCCTTCGAGGAACTCCTCGACACCTGCGAGGCCGTCGCCTTCGCGGTACCGCCCGCCGTCCAGGCCGCCCTGGCCCCGCGAGCCGCGGCGGCCGGCCACGCCCTGCTGCTGGAGAAGCCACTGGGCACGGATCTGGCGGGGGCCCGAGCGGTCGCGGACGCGGTCGCGGAGCACGGCGTGGTCTCCCAACTGGTGCTCACCAAGAGGTACCACCCGACCACCAGGGACTTCCTCGCGAAGGCCGCCGCCCTCAAGGTGACGGGCGCCCGCTCCTGCTACCTCCACGGAGCTTTCCTCGGCGGCGAGTTCGCCACCTCCTGGCGCCTCGAACACGGCGCGCTCCTCGACCTCGGCCCCCACCTGCTGGACCTCCTGGACACCGCGGTCGGCCCGATCACCTCGGTGCGCGCCGCCGGGGATCCACGCCGCTGGATCGAACTGACCTGTGAACACGCCAACGGGGCCATCAGCCAGGCGTCCCTCTCCGGCAGCGTGCGAGTGGAGAGGACGAAGACCCGGGTGGAGCTGTTCGGCCCGGACGAGGAACTGATCTACGACACGGCGGACATCGACCACGAGGAGTGCTGGCCGATCCTCCGACAGGAGTTCGCCACCGCGGTACGCACGGGGCGCAGCACAGGCATCGACGCCGCCCACGGACTGCGCATTCAGGAACTGCTGGAACAGGCCGCGAGCGGGGCCCGGCTGCTCACGTGACGCGCCGGTGCCGGTGGGGGCCTGCCCAGGGGCCCGCACCAGCACCGTACGCACCGGCGATCCCCGTGGACGTTCCGGGTGTCAGCCTCCGAGGTGTTCCGCCCGGTGCGCCGCCCAACGCCGCATCAGCGAGCCGAGCTCCTTCTCCAGGAACAGGAAGAACTCCAGGGTGTCGTTGATCCGGCGGCCCTGCGGGGTGTCGAGTCCGAACTGCTCCACGCCCTCCCGCATCGTGGTCTGCCAGTTCCTCAGGAAGGCGTCCCGTTCGAGCAGCGCGTCGTACCACTGGTCGCCCTGGACGCGATAGCGCTCGCGCCGGGACCCCGGCTCCCGCTCACGGCTGACCAGGTTGACCTGGGCCAGATAGCGGACGGCTCCCGACACGGCCGCCGGACTGACCTTCAGCTGCTCACTCAGTTTGGCGGAGGTGAGCGCCCCCTGCTCCGAGGAGAGCAGGGCGGCGAAGACCCTGGCCGGCATACGGGTCATGCCCGCCTGGACCAGCTGGGCGGCGAAACGCTCCACGAACCGGGAGACGGCCGCCGCCTCGTCGTCGCCGTCCGCGCGGTTGTCCGCCCGCCGCTCATCCATGTTCCGACTCCGGTCTCCGTGGTTCCCGGCGCTCGCGTGCCGCCCGCGCCTTCGGCCAGTCTACGAGCGATTCATACACTTCCTTAACTTCACACATTTCTGAAAGAAGCGTAGTTTCGAAACATGAAGAAGGCCATCACCGTCTCCGGGCTGCACAAGTCGTTCGGCCCGACACGCGCCCTCACCGGCCTCGACCTCGACGTGGAGGCCGGCGAGGTCCACGGCTTCCTCGGACCCAACGGGGCGGGCAAGTCCACGACGATCCGCGTTCTGCTGGGTCTGCTGCGCGCCGACTCCGGAAGCGTCCGACTCCTCGGCAAGGACCCCTGGAAGGACGCGGTCGAGCTGCACCGGAGGCTCGCCTATGTCCCCGGGGACGTCGAGCTGTGGCCGGGTCTCACCGGAGGCGAGGCCATCGACCTGCTGGCGAAGCTGCGCGGCGGACTCGACCGGCGGCGGCGCGACGAGCTCATCGACCGGTTCGACCTCGACCCGCTCAAGAAGGGCCGCGCCTACTCCAAGGGCAACCGGCAGAAGGTCGCCATCGTCGCCGCGCTCGCCTCCGACGCCGAACTGCTTCTCCTGGACGAGCCGACGGCGGGCCTCGACCCCTTGATGGAGGTCGTCTTCCAGGACGTCATCCTCCGGGCGAAGGCCGCGGGGAAGACCGTGCTGCTCTCCAGCCACATCCTGGCCCAGGTCGAAAAGCTCTGCGACCGCGTCAGCATCGTCCGCCAGGGCCGCACCGTGCAGTCGGGCACGCTCGGCGAGATGCGCCACCTCACGCGGACGACCGTCGAGGCCGAGACCGAACGCCCGGCCACCGGACTCGACGCCCTGCCCGGTGTCCACGGACTGGAGGCGAGCGACCGGAGGGTGCACTTCGCCGTGGACGGAGCGCACCTCGACGCGGCGATCCGCAGACTCGGCGAGTTCGGCATCCGGAGCCTGACCAGCCATCCGCCGACGCTCGAAGAGCTGATGCTGCGTCATTACGGCGACGCACTCGCCTCGTCAGCCTCCCCGGCCTCCTCAATCTCCGGCGGCAACGGCGGAGGCGACCGATGACCGGCATCGCCGCGCCCCTCGACGCCTCCGAACGGTCCACGCCCGCCAGGATCCTTCCCGCCGCCTTCACCGGCACCGCGACCCTTCTCCGGTTCGACCTGCGCCGGGACCGCGTCCGCATGTCCGTGTGGCTGCTCGCCCTCACCGTGGGCACCCTGGCCACGGCGGCCGAGTACACAGCGCTGTACGCCACCCCCGAGGAGCGCGCCGCGGCCGTCAGCTCCATGGACAGTCCGGCCGCGCTCGCCATGACCGGCCCCCGCCACTATCTGTCCGACTACACCGCCGGCGCGATGCTCGGCCACCAGATGCTCGGCTTCATGGCCGTCCTGGTCGGCCTGATGAGCGTCCTGATCGTCACCCGGCACACCCGCGACGAGGAAGAGACCGGCCGCGCCGAACTGGTCCGCTCCACCGTCGTCGGACACCACGCGCACCTCGCCGCTGCCCTGGCGGTCGCCGTCGCGGCCAACCTCGGCCTCGCCCTGCTGCTGGCCCTGGGCCTCACCGCGACGGACATCGACGGAATCGGTCCGGGCGGGGCGCTGCTGTACGGCCTCGCCCATGCGGCGATCGGGCTCGTCTTCGCGGGCATCGCCGCGATCACCGCGCAGGTCACGGCGCACACCCGGGGCGCCTCGGGCATGGCGCTCGCGACGATCGGCGTGGCCTACGTGCTGCGGGCCTCCGGCGACGTGGGCAACGACGCCCTGTCCTGGCTGAGCCCGATCGGCTGGAGCCAGCGCACCTACGTCTTCGTCGACGACCGGTGGTGGCCGCTCGCCCTCTGCCTCCTCCTCGCCGCCGCGACCGCCGCCTACGGCTTCGTCCTGAGCACCCGGCGCGATGTCGGCGCGGGCCTGCGCTCCGCGCGGCTCGGCCGGCGTACGGCGTCCGACGCGCTCACCCGGCCCTTCGGCTTCGCCCTGCGGCTGCACCGGGCGACCTTGCTGGGCTTCGCCGCCGGGCTGTGTCTGATGGGCGTCATGTACGGCTCGATCCTCGGCGAGGCCGCCGACATGGTGAAGAACGTCGAGCAGCTACAGGAGGCGCTGAAGGACATCGGCGGCGCCACCGTGGCCGAGTCGTTCGCGTCCATGGTGATGGTCGTCGTCGCGGTCGTCGCCGCCGTGTACGTGGTGATGGCCGCGCTGCGACCGCGTGCCGAGGAGAACGCCGGCCGCGCCGAACCGCTCCTGGCCACCGGTCTCTCCCGCACCCGCTGGCTCGGCAGCCACATCGCCGTCGCCCTGGCCGGCGGCACGGCGCTGCTGGTCCTGGCCGGGCTGGGCTTCGGCGTCTCGGGGGCGGCGTCGGCGGGGGACGGAAGCCTGGTCCTCGAACTGACCGGGGCGGCGGCCGCGTACGCCCCGGCGCTGTGGGTGACCGCCGGCGTGGCCGTCCTGCTCTTCGGCTGGTTCCCGAGGGCGGGGGCGGCGGCCTGGATCGTGCCCGTGTACGCGTTCCTCGTCGGCTACCTGGGGCCCATCCTGCAGCTCCCGGACTGGATGACGAACCTGTCGCCGTTCGGCCATGTGCCCCAGCTCCCGGCCGCCGACATGGCCTGGACCCCGCTGCTCGCCCTGACCGCCGTCGCGGCCGGACTGATCGCGCTGGGGCTGGCGGGCTTCCGCCGCCGGGACCTGGACACCAAGTGAGGGCCGCTCACCCCGGGGCGGGCCTCACCACCCCGTCCACAGCAGGTGGTTGACGAGCAGGGCCGGAACCGCCGACGCGACCAGCCACCACCGCACCCCCCGGCGGGGGAGCAGCGCCGCCGCGGGCAGCAGCCACAGCAGGAACGGCTGCCAGATGCGCTCGGTCTCCGCCTTGCTCATGCCGGAGAGGTCCGCGGCGAGCAGCGCCGCCAGCCCCGCCAGGACGATCAGCGCAAGCCGCCCTTCCGGGGAGGCCGCGGGGCCGCCCCGCAGCGCCCGTACGGCGCCGGGCGCGGCCACCGCGCTCCGGCGCAGCCCGGCGACGGCGGCGAGCCCGGCCGCGACGGTCGCGCAGGCCAGGTTGGCCCAGACCCAGTAGCCGTACGGGCGGACGCCGCCCGCGCCCTGGTAGTAGCGCTCGACCAACAGGTGATAGGCGGTCCACCAGTTGAACCCGACGAGGGCGAAGGCCACCGGGACCACGAGCGCGCCGAGCAGGAACAGCGGCACGGGCCGGGCGGTCCGGGCGAGCACCAGGACCGCGAGCAGGACGGCCGCCATCAGCCCCAGCCCGTAACTGAGGTAGCAGGTCCACCCGAACAGCAGACCCCCGCCCACCGCGGCCGCGGCCGGGAAGCGGACCAGGCGGGTGGCGGCCAGGGCGAGCAGCGCCACCGACCAGGCGGCGACGGCCGCGAAGTAGCCGTCGGCGGAGACGCCCGCCCAGACGGCGGCCGGAGCGAGGACGAGGAAGGGCGCGGCACGTCGGGCCAGGCGCTCGTCGGCCAGCACCCGAACGGTGATCAGTGCGGCCAGCACCGCCGAACTGCCCACCACGACGCACCAGACGGCCGCCCAGGCGCCGCCGCCGAGCCCGATGCGGTCCAGCCAGACGAAGGTCAGCGTCGCGCCCGGCGGGTGCCCGGCGACATGGGCGGGCCAGTTGCCGGGCGCGTCGAACAGGATGTGGTCGGTGAAGCCGCGCAGCGTGGCGGGGATGTCCGCGAAGCGGTCGATGACCTGCAGATACTCGTGCTTGGTGGTGAGCCGCCGCTCGACACCCCGGTACCAGCCGTCGATCAGTGCCATCGAGAAGACCCAGACCGTGGACCCGGCCCAGGCCGCCGCGAGGAGCCCGCGCCAGGGCAGCCGGGCGGCGAGCGACGGGCCGTACGCGACGACCAGGACGGCCATGGTCAGCGCGGCGGGGGTGCCGGGGCCCAGATGGGGGTCCCAGGAGGCCAGGAAGGGCGGCCACTGGGCGAACAGCGTTCCGTCCCGGTCCTGGATGATCCGGCCGATGAGCACGGCGGCGACGACCAGCAGCACGCCCGCGGCGGCGGCGACCAGATCCGCCCGCCCCGCGCGCCGGGCCCGGTCCTGGGTGCGGTCCGGCGGTCCGGGCGGGCCGTGCCCGGTGCCGTCGGCGGTGTCCGTGGGGGTGACGTCCTCGGTCTTCACGCTGGCACGCTATGCACAGCGGGCGGCGATCGGGCGGTACGGCGGGGCCGCGTCACCGAAACGTCAGATCCGTTCCGTCCACTGCTCTTGTGGGACGATGCCCGTCGCGTCGTCCGGACGCGACGTCAGAATTCCGTCAGGAGTCGCCTCCGCCCACGGAGGGTGTTCCGCGCTTAGCGTCGGCTTCATGCCCGAACGCCGATCCATCCGCCCCCTGCCCGAAAGACTCCGTGGTCTGCGCACGCCCGCCGACCCGGGATTCTGGCGCAGCCCCGTGCGCGGGGCGCGCTTCACCGCCGTGCTCGGGGTCGTCCTGCTCGCCGGGCTGACCCTGCTGTTCGTGACCGGGATGCTCTCGTACGCCGCCTACAACCCGGACCTGAACCGGGTCAACGACAAGACCCCGGGTAAGGGCCTGCTGGGCTTCTACCTGTTCTCCTGGCCGACCGGCCCGCACTGGCTCTACCGGCTGACCCAGGGTCTGCACGTCACCGTCGGCATCGTGCTCGTGCCCGTCCTGTTCGCGAAGCTCTGGTCGGTGATCCCCCGGCTCTTCGCCCTGCCGCCCGCCCGTTCCGTGGGCCACGCCCTGGAGCGGCTCTCGCTGCTGCTGCTCGTGGGCGGGGCGCTGTTCCAGTTCCTCACCGGACTGCTCAACATCCAGCTGGACTACCTCTTCCCCGGGTCCTTCTACACCCTGCATTTCTACGGGGCCTGGGTCTTCCTCGCCGGGTTCGTCACCCATACGGCCCTCAAGGCGCCGCAGGCCGTACGGGTGTTGCGCAACGGCGTCCCACGCGGCGAAGCGGACACCCTCGCCGCCCCCGACCCGCTGCCCGCCACCCTCTCCCGGCGCGGCGCGCTGGCCATGGTGGGGGCCGGCTCGCTGCTTCTGCTGATCACCTCGGCGGGCCGCAGCTTCGACGGGCCGCTGCGCCGCATCGCGCTCCTCACCCCACGCGGCGGCACCGACCCGGGGCCGGGGCCGAACGCCTTCCAGATCAACAAGACGGCCGCCGCCGTACGGATCGGGCCCGCCGACACGGGGGAGCGCTGGCGGCTGACCGTACGGGGGCCGGCGGGGGAACTCCGCTTCTCCCGGGCCGAGCTGCTGGCCATGGAACAGCACAGTGCGGCGCTCCCGATCGCCTGCGTGGAGGGCTGGTCCACCTCGGACCAGCAGTGGCGCGGCGTGCGGCTCTCCGACCTGGCGGCGCTCGCCGGATACCCGGACCGGCCCCCGGCCGTGTTCGTGGAGTCGTTGCAGCGCAGCGGCTCGTTCCGCAAGGCCGCGCTGCGCGACAACCAGGTCCGCGACGGCCGCTCGCTGCTCGCCCTGGAGGTGAACGGCGCCCCGCTGTCGCTCGACCACGGCTACCCGGCCCGGATCATCGTCCCCGCCGCGCCCGGGGTGCTGAACACCAAGTGGGTCGAGACCCTGACGTTCGGAGAGCTGTGATGTCCACCCGCGCCGTGCCGCCGCGCTCCACCGCACCCCGCCGCTCGCGCTTCTCGCCGCGCCGCCTGTACGGCGAGGGCCCGCTCCACCTGGTCCTGCTCGTCGCCACGTTCTGCCTGGCCGGCTACGCGGGCGTACGGCTGCTGGACGGGGACACCTTCGGCGTACTGCTCTGGCTCGCCGGGTCGGCCGTCCTGCACGACCTGGTGCTGCTGCCGGTGTACGCCGGGGCCGACCGGGCGCTGCGCGCCGCGCTCGGCCCCCGGACGGCCCTGGTGAACTTCGTCCGGGTACCGGCGTTCCTCTCCGGGCTGCTCCTGCTGATCTGGTTCCCGCTGATCGCCCGGCGGACCGAACGGCGGTACGAGGCCGCCGCCGGCACCACCCCGGACGTCTACTTCGGCAACTGGCTGCTGATCACCGGCACGCTGTTCGCGCTCTCCGCGCTCTGGCTGCTGGTCCGGGCGCTCCGCTCCCGTACGGGACGGCGCAGCGAGACGAAGGTCCGTCCCTCCGCACCCCACTGATCGGCCGTACGCCAGCCGCCCGCGCGGGCGTGCCGCAGCAGAGCGGGTGTTCCGATCCGCGCCCAGGGGAACGGCTCGGCGGCGGCTTCGCGTACGGCGGTGGGCGCGGCCTCCCCGGGCGGTCCGGAACGGCCGTCGTCGAGCCGGACCCGGACCCGTTCGTCCACGTCCACGGGAGCCGTCTCGGCGATCAGCAGCCCGCCGGCGCCGAGCAGATCGGCCGCCCGGTCCAGCAGGGCGGCCGGGTCGCCTCCGATGCCGATGTTGCCGTCGAGGAGCAGCAGGGTGCCCCAACGGCCCTCCCCGGGCAGCGGGTCGAACACGCTGCGGAGCAGGGCCGCGCCGCCGAGACCGCGCGTACGGGCCACCGCCGCCTCGCTGACGTCGATGCCCAGCGCCCGGTGTCCGAGCGAGGCAAGCTCGGCGACCAGCCGCCCCGGCCCGCAGCCGATGTCCAGCACCGGCCCCTCGCACCGGTGCAGCGCGGACAGGTCGGCGGAGCCCGCGTCGGAACACCAGCGCTCCACGTCCAGGGGCAGCAGCCAGCCGTCGCTGCGGCGCAGGAACAGCGGACCACGTCCCGTGCGCAGCGCGTTGGCGTACGGGTCGGCGCCCCAGGGAGCGGTGCGGATCGCACCCGCCCGGGCCGGCGCGTCGGAGGAGTACGCGCCGTCGACGGCGGCCTCGTGGTGCGTGTCGGGCGAATCGGCAGGGCCGCAGGAGGCCGGTGCGGCGAGTTCGGACGAGGGCACGGTCGTACTCATCGCACCCCCGCCCCGGTCAGCCGGCCGAGCACCGCGGCGAACCGGCCGCCCGGCGCGGCCGACGCGACCCGGTGTGCGTCGGCCGCGGTGTCCACGTCGACCAGCATCGGCAGATCGCGTACGGCGAGCCCCGCCTCCACCAGCCTGCGCCGCTGCACCGCACCGGTCTCCGGGACGGACATCGGCACCCCGCGCAGCAGGGCGGGGTCGGGCTCCGCCAGGCCCAGGGCCCAGAACCCGCCGTCCTCGGCCGGACCGAACCAGGCCCCGCAGCCGTCCCAGGCGTCCGGGGCGAGAGCGGGGGCGAGCAGCCCGGCCGTGATCTGCGGGGTGTCCATGCCGACCAGCAGGGCCGGCCCCGTACACCCGCCGAAGGCCGCCGCGAGGCGCTCGTCCAGACCGCCCGCGCTCTGCGGCACCACCTCGAACCCCGGGGGCGCCCAGGGGCCCGGCCGCCCGTCGAGGACCAGGACCCGCCGCCGGGCGGGGAGGGCGAGCAGGGTCTCCAGGGTGTCCGTGAGGGCCGCGGCGGCCAGCTCGGCGGCCTCGGCGGGGGAGAAGGGCGGGCACAGCCGGGTCTTGACCCGTCCGGCCACCGGCTCCTTCGCGATGACCAGCAACTCCGTCGGCCCCATGGGCCTGTACGCGCTCATCGCAGGGCCCCCGTCTCCGTGCGCGCGGCCCGGCCCGGCGTACGGTCCGCCGGTGGCTCGCGCAGGACGCCCCGCATGTCGCGCACCGCGTGCCAGGTTCCGCGCCAGGTGCCGGTCACCTTCGACTTGCCCGTGCGCGGCCGGTAGGGGACGTCGCTCTCGGCGACCCGCAGCCCGGCGTCCGAGGCCCGGACCACCATCTGGAGCGGGTAGCCGCTGCGCCGGTCGGTGAGGTCCAGGGCCAGCAGGTCGGCGCGGCGGCCGGCCCGCAGCGGGCCGAGGTCGTGCAGGCGCAGGCCGGTACGGCGGCGCAGCATCCGGGCCAGCGCCAGATTGCCGGCGCGCGCGTGCGGCGGCCAGGCGCCCCGGCCCTCGGGGCGGCGGCGGCCGAGCAGCAGATCGCACTCGCCGTCCGCCACCCGCCGCACGAAGCCGGCCAGCAGCGCGGGGTCCAGGGAGCCGTCACAGTCGCAGAAGCAGACGAACTCGGCCTCGGCGGCGAGCAGCCCGGCGTGGCAGGCCGCGCCGAACCCCCGCCGTCGCTCCGTGACGACTTTCGCGCCGAGGGACCGGGCGAGCTCGGCCGAACCGTCGGTCGAGCCGTTGTCGACCACGATCGCGCGCCAGCCGTCGGGGATGCGATCGAGCACCCAGGGCAGAGCGGCGGCCTCGTCGAGGCAGGGCAGAACGATGTCGGCCTTCGGGAGGCCGGTGTGCGGGGCGGGCGGACGCGGAGGAACGGCAGAAGAATCGGTCACCCGCATCACCCTACGGAGACAACTCAGGCATTTGGGGCATCAGGTTCTTACGAAACATGGACATCGGCCGGATGGGTGACGATCGGGCCCCGGCGCGCCGGGAGCGGGGTGCCACAGTGGAGGCCATGGAGAACACCCCGCCCGCCCCCGGTCCGGCTCCCGTCCCCCAGGGGGCGCGCGGCCGGGTACTCGTTGTGGACGACGACCCGACCGTCGCGGAGGTCGTCGTCGGCTATCTGCACCGCGCCGGTTACGCCGTCGAGCAGGCCGACGACGGGCCCGCCGCGCTGGGACGGTTCGCGGCATGCCGGCCCGATCTCGTGGTGCTGGACCTGATGCTCCCAGCCATGGACGGGTTCGAGGTCTGCCGCCGCATGCGTGAGCACGGGCCGGTCCCCGTCATCATGCTCACCGCCCGCGGCGACGAGGAGGACCGCATCCTCGGCCTGGAGACCGGCGCCGACGACTACGTCACCAAGCCGTTCAGCCCGCGGGAACTGGTCCTGCGGGTCGACTCCGTGCTTCGCCGCGCGCGGACCGCCCTGCCGGCGGCCGAGGCCGGGCTGCTGTCCGGCGGCGGGCTGAGCCTCGACCCGGCCGCCCGGCAAGCCCACCGCGACGGGCGAGGACTCGCCCTGACACTGAGGGAGTTCGACCTGCTCGCCTTCCTGCTTCGGCACCCCGGCAAGGCGTTCGGCCGGGAGGAGCTGATGCGGGAGGTCTGGGGATGGGACTTCGGCGACCTCTCGACGGTCACCGTCCACATCCGCAGGCTGCGCGGCAAGGTGGAGCAGGACCCGGCCCGCCCCCGGCTGATCCGCACGGTGTGGGGAGTCGGGTACCGCCTGGACCTGGATACGGAGGGCCCGGGCGCGGCCGGCCCTGACCGGGCCCGGGCCGGGGACCACGGCTACGGAGCCGGTCCGGGGCGGGCGGGAACCGGTCCGTCCACCGTCCCCGCCGTGCCGCCGACCGGAGGCCGGGCGCTGTGACCGACGTCCTGCTCATCGCGCTCTTCGCCTTCCTGGGCGCGGCAGCCGCCGGGCTTCTCGGCGCGGGCGTCCTGCGCCTCCTGCGGCACCGTTCGCTGGTCGTCTCGCTGAGCGTCGTCGCCGGGGTGGCCGTGGCGGCGATGCTCGCCGGGACCCTGACGGTCGCCTGGGCGATGTTCCTCTCGCCCCACGACCTCTACGTCGTCACGACCGTCGGAGCGATGGCCGCCCTCATCTCCCTTGCCACGGCTGTCCTGTTGGGTCGCTGGGTGGCGGCACAGAGCCACGAACTGACCCTGGCCACGCGGTCGTTCGGTGATGGCGGCACCTTCGCCGCGCCCGCCGGGCAGCCCACCGCCGAGTTGGCCGCGCTCGCCCGCGAACTGGCCGCCACCAGTGCCAAACTGGACAGCTCGCGGGCGCGGGAACGCGCGCTGGAGACCTCGCGGCGCGAACTCGTCGCGTGGATCTCGCACGATCTGCGCACGCCGCTCGCCGGGCTGCGGGCGATGGCCGAGGCGCTCGAGGACGGCATGGCCGTGGACTCCGGGCGCTATCTGCGGCAGATACGGGCCGAGGTCGAGCGGATGAACGGCATGGTCGGCGACCTCTTCGAACTCTCCCGGATCCAGGCCGGTTCGCTCACCCTGGCACCGACCCGGATCTCCCTCCACGACCTCGTCGGCGACGCGCTGGCCGGGGTCGACCCGCTGGCCCGTGAGCACGGGGTGCGGCTGGTCGGCGACCGAATCGACGAGGTGCCGGTGGATGTCGACGGCAAGGAGATGAGCCGGGTCCTGGGCAACCTCCTGATCAACGCCATCCGCCGCACCCCGCCCGACGGCACGGTGGCCGTCGCCGCGCACCGGTCGGACGGCGGTGTCGTGATGTCGGTGACCGACGGCTGCGGCGGCATCCCGGAGGAGGACCTGCCCCGGGTCTTCGACACCGGCTGGCGCGGCAGCCATGCCCGTACGCCCCCGGCCGGGGCCGGTCTCGGTCTCGCCATCGTGCGCGGCATCGTCGAGGCGCACGCCGGACGGGCCGAGGTCCGCAACGTACGGGGCGGCTGCTGCTTCTCGGTCACGCTTCCGACAGCGTGACGGCGCTCTCCCGGCGGCGGTCCCGGCCTTCCTGCCCGAGGCCCCGCGCATCGCGCAGCGGGGCCGCCGCGAAGTCCTTCATCCCCTCGGCGAAGGACACCCGGGGCCGCCAGCCCAGCTCCTCGCGCAGCGCCCGCGAGTCCGCCGTGACATGGCGTACATCGCCCAGGCGGTACTCCCCGGTGACCACCGGTTCCGGCCCGCCGTGCGCGCCGGCCAGCGCGGCGGCCATCTCGCCGATGGTGTGCGGCTCGCCGCTGCCGGTGTTGTACGCGGCGAAGGACGCGGGCCGCCGCTGCCGCACCTCCTCCAGGGCCACCGAGTTCGCCGCCGCCACATCGTGCACGTGGACGAAGTCGCGCCGCTGGCCTCCGTCCTCGTAGACCCGCGGGGCCTCGCCGCGCGCCAGGGCCGAACGGAAGAACGAGGCGACACCGGCGTACGGGGTGTCGCGCGGCATCCCCGGCCCGTACACGTTGTGGTAGCGCAGGGACACCGCCCGGCCGCCCGTCGCCCGCGCCCAGGCGGCGGCCAGGTGCTCCTGGGCCAGCTTGGTCGACGCGTACACATTGCGCGGGTCCACCGGCGCGTCCTCGGCCACCAGCCCGGGTGCCAGCTCCGCCCCGCAGTCCGAGCAGCGCGGCTCGAAGTTCCCCGCCCGCAGATCGGCCTCCGCGCGCGGGCCGGGGCGGACCGTGCCGTGCCGGGGACACGCGTAGCGCCCCTCGCCGTAGACGACCATCGAACCGGCCAGCACCAGGTCCCGGACCCCGGCCGCCGCCATCTCCGCCAGCAGCACCGATGTCCCGAGGTCGTTGCACCCCACGTACAGCGGGGCGTCCGCGAAGTCCTTGCCGAGGCCGACCATGGCCGCCTGGTGGCACACGGCGTCCACCCCGGCCAGCGCGTCGGCCACCGCCTCCCGGTCCCGGACGTCCCCGACGACGGCCCGGTCGCCCGGCAGTTCGGGTGGTGTGCCGCCGGGGTGGGCCGAGGGCAGCAGGGCGTCCAGCACCACGCTCTCGTGCCCGGCCGCGGCCAGGGCGGTGACGACATGTGACCCGATGAACCCGGCTCCGCCGGTGACCAGTACGCGCATGACCGCCACGCTAGGGCCCGGCGAGCCGTCGGGCGGGGCGCGGCGCGCGCACGTCACGGGAGCGTAAGGAAGTCGCCGGCTCCGGGCCGGTCGTGACTTTCCGGACACTCCCGTCGGCGGCCGCCGCCCCATATAGTTGCAACTTGAACAATATGTTGTGGTGGTCGGGACGTGCACAGCCGGTGCGGCGGCCGTCCGGTGAGGCGGATAGACGTCCGGATCGGTGGCGGGAATTCGGCCGTGCTCCGACCGCGCACTGGGGTCGTGGCCGGCCGTGGACGTAGGCCGTTCCGTGGCGGGGGCGGTCGCACCGCCTCCCGCGAGGCGGTAACACCGGTTGTTTCGAGCCAAAATTGACATGGCATCAGCATGTTGTCGCTTCATGTGCCCTATCGACAGCACCGGTTGATGAGCTTAGGCTCACCTAAGTTTGGGCGGGCGGCCTCGTCGGCATGCCCGCCTCCCGCACCCTTCCCCTCACGCCTGACAGGCGGCTTTCCCAGACGATGGGAGTGACATGTCTCAGGGTCTTCCTGGCGACACACCACTGGTCCACGACCTCATCGGCATCGGCTTCGGCCCGTCCAATGTGGCCATGGCGATCGCGCTCAGCGAGCACAACAGCAAAGTCGGCAGGCAGGATTCGGTCACCGCCCACTTCTTCGAGCAGCAGGCGAGCTTCGGCTGGCACCGCGGCATGCTCATCGACGACGCCACCATGCAGGTGTCCTTCCTCAAGGACCTGGTGACGCTCCGGAACCCGGCCAGCGAGTTCAGCTTCCTCTGCTATCTGCAGAGCAAGGGCCGGCTGATCGACTTCATCAACCACAAGAACCTCTTCCCGCTCCGGGTGGAGTTCCACGACTACTTCGAGTGGGCCGCGGCGAAGGTCGACGACCTGGTCTCCTACGGCCACGAAGTCGTCGCGGTCACGCCGTACGTCCACGACGGTGCCGTGGAGTACCTGGATGTGACCGTCCGGTCCGGGGAGGGACTCGCCGTCCACCGGGCCCGCAACCTCGTCATCGGAACGGGCCTGCGCCCCGTCATGCCCCCCGGCGTGGAGCGCGGCGATCGCGTCTGGCACAACTCCGACCTGCTGCGCAAGGTCGACGGACTGGAGAGCGCCTCGCCCCCGCCCTCGCGGTTCGTCGTCGTCGGCGCCGGTCAGAGCGCCGCCGAGAACGTCGCCTACCTGCACCGCCGGTTCCCCGACGCCGAGGTCTGCGCGGTCTTCTCCCGTTACGGCTACAGCCCCGCCGACGACAGCAGCTTTGCCAACCGGATCTTCGACCCCGACGCGGTCGACGACTTCTTCGCCGCCCCCGAGGAGGTCAAGAACCGGCTGATGGCCTACCACGGCAACACCAACTACTCCGTGGTGGACATCGACCTGATCGACGACCTCTACCGGCAGATGTACCGGGAGAAGGTCCTCGGTACCGAACGGCTCCGCTTCCTCAACGTGTCCCGGGTCACCGGGGTGGAGGAGAAGCCCGACAGCGTCCGCGCCACCGTGCGCTCCCTGGTGACCGACGAGGAGTCGGAACTGGACGCCGACGTCGTGGTGTTCGCCACCGGCTACAGCCCCGCGGACCCGCTCGGCCTCCTCGGCGAGGTCGGCGGGCGCTGCCTGCGCGACGACGTGGGCCGCGTCCGGGTGGAGCGCGACTACCGGATCTCGACCGATCCCGGCCTGCGCTGCGGCATCTACCTCCAGGGGGGTACGGAGCACACGCACGGCATCACCACGTCGTTGCTCTCCAACACCGCGATACGGGTCGGCGAGATCCTGGACTCGCTGCTCGACCGCCGGGTCAAGTCCACCTCCGACGCGTCCCGCCCGGCGGCCGAGGTCGCCGAGGGCGCGGGCGGCTAGCAACCGCTGAACCGCCGCGAGTTCGGCGCTCGGCCCGCCCGATGACCCATCGGCCGGGCCCGCCGGACCCGGCCCATAAAACGGTTATAGATCGTCGCAAAGTTAAACGCGCCACAGGAGGCTACCCCCCCACGGGGGGCCACGGACACCCC
>NZ_JBHXPF010000013.1:0-22838 GCF_042718715.1 Streptomyces sp. NPDC058576 | reverse complement strand
GGGGGGCGGCCTCGGGCGCCGGGGGCGGGGGCGCCAAGCACCCCCGCCCCGCGCTGGTCGGCGCCGCCCGCCCCGCCCAAGCCCCCTCGGCCCGGGCCGCCCGCGACCGGTCCGATCAAAGGGATATCGTTCGTCGACATGATCACCACCGCAGTGGAGCGTCCCGCGCCAGGGGGGACGTCGGACACCCGCAGACGCCGGGTCATGGGGCTGGGAATCCTCACGGTGGCCCTGGTGCTCGCGGCGACGGTGTCCCTGGCCGTCGGGGCGCGCGCGCTGAGCCCCGGCGAGGTCTGGCACGGGCTGTTCGCGGAGCCCGAGCCCGACCAGAAGCTCACCGAGATCCGGCTCATCGTCCAGACCGTGCGCGTGCCCCGGACGGTCCTCGCGATCGTGGCGGGCCTGGCACTGGGGGTCGGCGGGGCGCTGATCCAGGGGTACACCCGCAACCCCATCGCCGACACCGGGCTGCTGGGGGTGAACGCCGGCGCCTCCTTCGCCGTGGTGTCGGTCATCGCCGTGTTCGGGCTCACCAATCCTTTCCAGTACGTCTGGTTCGCCTTCGTCGGCGCGGGCATCGCCGGCGTCGTGGTCTTCGGCCTGGCGAGCATCGGCAGGGGCGCGGGCAACCCGCTGACCCTCGCCCTGGCCGGGCAGGGCGTCACCGTGTTCCTCGCGGCGATGACCACCGCGGTGGCGCTCTCCGACAAGGAGTCGCTGAACGCGCTGCGGTTCTGGAACGCGGGATCCGTCGCCGGTGTCGGCTTCGACGTCATCTGGCCGGTCACGGGGTTCATCGCCGTCGGACTGGTCCTGGCCCTGATCACGCTGCCCGCCCTCAATCTCCTCAACCTGGGCGACGACGTGGCACGGGGACTGGGAGTGAACATCGCGGTGAGCCGGACCATCGGCATCGTCGCCGTCACCCTGCTGGCCGGGGCCGCCACCGCGGCCTGCGGCCCCATCGCCTTCCTCGGGCTCATGGTCGCCCACGTGGCCCGCTATCTGACCGGCCCCGACTACCGCTGGCTGGTGCCGTACGCGGGTCTGCTCGGCTCCGGTGTGCTGCTGGTCTGCGACATCGTGGGCCGGGTCGTCGTGCGGCCGGGCGAGTTGGAATCGGGTGTCGTGGTCGCCCTCCTCGGGGCCCCCTTCTTCGCGGTCCTGGTGTGGCGAGGGAAGTTCAAGAGCGCATGAGGAGAGTGAAGGAGCGCATGAACGGGACCGACGTGACCGAAGTGACCGACGTGCCCGGAGTGAGGGCGTCGATGCCGCCGGGCGTGCGGCTCGGTCGGATGTCGTTCGTCTGGCGGCCCTGGCTCGTCCTGGTCACGCTCGTCCTCGCGGCGGCGTCCTTCCTGGTCTTCTGCCTCTCCATCAGTGTCGGGGACTTCCCCATCGGCCTCTCCCGGGTGATCGCCACCATCCTCGGCCAGGGCGAACAGGTCGACGAGTTCGTGGTCATGGACCTCCGGATGCCCCGGGCGCTGGCCGGCCTCGTCGTCGGCATCGCCCTGGGCGTCTCCGGGGCGATCACCCAGTCCGTGGCGCGCAACCCGCTCGCCAGTCCGGACATCCTGGGGATCACCGCCGGAGCCGGCGCCGTCGCGGTGTTCCTGGTGACGACGACGGGCGGGACCGCCGCGGCGATCGCCGGCTCGGTCGGGCTGCCCGCCGCGGCCCTCCTGGGCGGTCTCGGCACGGGGCTGCTGGTCTACTTCCTCGCCTGGCGGCGCGGCGTCGACGGCTTCCGGCTCATCCTCATCGGCATCTCGGCGACCGCCATGATGCAGGCGATCACGACCTGGCTGCTGGTCTCGGCCGACATCCGGGACGTGGCGCGCGCCCAGGTATGGCTGGTCGGATCCCTGGACAACCGGTCATGGGACGAGGTCCGGGTGGCGTTCTGGTGCACCCTCGTCCTGCTGGCCGTCGTGGCGACCATGGTCTTCCCGTTCAAACCGATGCACCTCGGCGACGACGTGGCCGCCGGGCTGGGCGTACGGTTCGGCCGGGTGAGGGCCGTCCTGCTGCTCTGCGCGGTCCTGCTGGCCGCCGTGGGGGTGAGCGCGGCGGGACCGGTCCCGTTCGTCGCGCTGGTGGCCCCGCAGGTGGCGATGCGGCTGGCGCGGTGGCCCACGCCACCGTTGGTCGCCTCCGGCCTGGTGGGCGCGCTGCTGCTGATCGGCTCCGACCTGATCGCCCGCGCCGCGCTGCCGATCGGGCTGCCGGTGGGCGTGGTCACCGCCGTGATCGGCGGCCCGTTCCTCGTGTATCTGCTGGTACGGGCCAACCTCCGGTAGATGGTAGAAGTAAGGCTGACCTCAACAAGGGGGGCTCGTGGCCGCTCAGTTCACCGCCAGTACCGAAGCCGGCGTCAAGGACGTCCCACGGCTGGCGGCCAGGGGCATCACCGTCGGGTACGGCGACCGGACGGTCATCGACCAGCTCGACGTGGCGATTCCGCCCGGGGTGATCACCACGATCATCGGCCCCAACGGCTGCGGCAAGTCCACCCTGTTGCGCACCCTGACCCGGCTGCTCAAACCGGCCGGCGGCACCGTCGTCCTGGACGGTGAGGACATCGGCAGGCTCCGGACCAAGGACGTGGCGAAGAAGCTCGGGCTGCTGCCGCAGGCTCCGGTCGCCCCCGAAGGGCTGACCGTCGCCGACCTCGTCGCCCGCGGACGCCACCCGCACCAGAGCTGGCTGCGGCAGTGGTCATCGGACGACGCCGACGTGGTGCGGCGCGCCCTGGCCATGACGGGAGTGGCGGACCTGGCCGACCGGCCCGTCGACTCGCTGTCCGGCGGTCAGCGCCAGCGCGTGTGGATATCGATGACCCTCGCCCAGGGCACCGATCTGCTGCTGCTGGACGAGCCGACCACCTACCTCGACCTCGCCCACGCGATCGACGTACTCGACCTGGTCGACGATCTCCACGAGTCGGGCTGCACCGTCGTCATGGTGCTGCACGATCTCAACCTGGCCACGCGCTACAGCGACAACCTCGTCGTCATGCGCGCGGGAGCCGTCCTGGCGCAGGGGCATCCCCGGGATGTGATCACCGCCGAGCTGCTGCACGAGGCGTTCGGACTGCGGGCCAAGGTGATCGACGACCCGGTGGGAGACCGGCCGTTGATCGTGCCGATTGGCCGGACGCACGCGCGGTCCGAATCGTAGCCGATGCCCGAACAGCAGAGCTGCTGTGAGGCTCTGACGATCCAGCAGGTGCAACTCGTCCTGACCGGTGGAAAGTTATTGGGTTAGGCTAGGCTGGCCTCACTTGGCCGGGGTACAGTCTGGCTGCCCTCCTACCGGGGCGCAGTGGACAGCGCGAAAGCAAGGGATTGACGGATGCTTCTCGATCGAACGACGCCCCTGAAGCCGTGGCAGAGACTGGCCGCGGTGGTGTCCGCTGCCACCCTCGGCGTCTCTCTCCTCGCGGGATGCGGCGACGACTCGGCGGACGAGACGACGAACGACGATGCCCCGGCCGCGGCCGAAGGCGCGTTCCCGGTCACCGTGGAGCACGCGTTCGGGTCCACCGAGGTCAAGAAGGCCCCCCAGCGGGTCGTCACCGTCGGCTACACCGACGACCAGGCCGTCCTGGCGTTCGGCACCAAGCCGGTCGGCATGGTCGACCAGTACCCGAACCCGGCCGGTCAGAGCCCCGACATCAACACGCAGTGGCCCTGGGTGAAGGACCAGTGGGGCGACACCCGCCCCGAGGTCGTCATGAAGAACGGGGACGCCGGCCCCAACTTCGAGAAGATCGCCTCGCTGCGCCCCGACCTGATCATCGCGGTCTACTCCGAGGTCGACAAGGCGGCCTACGAGAAGCTCTCCAAGATCGCCCCGACCGTGGGCCGCACCAAGGGCGAGAAGGAACTCTTCAGCGCCCCCTGGCAGGACAACGCGGTGCACATCGCCAAGGCGCTCGGCAAGGAGAAGGAGGGCGCCGAACTGGTCAAGGGCATCCAGGCCAAGCTGGACGCCGCCAAGAAGGCCAACCCCGACTTCGGCGGACAGAAGGCGGTCGCCCTGTCCTGGTACAAGGACTCCATCTCAGCCTTCGCCTCCACCGACGTGCGCGGCCGGCTCGTCACGGGCACCGGATTCACCTACCAGACCGAGATCGACAAGATCGCCGACGGTGGGTTCTCCGTCGAGCTCTCACCCGAGCGCATCGACCTGATCGACGTCGACCGCATCTTCGTCGTCAACGACAAGGCCGACACGGACGCGCTCAAGAAGTTCGAGCTGTTCGCCAACCTGCCGGCCGTCAAGAACGGCAAGGTCTCCTACCTGCTGGACAGCGAGGGCCCGGCGGTCGGCGCCGCGATGTCCCAGGGCACCCTGCTCTCCCTGCCGTACGCGATCGACGAACTCGTCGAGTCGGCCAAGTAGCGATGACGACCCGACGGCCCGTTCCCCGGCGAGACTCGGTTTGCGTGTGACTGTCACCGACACCCCCGTCGCCTCGACGACCCTGCGCACGGCGACCGGGGGCGAGGCCGCCCGCTGGGTGGCCGAGCACTGCCGGCGAGCCCCGTGGCTGACGGCCTCCACCATCCTCACCACGGTGGCCGGGGCCGCGCTCCAGGTGCTCCCGGTCCTGCTGCTCGGCCGGGTCGTCGACGGGGTCGTCGGGGGCGCGTCACGCTCGATACTCCTCACCGTCGGAGTGCTGATGGTGGCCGCCGCGCTGTTCGGCGCGGCGGCCACCGCGGCCTCCACCTTCCTGATCGGCAAGCTCGGGGCCGAACTGCTCGCGCGGCTCCGCGAGGAAGCCGTGCGCGCCGTACTGGGCATGCCCAGCGCACGCGTCGAGGAGGTCGGCCGGGGGGACGTGCTCTCCCGCGTCGGCGACGACGTGGCCGTGATCTCCAAGGGCATCCGGACGGCCATCCCCACCGTGTTCTCGGCGGGCGTCCTGGTCGTCATCGCGACGATCGGCATGTTCGGTCTCGACTGGCGGCTCGGCCTGGCCGGAGCCTGCGCCCTGCCCGCGTACGCGCTGGCGCTGCGCTGGTACCTGCCCCGCTCCGCGCCCCTCTACCGGCAGCAGCGGGTGGCCCAGGCCGACCGTGCCCAGGCGCTGATCAGCGGACTCAACGGCATCGACACGGTCCGGGCGTACCGCCTGGAGGGCGCCGTACGGGAGAAGGTCACCGACGAGTCATGGCGGGTGCGCAATCTCGGCATCGAGGTGTTCCGCTTCTTCGGCCGGTTCGTCGGCCGGGAGAACCGTGCCGAGTTCATCGGGCTCGTCCTCATCCTGGTCGTCGGTTACGCCCTGCTGGAGGCGGACGCCGCCACGCTGGGCGAAGTGTCCGCGGCCCCGCTGATGTTCCACCGCCTGTTCACCCCGCTGGGCGCCATCATGTTCACCTTCGACGAGGCGCAGAAGTCCGGCGCCGGCCTCACCCGCCTGGTCGGCGTGTTCTCGGAGCCCTCCGAGGAGCGCCTGGTGGGCGACGGCTCGGTCGCCGCGGCCGATGCCGCGCCGTACCCGGTCACGGTGCGGGACCTGACGTTCACCTATCCCGGGGCCGAGGAACCGGTCCTCATGGAGGTGTCCCTGTCCATCCCGGCCGGCGGTTCGCTCGCCCTGGTCGGGGCGACGGGCGCGGGCAAGTCGACCCTGGCCGCACTCATCGCCGGCATCGGGAGACCGCAGGCCGGATCGGTACGCATCGGCACGCACGACCTCGCGGGCATGGACGAGGCCGGGGCCCGCGCGCTGGTGAGCATCCTGACCCAGGAGACCCATGTGTTCTCCGGCCCGCTCGCCGACGACCTGCGGCTCGCCGCCCCCCTCGCGAGCGACGACGAACTCCATGACGCACTGCGCACGGTCGGCGCCGGGGAATGGGCCGGATCCCTGCCCGACGGCCTGAACACCCCGGTCGGCGAGGGCGGCGAACGCCTCGACGTGACCAAGGTCGCCCAGCTCGCCCTGGCCCGGCTGGTGCTCGGCCGGGCACCGGTCGTCGTGCTCGACGAGTCGACCGCGGAGGCGGGCAGCGAGGGCGCCGCCGAGCTGGAACGCGCCGTGCTGGCCGCCTGCTCCGGCCGCACCACCCTGTTCGTGGCCCACCGGCTGACCCAGGCGATGGCCGCGGACCGGATCGCCGTGCTCGACGCGGGACGGGTGGTGGAGGAGGGGACACACAGCGAACTGGTCGAGCTGGGAGGCCAGTACGCCCGACTGTGGCGCGCGTGGCGAGAGGGCAGTTAGTCGCACCCGGCCGACGGCCGGTCAACTCGCACACCTCGAAAGGATGCTGAGACTTCGATGTCGGAACCGAGCGCTTCTCGCATACTGCTTTCCCCCACTCGGCTGGCTGCCGTGCGTCGGCGGATCGGCGACTACAGCGATCGGACCGTCGTCGAGGCCTGCGCCGTCGGGCTCGCGTACTGGGCGACCGGCGCGGGCCCCGACGGCATGGACCTCACCCCCGCCACCCCCTTCCCCGACCTCCTCGGATGGGTCGACAACGGCACGAGCGGCGTCGGAGGGTGGGAGACCGACACACAGACCCTCGGCATCACCGTGCCGCCCGGCGTCGACCCTGCCGACGCACAGAGGACGCTGGACGACCTCGCCGACTTCCCGGACCGGCCTCTCGGCGCCATCGGCCCGTCCGACCCCCGGACCCGGGCCGAGGAGCTGGCTCGCTGGAACGACACCCGGGCCGACCGGCCCCGTCCGACCGTCATGGAGATGTTCCGCGAGCAGGCGCGCCTGCGGCCGGACGCCGTCGCGATCGTCGACGAGCACCGATGCCTGACCTACCGCGAAGTAGCGTTGCTGTCCGCTCAGTTGGCTCACCACCTGATCGACCGCGGCCTCGCACCCGAACAGGTCGTCGGCATCTCCCTCGGCCGCTCGGCCGAGATGGTCGTCGGCCTCCTCGCCGTGCTCCAGGCCAAGGGCGCGTTCGTCCCGCTCGACCCCCAGTGGCCCGCCGCCCGCCGGTCCGTCGTCGCCGAGGACGCCCGGATCGTGCTCCAGCTCAACTCCACGGGCAGGGCGGACGCCGGGGAACCGGACGCCGTCGCCGTCGACCTCGGGGACTGGACGTACGACGACCGTCCGGCGGACGCGCCCGACGCGGCCGTCCCCGGCGACTCCCTCGCCTATGTCATCTTCACGTCCGGGTCCACCGGACGCCCCAAGGGCGCGATGATCCGGCACGAGGCGATCAGCGAGCGCCTGCTCTGGCAGTCCCGCGAGATCCTCCGCTTCGGCCACGACGACGCCTCGCTCTTCAAGGCCCCGCTCTCCTTCGACATCTCCGTCAACGAGATCTTCCTGCCGCTCGTCACCGGCGGCCGCCTCGTCATCCTGCGGCCCGGCGGCGAACGCGACCCGCACCACCTCCTCGGCGTCATCGCCGAACAGCGGGTCACCTTCACCTACCTCGTGTCGTCCATGCTGGACGTCCTCCTGGAGATCGTGGGCGACTCCGGCCGCCTCGACAGCCTGCGGCACGTCTGGTGCGGCGGCGAGGTCCTGACCCCGGAGCTGTACGAACGGTTCCGCGCCCGCCTCGACATCCCGCTGTACCACGGCTACGGCCCCGCCGAGACGACCATAGGCGTCTCCCACGTCATCTACCGGGGAGCCGCGACACGCCTGTCGACCTCGATCGGCCGGGCCAACCCCAACACCCAGCTCTACGTCCTCGACCGCGAACTGCGCCCCGTGCCGGTCGGCGTCGGCGGCGAACTGTACGTCGGCGGACTCCTGTTGGGGCGCGGTTACGTGGGCGCGCCCGGGCTCACCGCCTCCCGCTTCGTCGCCAACCCCTTCGCCACCGACGGATCCCGGCTGTACCGCACCGGCGACCTCGCGCGGTACGCCCCGGACGGGTCGCTGGACTTCCTCGGCCGCGCCGACAACCAGATCAAGATCCGGGGCATGCGGCTGGAGATCGAGGACGTCGAGGCCGGCCTCGCCGAACACCCCGGCGTACGGCACACCTGCGTCGTCGCGAAGAAGAACACGGCGGGCGGCACCTACCTGGTCGGCTACGTCATCCCGTCCGGCGGCGACCAGGACCTCCGCGCCGACGACGTCAAGGCGTGGGCCGCCGCCCACATGGTCGCGTACATGGTGCCCGCCCAGCTGGTCGTGCTGCCGCGGTTCCCGCTCACCGCGAACGGCAAGATCGACCGGAACGCGCTGCCCGAACCCACCGTGGGCGCAGGACCCCTCCAGGCGCCCGCCACGGAGAACGAGCGCCTGGTGTGCGAGGCCGTCGCGGCGGTGCTGCGACGGGACGACGTCGGCGCGGACCAGGACTTCTTCCAGCTCGGCGGGGACAGCATCCTGGCGATCTCCCTGCTCAGCGCCCTGCGCGAGGTCGGCCTCCATGTGAGCGCACGCCAGATCTTCACCCACACCGTCGTCGGAGCGCTGGCGGCGGTGGCGAGCCGTGAGCCCGCCGCCGCCGTCGACCACGGCGACGTGGCGACCGGCGCCGTCGTCGGATCGCCCATCGTGCAGTGGCTCGGCGAGACCACGGACGCGATCGACGGCTTCGTGCAGTCGGTCGTCCTCACCACCCCGGCGGACCTGACCGCCGACGCCCTCGACGACCTCCTCACCGCCGTGCTCACCCGGCACGACATGCTCCGCGCCGAGCTGGTGCGCGGCGAGCGCTGGGGCTTCGACATCCCCGCGGCCGGTGCGCACGCCCGCTGCTGGGAGCGGAGCGACGCCCCGCCGGAGGACTGCGTCGCCCTCGCGACCGCCGCACTCGACCCGGACCAGGGCATCATGCTGCGTGCCGTCTGGCGCCAGGCGGCCCGCCAACTCGTCCTGGTCGCCCACCACGTGGTCATCGACGGCGTCTCCTGGCGCATCCTGATGGACGACCTGGCCACCGCCTGGCGGCAGCACTCCTCGGGAGAACCCGTCGAACTGCCGACGGTGGGAACGTCGTTCAGGCGCTGGACCCAGTTGCTGGGCCGCGCCCCGTTCGCAGCTGACCGTGCGCACTACGCCACCCCGCTGCCGGCGGCCGACATGCCGATCGGCCGGCGGGACCTCACCGCGGCCGACACCGTGGAGCGCGAACGGACCCGGACCGTCTCCGTGGACCCCGCGACCACGGCCGCGCTGCTCGGCGAGATCCCCGCCAAGTTCCACGCGGGCGTCAACGACGTCCTGCTGACCGCCCTCGCCGTCGCCCTCGCCCGCCGGCGACGCGACCGGGGGCAGGACCAGACGTTCGCCCACATCGAGCTGGAAGGACACGGCCGAGAAAGCCGCTTCGTCGCGGGCGCGGCCGGCTTCGAACCCGAACTGTCCCGTACCGTCGGCTGGTTCACCACCCTCTTCCCGGTCACCGTGGACCCCGGCACGGCGAGTGACCTCACCGCGCCCGGCTACCTCGCCGCCGCCCTCAAGGCGGTCAAGGAGGACCTCGCCCGCGTACCGGCGGGCGGCCTCTCCTACGGCGCCCTGCGCTATCTGACCGGCGACGGGCCGACCGGTGACCCCGCACCCCAGGTGCTCTTCAACTACCTGGGACGCTTCGAAGCGGGCGGCTCGGGCGACTGGCGGCTCGCCGGAGCCACCGGGCAGCTGGGCGAGAAGCGCGATCCCCGCATGCGGCTGCCGCGCGCCCTGGAGTTCAACGCGATCGCCGAACCCGACGCGAGCGGCGCGTACGTACTGGTCACCACCATCTCCTGGCCCGAGGGCGTGTTCACCGAGGACGACATCACGATCCTCGGCGACCACTTCCGCTCCGCCCTCACCGCACTCGCCGCGCTCGACGAGGGCGGACACACCCCCAGCGACTTCCCGCTGGTGCCGCTGGCCCAGGCCGACGTCGACGCCCTGGACGGCCCGGCGCTGCGCGACATCCTGCCGCTGACCCCGCTGCAGGAGGGCCTCTACTTCCACTCCGTCTTCGACGACGACGCCACGGGCAGCTATGTCGAGCAGCAGCTGCTGACACTGGACGGCGACGTGGACGCCGAGCGGCTGGCGGCGGCGGCCGACCGGCTGCTCGCCCTCTACCCCAACCTCGCCGCCCGCTTCACGGCCCTCGCGGACGGGCGGGTCGTCTCCGTCGTCGAGAGCGGCAGGCGCGCACCCTTCACCACCCTGGCCGGGCCCGCGCGCACCGACGAGGAGATCCGCGACCTCGCCGAGCGGGACCGCCGGGCCGGGTTCGACCTCGCTGCCGGCCCCCTGATGCGCTACACGCTCATCCGCGCGGAAGGGGGCCGCTCGGTCCTCGTGCAGACCGTGCACCACATCATCGCGGACGGCTGGTCGGTGCCGCCGATGCTCCGCACCCTGCTGGCCGAGTACCACGCGCCGGGATCGGTGTACGCCCTCGGCGGCTACCGCGACTACGTGGACTGGCTCGCCGGACGCGACCAGGACGAGAGCGACCGGGTGTGGCGTGAGGAGCTCGCCGGTCTGCCCGGCCCCTCCCTGGTCGCCGAGGGCCACACCCCCTCGACACGGTTCGCCGACGTCACGGCGGAGCCCGCCGAGGACATCGCCGTGGCCGCCCGCTCCGCGGGAGTGTCCCTGAGCGTGGCCGTGCACAGCGCGTGGGCGGCCACCCTCGGTGGCCTCCTGCGGAGCAGGGACGTCGTCTTCGGCTCCACCGTCTCCGGACGGGACGCCGATGTTCCCGGCATCCGCGACATGGTGGGTCTCTTCATCAACACCATTCCGGTGCGCGCCCGTTGGTCCGCCACCGACACCGCCTACGATCTGCTCGACGCCGTGAAGCGGCACCAGGGCGCGGTGCTGGCGCACCAGCACGTCTCGCTGGCCCGGATCGGGCGGCTGAGCGGCACGGGCACCCTCTTCGACACCCTGGTGGTCTTCGACGTCGCCACCGACGTGGACGCCCTGCGCGGACCGGACGACACGCTCGTCATCACCGACATCGTCAACGAGGGTGCTCCGCACTACCCGTTGACGCTCGTCGTCGAGCGCGCGCGGGACGGCCGAGCGCGCTTCCATCTCATCTACGACGGCGAACTCCTGCGCCCGGCGGACGCCGAGGCGATCCTCGCCACCTTCACCCGGACCCTCACCGAACTGCTCGGCCGGCCGGACGCCCGGGTCGACGCACTGCTCCCCGCCACGGGCAGCGCCCCGGCACGGACGGCCCCGTCGACCCTGGGCCGGCTGTTCGACACCGCCGCACTCCGCGACCCGGCGGCCACCGCCGTCACCCAGTGCGCGCTGGACGGCACCACCCGTTCCCTCACCTACGGCGAACTGGCCTCGGAGAAAGAGTCGTTGGCGGCCGCCCTGTGTGCGGCCGGGGTCGGGCCCGGGCAGCGGGTCGCCGTCGCCGTCCCGCGCTCCCTGGAACAGGTCGTCGCCCTGATCGCCGTCGTCACCGCCGGAGGCGCGTACGTACCGCTGGACCTGGCGTACCCGGACGAGCGGCTGGAGTACATCCTCGCCGACGCCGCCCCCCAGGTCGTCCTCGTGGACCGGGAGCAGCGCGACCGCTTCACCCGGCTGCTTCGGAGGACGGGCGTGAGCGCCCGGGTCCTCGTCCAGGGCGACGAACACCCGCGGGCCACCGGCCTCCCCGACGTCCGTCCGGGAGACCCGGCGTACGTGATCTACACCTCCGGCTCCACCGGCCGCCCCAAGGGCGTCGTCGTCCCGCACGCCGCGGTGGCGAGGCTCCTCGCCAACACCCGGCCGGACATGGACTTCGGCCCGGACGACGTGTGGGTCCAGTTCCACTCCTTCTCGTTCGACTTCGCCGTCTGGGAGCTGTGGGGCGCACTCGCGCACGGAGGAGAACTGCTCATACCGGAGTACGGGCTGACCCGTTCACCGGTCGACTTCCACCGACTGGTCCGGGAACGCGGCGTCACCGTGCTCAACCAGACCCCGTCCGCCTTCCACCGGTTCATCGAAGCCGACCTGCACGCCGACGAGCCGGTCACCGCACTGCGCCGCGTCGTCTTCGGCGGCGAGGCGCTCGACCTCGGGCGACTGCGCGGCTGGGTCGAGCGGCACGGGGTGACGTCGCCCGAGCTGGTGAACATGTACGGCATCACCGAGACCACCGTCCACGTCACCCACCGGGTGCTGACGGAGGAGGACGTCGCCTGCGGCGACGACACCAGCCCCATCGGCGCACCTATCCCCGGCCTGAGTGTCCATCTGCTCGACGACCGGCTGCGGCCGGTGCCGCCGGGCCGGGTGGGCGCGATCTACGTCGCGGGCGACCAGCTGTCCCTCGGCTACCTCGGCCGCCCCGGGCTCACCGCCGGGCGCTTCGTGGCGAACCCGTTCACGGCCGACGGCTCCCGGATGTACCACACGGGCGACCTCGCCCGCCGGACGCTCGACGGTGAGCTGCGGTTCGTTGGCCGCGCCGACGACCAGGTACAGCTCAAGGGATTCCGTATCGAGCCGGGAGAGGTGGAGGGAACGGTGAGGGAGGTGCCGGGCGTCGTCGACGTGGCCGTCACCGTGGCGGACAGCGGCGACCACCTCGTCGCCCACGTCGTCGGGGAGCCGCCCGCCGACCTGACCGCTCTGCTCTCCGCCAAGCTCCCCCCGCACATGGTGCCGGGCCGGGTCCTGCCGATCGACGCACTGCCGCTGACGGTCAACGGAAAGCTGGACCGCAAGGCCCTCACCGAGCGGGCCGCCCGAACCGCACAGCCGGACGTCGTACCGCGGCAGGCCCCGCCGGACGCCGACGGCTCCGCGCTCACTGCCCTGACCCGCATCTTCGCCGAGACCCTGCCCGGCGCCACCGTGGACGCCGACACCGACTTCTTCGGCGCCGGGGGCGACAGCATCGTCGCCATCACCGTGATCAACCGCGCCCGGGCGCTCGGCCTGCCGATCGCACCCCGGGACGTGTTCCTGTTCAAGACCCCCCGCGCCCTCGCAGGCCACCTCGCGACGCGCACCCCGGCACCCGCGCCGACGACGCCCGCCCGCGGCGAGGACGGCCCCCTGCCCCTCACCCCGATCATCCTGCGCCAACGCGAACTGGGCGGCTCGCTCACGCGGTTCGCCCAGGCCAGGACCCTCACCGTCCCCGAAGGCACCGGCATCGCGGACATCCGGCGCGCCGCCGACACGGTCGTGGCCGCACACCCGGCCCTGCGCCTGCGCCTGCGCATCGAGCACGGCGTCTGGTCCCTGCGCACCGAACCGCCCCGCGGGGCCACCGTCGTCGGCGAGCACACCACCGACGCGACCGCCGCCGCGAACGAGGCGGCCGGGCGGCTCGACCCCACCACCGGGGACGTCATCGCCTTCTCCTGGCTCGCGGCGAGCAGCACCCTGGTCGTCACCGTCCACCACATCGCCGTGGACGCGGTGTCCTGGCTCGTCCTCCTCGACGACCTGACCACCGCCCTGAGCGGGGCGGCCCTGCCGCCGCCGACCACCTCCTACGCCGCGTACGCGGAAGCGCTCGCCGTACGGTCCGCCGAAGCGACCGAAAGCCTCGGCCACTGGATCACCACCCTCCACGCCCCGGCGCTGCTGCCCACGGTCCAGGGCCTCCGGGAGCGGACCGTCGTCCTGCCGCCCGAGGTCAGCGACCGGGTGACGCGAACCGCGCCGGCCGCGCTCGGGCTGGGCCTCACCGAGCTGCTCTGCGGAGCCCTGCGCACCGCCCTGACCGGGATCCAGCCCGCCCCCACCGACCTCGCCGTCGAACTGGAGCGCCACGGCCGGGTCCCGGCGCGGGACGACCACGACTACTCCCGTACCGTCGGCTGGTTCACCTCCATCGCCCCCGTACGCCTGACCGCCCACACCGACCCCGTCGCCGCGGCCCGCGAGGTCGCCGAACGCCAGCCGGACGAGGACGGGCACATCGCCTACGGCCGGCTCAGGCACCTCAACCCGCAGACGGCCCCGCTGCTGACCGCCCGGCCGCAGGTCCTCTTCAACTACCTGGGCCGGGGCGGCGAATCGGAAGCCCTGCGGATCACCGGCGACGACCAGGTCACCAGCCCGTACGCCGTCGAGGTCAACGCCTGGACCGACGGGACCACCGGCTCCCTCCACGCGGCCTTCACCCTCGCCGACGGCATCCCCGACGCGATCACCGGCCACTGGCTGACCGCCCTGGAACAGATCGCGGACGCGTCCGCGACAGCCGAGCGCACCGCACCGGTCACCCCCCTCCAGCGCGGCCTCTACTTCCAGGCCCAGCTGGCGGGCGCGGGGGCTGCGGGCCAGGCCGGGCACTACGTCGCGCAGAGCTGGTTCACCTTCGACCGACGTCTGGACACCGCCGCGCTGGAGGAGGCGATGGCGTGCGTGATCGCCCGCCACCCCGTCGTCGGCGCGGGCTTCACCACCGACGACGACGGAAACCCCGTCCAGGTCCTCAAGGCGGGCCGGCGCGTCACCGTCCGCACCGTCGACCTGACCACCGAAGCCGAGGCCGAAGCCCTGCGCACCCGGGACCGCGAGCGCGGCTTCGACCCGGGGGAGCCGCCACTCGTCCGGATGACCGTGGTGCGCACGCCCGACGGCGGCGACGGCCTGCTGCTCAGCTACCACCTGCTGCTCTGGGACGGCTGGTCCCGCGAGATCCTGCTGCGCGACCTGTTCGACGCGTACGAAGCCGTCCTCGCGGGCGAGCCGTGGGACGCCACCCCGGCCGCGCCCGGCTTCGAGGAGTACGCCCGGACGCTCGCCGCCAAGGACCCGGCCGTCGCGGAGCGCTTCTGGGCGGAGCACCTGGCGGGCCTGCCGGGACCCACGCTGCTCGCCGGACCGGCCCCCGACCTCGTCGAGGAACTGCCGCGGCCGCTCGTGCACACCCTGTCCGCCGAACTCTCGGAGCTGCTGCGCGAAGCGGCCCGGGACCGCGGCGTCACCCTGAACTCGGTGCTGACCGGCGCCTTCGGCCTCTTCCTCGGAGCCCGGACCGGACGCGCCGACGCCGTGTTCGGCGTCACCGTCTCGGGACGCGAGGGCGAAGGGCACGGCGACATCGTCGGCGTCCTCCTCAACACCGTGCCCCTGTGGACGCGGGCCAGGCCCGACGATCCGGTCGACGCGTATCTGGCCTCCGTGCAGGCGGCGCGCGTGGCCGCGATGGAACACGAGCACCTGGGGCTCGGGGAGATCCAGCGGGCCGGCGGACACGACACCCTGTTCGACAACCTGTTCGTGCTGCAGAACTTCCTGGACCTGGACGCCTTCGCCGAGATGAACGCCCGCCACGGCATCACCTCGGTGCAGGCCGACGACTCCACCCACTACCCCTACACCTGGGTCGTCACGCCCGGCGACCGTCTCACGGTCAAGCTGGAGCACCGCCACGGCGACGCCGACAGCGCCCGCCGGCTCCTGGCGGACTATCTGCGCGTCCTGGAGGACCTGGCCCGGGCCACCGGTCCCGTTGGTGCGCTGCCCGGCCTGGGGCCGGACCCCGCACCCACCGCGCGCACCGAGGTCGGCACCGACACCGTCGTCGACCGCTTCGACCTCGCGGCCGACCGGGACCCGGAGCGGATCGCCCTCGTAGCGGGCGGCGCGACGATGACCTTCGCCGAGCTCCGGGACCGCAGCCGGGCCGTGGCGGGCGTGCTCGCCGCGCGCGGCATCGGGCCCGAGACGACGGTGGGTCTGGCGATCCCGCGCTCCCTCGACTGGATCGCCGCGCTGTTCGCGGTGCTGCGCGTCGGTGCCGCGTACGTCCCCCTGGAGCTGGACCATCCCGACGAGCGGATCGCGGGGATCGTCGAGGACGCCCGGCCCGAGGTGATCCTCACCGTGAGCACCGTCTCGCCCCGGCTCACCGGCGAACTCATCGAGCTGGACCGCCCGTTGCCCGAGGCCGAACCGTACAGCACCTTCGCGCCGGACGACCCGGACCGCCTGCGCCACCCCGCGTACACCATCTACACCTCCGGCTCCACCGGGAAGCCCAAGGGCGTGGTGACCGAATACGCCGGACTCACCAACATGCTGATCAACCATCAGCGCCGGATCTTCGAGCCGGTCCTCGCCCACCACGGCCACCGGACCTTCCGCATCGCCCACACCGTGTCCTTCGCGTTCGACATGTCGTGGGAGGAGCTGCTCTGGCTCGCCGACGGCCATGAAGTCCACATCTGCGACGAGGAGTTGCGCCGCGACGCACCCCGTCTGGCCGCGTACTGCGTCGAGCACGGCATCGACGTCATCAACGTGACGCCCACCTATGCCCAGCAGCTGGTGGCCGAGGGGCTGCTGCGGGACCCGGACCGGCGGCCCGCACTGGTGCTGCTGGGCGGCGAGGCCGTCACCCCGACGCTGTGGCAGCGGCTCGCGGAGACCGAGGGCACCGTCGGCTACAACCTGTACGGGCCCACCGAGTACACCATCAACACCCTCGGCGTCGGCACCTTCGAGTGCCAGGACCCGGTCGTCGGCGTGGCCATCGACAACACCGAGGTGTACGTCCTGGACCCGTGGCTGCGACCGCTGCCCGACGGGGTCCCCGGCGAGCTGTACGTGGCGGGCGTCGGCATCGCCCGCGGCTACCTGGGCCGGAGCGCCCAGACCGCCCACCGTTTCGTCGCCTGCCCCTTCGGCGCGCCCGGGGAGCGCATGTACCGCACCGGGGACCTGGTGATCAGCCGCCCCGACGGGAACATCGCCTACCTGGGCCGCACCGACCAGCAGGTCAAGATCCGCGGCCACCGGGTCGAACTCGGCGAGGTGGAGGCCGTGTTCGCCGCGCATCCGGCGGTCCGTTTCGTCGCCGCCGTCGCCCAGCCCGACCCGGGGGTCGACGGCGCGTACCGGCTGGCCGCCTATCTCGTCCTCGCGGACTCCGCCGACCTCGCGCAGGTCGCCGACGAGGTGGGCGCCGGGCTGCCCGACTTCCTGCGCCCGACGCACTTCGCCCAGGTCGACAGCATCCCGCTGACCGTGAACGGGAAGGCCGACACCAAGGCGCTGCCGGAGGCCAGGCCGCTCGGCGCGCTGACCACGGCGGGCGAGCGCGGCCCGGAGACCGAGACCGAGAGCGTCGTCTGCGCGTTCTACGCCGAGGCGCTCGACCTCGACGACGACGAGGTCAGCGCGGTCGGCGACTTCGTGTCCCTCGGCGGGCACTCCATGCTGGCGGTGCGGCTGATCGGGCTGCTCCGCCGCGAGTACGGTCCTGTCATCACCATCCGCGATCTGTTCACCCTGCGAACCCCCGAAGCGATTGCCCGCCACCTCGATGAGAACTCCTGACCCTGATGAAGACTCCTGACACCGAGCGGCCCCGCCCGGGGACCGCCATCCTGCGGACGGCACTGCGCCGCAACATCGGCGCCATGATCGCGGGCACCGTCCTGATGGGCCTGTACCAGGCGGCGGAGACCGCGTTCCCCATCGCGCTCGGACTCATCGTCGAGCACACGATGCAGGACCGCAGCCTCGGCTCGCTCGGCGTCTCGATCGGCTCGCTGGCCGTGATCATCACGACGGTGTCCCTGTCGTGGCGGTTCGGCATGCGCGTGCTGCAGAAGGCCAACACCACCGAAGCGCACCGCTGGCGGGTACAGGTGGCCGCCTGCGGCCTCCAGCCCGTGGCCAGGGACGTGGACCTCAAGTCCGGCGAGATCCTGACCATCGCCACCGAGGACGCCGACCAGACCGCCGACATCATCGAGGTGGTGCCGCTGCTGATCAGCTCCCTGGTCGCCGTCGTGGTCGCGGCCGTCGCGCTGAGCCTCGCCGACCTGCGGCTCGGTCTGCTGGTGATGGTGGGAACCGTCGCGATCCTGTCGGTCCTCGCCGTGATGTCCAAGCGGATCGGGGCCAGTACGCAGGAACAGCAGGCCCGGGTGGCCCGGGCGGGCGCCAAGGTCGCCGACCTGATCATCGGGCTGCGCCCGCTGCACGGCTTCGGCGGCAACCACGCCGCCTTCGGCGCCTACCGCGGGGTCAGCACGGACGCGAAGCGGCAGGCGATCACCGTCGCCCGGGTGAACGGCGCCTACGCGGGCACCGCGCTGGCCCTCAACGCGGGCCTCGCCGCGGCCGTCTCCCTGACCGCCGGCTGGCTGGCGTTCGAGGGCCGCATCACCATCGGGGAACTCGTCATGGCCGTGGGCCTCGCGCAGTTCATCATGGAACCGCTCAAGATGTTCTCCGAGATGCCCAAGTACGTGATGATGGCCCGCGCTTCGGCCGAGCGCATGTCGCTGGTGCTGGCCGCACCCCCTGTGACGAAACCGCGGCCGGAGCGCCCCGGGCCCGACGGAGCGCTGGAAGTCGACGGCGTACACCACGGGACTCTCCAAGGGGTCAAGTTCACGGTGGCGGCCGGTGAGTTCGTGGCGATCGCGGCCTATCAGCCGCGCGCGGCGGCCGACCTCGCCTCCGTCCTCGCGGTGAACGTCGCCCCCCACGCGTACGGGGGAGTGGTGCGGGTCGGCGGCCGGGAGATCGGTGACCTGTCGATCGAGGCGGTCCGCGAACACCTGCTGGTGAACCCGTACGACGGGGAGATCTTCGCCGGCACCCTCCGGACGAACATCGACCCGTCCGGCAGCGGCCGGGAGATCGCGGAGGCCGTCGAGGCGTCCATGCTCACCGACGTCGTCGCCCTCCACCGCGAGGGGCTCGATCACGTCGTACGCGACCGGGGCGCGAACCTCTCCGGTGGACAGCGCCAACGACTCTCCCTGGCGCGCGCGTTGGCCGCCGACACGGAGATGCTCGTCCTGCACGACCCGACCACGGCCGTCGACGCGGTCACCGAACAGCTCATCGCGCGCAACGTCGCGAAGCTGCGTCGGGGCCGCACGACGCTCGTGCTGACCAGCAGCCCGGCGCTCCTGGACGCGGCGGACCGGGTGCTGGTCCTGGACGGGGGCGTCATCACCGCCGAGGACACCCACCGCAACCTCCTCGCCGGCGACGAGGCGTACTGCCTGGCCGTCGCGAGGTGAACAGCCCACCCGTTCCCGGGACGTCCGCCCGGACCTCCCGGGAACGGGATCCCGCCGACCGGGAACCCCTCAGCCGAGAGCCCAGCCGACATCCCTGAGCAGGGCGTGCCGCCAGCCCGCCCGGTCGTGGCCCGAAGCCGAACGCGACACCTGTACCGTCGCACCGGACCGCTCGGTCAGCGTCTCCACCAGCTCGCAGTGGGGCAGCATCGAGCGCTCGTGCTCCCCCACGTCGAACGCGCACCGCAGCCGAGAGAGGTCGGCGCCCCGGCGCAGCCGCTCGGCGATCGCGCCGCCGGCCGGCCCGCCCAGCGGATCCGGCAGGTCCGCGGCGCCGGGCGCCCACCAGAAGGACCCCGACTGACAGGCGACCCGCGAGACCAGCTCCGGGAACTCCAGTGCCGCGTACAGGGCGCTGAGCCCGCCCAGACTCTGCCCGGCGACCACCAGCCGCTCCGGATCGGCCGGCGCGCCCGACTCGCCCACCAGCGGCAGAAGTTCGTCCCGGACCGCCTCCCACAGCTCGGGCCGGCAGGCGAACTCGGCCTCCCGGTCCCTGGCCGGCAGGAAGACGAGGGTGACCGGCGGCAGGTCACCCGCGACGACGGCCGCGTCGAAGGCGGTCATGGCCGGGTGCAGATACAGCCAGTCGTCCCCGTCGAGCAGCAGCACCACCGGTCCGCCGCCGCCCACCGGGTGGACGCGCACGGTACGCCGCCCGCCGAGCCGGTCGCTGCTCCAGCGGATCCGGGTCTGGGGGAGGGGCAGCACGGCGTCCGCGCCGAGGGCGGGCCAGTGCGGCTGGGGCGGGGCGTCCGGCGTCGCGACGACGGACCGGTCGGCCCCGGCGCCGACCGGGTTGAACGGATCCGCGTGGGCCTCGCCCCCCACCAGGAAGCGGTAGGTCACCCGCAGCCGTGCGGGCGCGGTCACCTCGGCGTACCAGCAGTCGGTGTCCTCCCAGCGCCGCAACGGCACGGGCGGCGACCAGCTCTCGAAGTCGAGCACGGCCTCGGAGCCGCGCCACAGGAAGAGGGTCCGCCAGCCGCCGTCGGCGGGAACCGAAACGGGCGTCCGCGCCGCCGCCCAGAACGCGTGGGCGCCGGGGCGGCCCGGAAGACCGAAGGCGGCGAAGGGGCTCTCGCCGTCGGCCACGAGGCCTTGGTGGGAAGCGGTCATAAGGGGACCCTAACCCAAAGCCCCCGAAGGGTAGTTGGCGACGCCCAGGTCCCCGGTCAGCCGGCCGACGCCGCGCGCAACATCCGCAGCTGCCCGATCTCCGCCACGTTCTTCATCAGCTCGGCGTTCACCCACGCGGCCATGTGCGCGACGGTGTGGTCAGGTCCGTGCTCCCAGGGGAGCGGGGCGGCGGCGTCGAGGGCCGCGTCGTCCAGGCCTTCCAGCACCCCCAGCCACTCCTCCCGGAGCTCTCGCAACCAGCCGATGGCCTTGTGGGCGTCCCCGGGCCACGCGACATCCGCCCGGTCCAGGGGCTTCCGGCCCAGCGTGTGCTCGATGGTCGTGCTCCACCACCAGCCGATGTGCCAGCTGAGCCAGCCGATCGTCGGCACCGGAACGGGATCGGGCTCCGTCTCCGCCCAGTCCGGCATCCAGCGTCCGTCGGCCTGTCGGTGCACCGTCCAGCACAGCGGCGTCGGCTGCCACAGGAAGTCCTCGGTGTCGAGCCGCTCAAGGTGGTACTCGAACAGCGACCAGGTCAGATCGAACTGCCGGCGCAGAAGGTCACATCGCGAAGCGTTCACCGGGTGACCCTGACACACCCCTCCGCCCCGGCACAGCCGATTTCAAAGTGCGGCGAGCCGCTCCATCAGGGCGACGCTGTGCGCCAGCATCTCCTGTTCCTCTGCACTGAGTTCGAGGTCGATGGCCCGGGCGAGCCAGTCGGCCCGGCGGTCGCGCTCCGCCTCGAGCGCCGCCCGCCCCACCTCGGAGAGGTCCACCAGGGACTTGCGGCCGTCCGTCGGGTGCGACCGGCGGACGACGAGGCCCTGGTCCATGAGGAGCCCGACCGCGCGGGCCATCGACTGGGGTCGCACGCGCTGGTCCGCCGCGAGGTCGCTGGTGGTCATGGCCCCGTCCCGGTCCAGGACGCCCAGAACGGCGACCTGGCCGTGCGGGATCCGGTCCTCCTGCTTCACGCGCCGCGCGAGCTTGCCCATGGCGGTGCGCAGATCGGCGGCGACGGCGGCGGGTTCCGGGGTGGGCATAAGGCACTTTAACCCGCGGTGGTGAGCACGTCCGCGCAGGTGGTCGGCGTATACGGTCCCCGGTAAAACTGGACAGCACAACTGCACAGTCAGGCTAAACAGCAAAACTGTCCAGCTAATCTGAACAGCATTGCTGTAGAGTTGCCATGTCGCGGCTCGCGCCGGCGCTGTCGCACCAGTGCCGCGGCATGTGACTACGCAAAGGACCTCGCATGGCCCACAAGGCAGCTGAGCCCACCGCCATCCAGTCCGTCACCGCCCGCCGGATCATCGACAGCCGGGGCAACCCCACCGTCGAGGCCGACGTCCGCCTCGCGGACGGGTCCCTCGGGCGCGCCGCCGTCCCGTCCGGCGCCTCCACCGGTGCGCGGGAGGCCGTGGAGCTGCGCGACGGGGACGCCGGGCAGTGGCACGGCAAGGGGGTCGACCGTGCGGTCGCCCACGTCAACGGGGAGATCGCGGCCGCGGTCGTGGGCCGCGACGCGGACGACCAGGCGGGCCTGGACGCGGCGCTCGTCGCGCTCGACGGCACGCCCGGCAAGTCCCGGCTCGGGGCGAACGCGATCCTCGGGGTCTCGCTCGCCGCCGCGAAGGCCGCCGCTGCCGCCCACCGCCAGCCCCTCTACCGCTATCTCGGCGGCGCCGACGCCCGCCTGCTCCCGCTGCCGATGATGAACATCATCAACGGCGGAGCGCACGCCGACAATCCGCTGGACTTCCAGGAGTTCATGATCGCTCCGGTGGGTGCGAAGACCTTCGCCGAAGCCGTCCGCATGGGCTCCGAGATCTTTCACACCCTGCGCCGCGACCTGCTGGCCGCCGGACACGCCACGGGCGTCGGCGACGAAGGCGGCTTCGCCCCCGCGCTGCGCACGGCCGAGGAGGCGCTCGACTTCGTCCTGAGCGCCGTCGAACGCAGCGGATACCGCCCCGGCGAGGACATCGGCCTGATCATGGACCCGGCATCGTCGGAGTTCTTCCACGACGGTGTCTACGTGTACGCGGGGGAGGGTGTACGCCGCACGCCCTCCGAACAGGCCGACTACCTGGCCAAGCTGATCGACGCGTACCCGATCGTCTCCATCGAGGACCCGATGGCCGAGGACGACCTGGACGGCTGGCGCGAGTTGACCGCCCGGGTCGGCCACCGCTGCCAGCTCACCGGCGACGACGTGTTCTGCACCGACGAGGCACAGGTGCGCGAGGGCATCCGTACCGGCGTCGGCAACTCGGTCCTGGTGAAGGTCAATCAGATCGGCACCCTGACCGAGGCCCTCGCCACGGTCGCCACCGCCCGTCGTGCGGGCTGGAGCGCCGTGATGTCCCACCGCTCCGGCGAGACCGAGGACACCACGATCGCGGACCTGGCGGTGGCGACGGGCTGCGGTCAGATCAAGACCGGCTCGCTGTCGCGTTCCGACCGCACGGCCAAGTACAACCAACTCATACGGATCGAGGAAGAGTTGGGCACGTCGGCGCAGTACGCGGGCGGGGCGCTGCTGTCCCGCTCCTGACCGCCGGGCAGCCCCGGGCCTGCCGTCCACGGAACGCGGAACGGGCGGCTCCCGGTGGACCGTTACGTGCACCCGGGGCCCCCCCCCCGTCGCGGCCGGCCCGGGCGGGGCGCCCGGCCCCCGGCCCGCCCACCCCCCCCCGGGGACCCGGGCCCGGGCC
>NZ_JBHXPF010000012.1:0-139017 GCF_042718715.1 Streptomyces sp. NPDC058576 | reverse complement strand
GCATTTTCTGTCCCCGTTCCCGTCACACCGTGGCGCCTAGACCCACGTGTCCAGCCACATCCGGTCCCGCCACAGGTCCTCCGGGATCGACGTCCCGGTGTACAGCGGCCAGAAGTAGATGAAGTTCCAGATGATCAGGAGCACCAGTACGCCCACCGCGATCGTCCCCAGCGTGCGGCGGCGTTCGCCGGTGGGGTCCCGGTGGGTGAGGCCCAGCTCGGCCCGGGCGCCCGTGCCCGCCGCCGGGCCGATGATCGCGCCCAGCATCATCGTCACGGCCAGACACAGGAACGGGACGAACACCACCGCGTAGAACAGGAAGATCGTGCGCTCCTGGTAGAAGAACCAGGGCAGCCAGCCCGCCACCACACCGCAGGCGATCGCGCCGGCCCGCCAGTCGCGGCGGAAGAACCAGCGCCACACCACGTACGCCAGGGCGAAGCAGGCCAGCCACCACAGCAGCGGGGTGCCGATGGCGAGGACCTCGCTGGCGCACTTGCCGGTCGCCGACTCCTTGCAGCCGGTCTGCTCCTCGTAGAAGTACGAGACGGGGCGGCCCAGGACCAGCCAGCTCCAGGGGTTCGACTCGTACGTGTGGCCCGAGGTCAGGCCGACGTGGAAGTCGTACACCTGGTTCTCGTAGTGCCACAGGCTGCGCAGCCAGTCCGGGAACAGCCAGCTCCAGGAGGAGTCCTTGCCCTCGGTGGCCGCCCAGTTGCGGTAGTAGCCCTTGTCCGTGACGATCCAGCCGGTCCAGGACACGATGTACGTGACGATCGCTACCGGGACCGTGGAGACGAAGGCGGGGATCAGGTCGCGGCGCGGTACCGCCCGGTACGGGTGCACCGCGCCCGCCGTGCGCCGGGCCCCGACGTCCCACAGGACCGTCATCAGGCCGAACGCGGCCAGGACGTAGAGGCCGTTCCACTTCGTGGCGAAGGCCAGGCCCAGCATCACGCCCGCCGCCAGCCGCCACGGCCGCCACCCCAGGCGCAAGGTTTCCGCGACCCGGGCGTCCGGGCGCAGCACCCCCTCCTCGTCCACCGGCAGTGCGTCGGAGAGCCTGCGCCGGGCGTGGTCCCGGTCCACCACCAGGCAGCCGAACGCGGCCAGCACGAAGAACATGACGATCAGGTCGAGCAGCGCGGTCCGGCTCATCACGAAGTGCAGGCCGTCCACCGCGAGCAGCAGGCCCGCCAGACAGCCCAGGAACGTGGAGCGGAACAGCCGCCGGCCGATACGGCAGAGCAGGAGGACGGAGATCGTCCCGAGCACCGCCACCATGAAGCGCCAGCCGAACGGCGTGAAGCCGAACATCTGCTCGCCCAGGCCGATGATCCACTTGCCGACCGGCGGGTGCACCACATAGCCCGGGTCGGTCGGGATCGGCACGGAGGAGGGGTCGTTCAGGATCTGCTTGTCGACGTCCTTGGGCCAGGACCCCTCGTACCCCTGGTTGATCAGCGCCCACGCGTCCTTCGCGTAGTACGTCTCGTCGAATATCACCGCGTGCGGCTGGTCCAGCTTCCAGAACCGCAGCAGGCCCGCGACGAGTGTCACCAGCAGCGGGCCGCCCCAGGCCGACCACCGCACCAGGCTGTCCGCCACGTGCGGGGGGATCGCGAGCACCGACCACACCTGCCGTCCCGGCCGCGTGTACGGCGGGTCCAGCCGGTCGCGGAGGGAGATCTCCCGGCGGGGGACGTGGCCGAAGCGGCGAAGCCGCCGTTGCCAGGAGGTCGGCTGTTCGCCGAGCGGGTCCCCGGCGTCTTGGCCCCGCTGGGTCTCGGGTGCGGTACTCGTCACCGCGCCATCGTAGGGAACGCATCTGTGCGAAGGGCGCTGCCCGTGCTGCGAGGATGGCTGATGTGACTGGAACGACTGGAACGCTCGTGCTCGCAGGGACCCCCATCGGTGACGTGGCGGACGCCCCGCCGCGCCTCGCCGCCGAACTGGAGCGGGCCGACGTCGTCGCCGCCGAGGACACCCGGCGGCTGCGCCGGCTCACCCAGGCGCTCGGCATCCACACCTCGGGGCGTGTCGTCTCCTACTTCGAGGGGAACGAGTCCGCCCGTACGCCGGAGCTGGTCGAAGCCCTGGTCGGGGGCGCCCGGGTTCTGCTGGTGACGGACGCGGGAATGCCGTCCGTCTCCGACCCCGGCTACCGGCTCGTCGCCGCCGCCGTGGAGAAGGACATCCGCGTCACCGCCGTCCCCGGCCCGAGCGCGGTGCTCACCGCCCTCGCCCTGTCCGGGCTGCCCGTGGACCGGTTCTGCTTCGAGGGGTTTCTGCCCCGCAAGGCCGGTGAACGGCTCTCCAAGCTCCGCGAGAACGCCGACGAGCGGCGCACCATGGTCTTCTTCGAGGCCCCGCACCGGCTGGACGACACCCTTGCCGCGATGGCCGAGGTCTTCGGCGCCGAGCGCCGCGCCGCCGTGTGCCGGGAGCTGACCAAGACGTACGAGGAGGTCAAGCGCGGTCCGCTCGGTGAGCTGGCCGTGTGGGCCGCCGACGGAGTGCGCGGCGAGATCACCGTTGTGGTCGAAGGCGCCACCGACTCCGGCGACGAGGGTCTTGACGCCGAGGAGCTGGTGCGGCGGGTGCGGGTGCGGGAGGAGGCGGGGGAGCGGCGCAAGGAAGCCATCGCCGCCGTCGCCGCCGCGGCCGGGCTGCCGAAGCGGGAGGTGTTCGACGCGGTGGTCGCCGCCAAGAACGCGGAGAAGGGCGCGGAGAAGAACGCGGAGAAGAACGCGGGGGACGGCGCGGGGAAGCCCCAGTAGCCGCCCCGCCCGGGCCGCCGGACCTACGGGGTTTCCGTCAGCAGGCCGTACGCCGTCGCCACGAACGTGTCCGCCCGGTGCACCCGCCGCGTCGCCGTCGCCACCACCGCGAGACCCGTGTCCGGGCGGAACCCCAGGAACGCCTGCTGGCCGAGGGTCGCTCCGGCGTGGAAGAGGACCGGACCGTACGGGGACGGGTGGTGGAACCACGTGAGCGTGTGCGTGTGCGCGTGCCGCCAGCCGCGTCGCAGCACCGGACTCCGGACCTCCGTCAGCGCCGTGGCCAGCGCGGGGTCCGTCGGCTCCGGCCCGGCCACGTGCGCCTCCAGGAACGTCAGCAGGTCCAGCGGGGTCGCCCGGACCGCGCCCGCCGCGGTGAAGCCCCCGGTGTCCAGCGCGGGCACCGGCGTCCCGTCGCGGCGGTGGCCCACGGCTTCGGTCCCCTCCGGGCCCGGACGCACCCGGGTCGCCGCCAGGCCCAGCGGGGCCAGCACCTGCTGGTGCAGCAGCACCTCCCACGGGGTCCCGGTGGCAGCCGCGAGGGTGTGGCCGAGGACCGAGACGGCGAAGTTCGAGTAGTGCCAGCGGGTCCCGGGCCGGTGGCGCGGCCGGGCCCGCAGGAACGCCCGGACCACCCGGTCGGCCGGGTAGCCGCCGTACGGGTCGGTCGACCAGCGGGGCACCGCCTGCGGGTAGAAGTCCGCGGGCAGGCCCGGCAGCCCCGAGGTGTGGGTGAGCAGATGGCGCAGGGTGATCCGGCGCACCGCCGGGTGCACCGGGAAGCCCGGGGCCAGCAGGTCCGCCGCCCGGTCCGCGTACCGCACCCGGCCCTGCGCCACCAGCCGGGCCAGCAGGAGCCCCGCGTACGGCTTCGACGCCGAGCCCAGCTCGTAGGCCATCAGCTCGCGGGGGACCGGGCCCGGCTCCGCGCTCCCGCCGGTGTGGACCGTGCGGACGCCGCTCCGGCTGACCGCGAGCACCAGGTCGGGCGCGTCGATCGCCCGCGCGGCCTCGGCGAGCAGGCGTGCGGTGGCCGGGGAGCCGGGGGTGTCCACGCGGACCGCCGCCACGTCCGTCATGCCGGGGCCGGTGCGGTGCTGAGGTCCGACAGGGCGCGGGACATCGCCAGCGCCGAGGCGAACGCGGCGACCAGCGTCGGGTGGTAGACGAGGTCGAACACCGACTCCTCGTCCCCCTCCGGCATCCCGCCGACCACCGGCATCGCCCCGTCCGGCTGCTGGGCCTGCGCGAAGCCCTGCCAGGCCGCCGGGTCCAGCGTCGGTTCCGGCAGGCAGGCGTCGACCACCAGCAGCTCGCCCAGCAGGTCCCAGCGCTTCAGGTCCAGCCAGTCGTCCAGCCAGACCGGCAGCCACAGCGCGAGGTAGTCCGTGATGTCGGCGGGGAGACCGGCCGGCTTCTCGCCCCAGTCGGTGAGGTGGAAGACCGTGTGCGTGATGTCGTAGCCGATGTGGCCCTCGACGGTCCACGGCTCGGGCCGCCGCGCCAGCCAGGTGTGGGCCAGCGCCGCCGTCTCCGGAACGCTCGGCTCCACCCCGAAGCGCCGCTCGATCGCGCTCAGACCGAGCCGCCGCACCGGCAGCACCTCCAGCGCCGTCCAACTGGCGAGCCGGTGGTTGAGCCGGATCGCCGACTCCAGGTCCGGCTGCCGGTAGCCCAGCTCCCGGAACGGTACGTAGACCTCCAGCGGCACCGGCGAGAGCGGTTCGCGGCGCTGGCCCTCCAGCAGCCGCGTCCCGGAACCCAGCAGCTCGTGCCAGGCGTGGTCCAGCAGCTTGTGGGCGAGGGAGGACTGCTGCGAGCCAGCCACGCCCTCGCGGAAGATGACCTTCCCGATCAGCGCCAGCTCGCCCAGCGGCTTGAACCGGTCCAGCATCCCCGCCTCCGGGGCCGGGTCCGCCTCCAGCCGGAAGCCCTCGCGGTGTTCGTACAGCCAGCCCAGGGCCTTCGCCCCGACGTCGTGGATCTGCTGGATACCGCTGCTGCTGGTCATGCGGTGCGCCTTTCCCGGCCGGGCACGGCCCCGCCGGTCTCGCCCCGCCCGCCGTTCCCGCGCAGCGACCTCAGGGACAGGGCCGCGGCGAAGGCCGTGACGAGCGTGGAGTGGTAGCAGTCGATGAAGGGGTACGGGTCCGGCGCCGTCGTGTCCTGCGCCGGCGGGCCGGTCTCCGGGACGCAGCCGGTCGGATGCTGGGCGTCGGCAAGCACCGGCCAGACCTCGTCCAGCAGTTCCGCGGGCGCCGGGCCCGGCAGCGTCGCCGCCACCGCGAGCAGCTCGCCGGTCAGGTCCCACTGGCCGCTCTCCAGACAGCCGTCGGCCCACGCGGGCAGCCAGGTCCGCAGATAGCCGTCGGTCTTCTCCGGCACCCGGTCGGGCATCCGGCCCCAGTCCGTGAGGTGGAAGACGGTGTGGGTCAGCGCGTAGCCGGAGGGGCCCTCGAACATCCACGGCTCCGACAGACCGCCCAGCCAGGTCCGGGCGAGTACTCCGCCGGCGTCCGTGTGGGTCACCACCCCCACCCGCCGCTCGGAGTTGACCAGGCCCAACTGGCGGTTGGCGTGCTGCTCGGTGTGGGCCCAGGCGCGGGTGGCGGTGAGCGGGCGGGCCAACGCCTCGAAGCCCTCGTGGCGCAGCCCGTACCCGGCGAAGGCGGCGTAGATCTCGTACGGGTACGCGGCGAACGGCTCGGCGCGCAGCAGCTCCAGGAGGAGTGCGCCCTCCCGCACCTGCTCCCAGGCGTACGCGACGAGGTCCCCGGCCAGCTCGTGTTCCGGGGTGCCGGGGGCGGTGGTGCGGCGGATGGTGGAGCCGAGCTGGGCCAGCTCGCCCAGCGGCTTGAGCGTGCCGTTGACCTGGGTGTGGGGCTCCAGGACGTCGTCGGGGAGCGTGAAGTGCATCCGGTGGGCGTCGGTCCAGGCGAGGGCGGCGCGCAGGACGGCGGGAAGGACCGTGAGCGCGGCTCCGGGGGAGGGGTGCTCCCGGGGGGCCCGGGTCCGGCGGGGCCCGGGGCCCGCTTCCGGGCGGCCCCCGCGCCCCGGCCCCGGACGGCCCTGCGGGTCCTGTGTCGCGGTCGTCGTCACCGGGCGCTCACCGGGCTCTCGCCTCGGCCATCAGGCGGGCGGCCCGCACGTGCAGGGTGACCCGGGGGTCGTCGCCGCCCATCAGCTCGACGAAGTCCAGGCCGCGTTCGAGGCCCAGCGTCGCCGGTTCGCCGCCGATCGCCGCGAGCCAGCGGCCCGCGCCCGCCGCCTGGAGCCAGTCGAGCCGCCGCACCGCGCGGACGAAGCCGCGCGACAGGTCGACCGCCCGGTTCGCCGCGGCCCGCTGCACGGCCGAGGGGGCGGCCGGGACGGCGAGCGGGGCGAGGACCGAGAGCTGATGCGTGAACGCCTGCCAGGGGGCCTCCTCCAGCCACGCGGCGTCGGGCTCCGCGTAGGTCCCGGGGGCAGCCGTTCCCGGCGAGGGCTGCGCCATCCGCTGGAGCGTGGAGATCATGTGCCAGTGGCTCCAGGCCGTGGCGGCCGGAGCGTCGGGCTTGGGCGGGAACTCCCGCACCGCCCGGTCGAGTACGGCGACGTCGCCCGGGTGCGGATGACGTCCGTACAGAACACTCGGCAGCAGCAGGTCCGCCCCTATGACCCGTGCCGCCGCGATTCCGGTCCGATTCTCCTCGTCGATTCCCGCCGCGCCGCACACCGTGGCGAGGTGGTCCCCGCTCCGAAGAGCGAGGACCACCTCTGTTGCCAGGTCATGCACGGCACCCGCTAGCGGGGACGACGCATGTGTCTGGTCCATGTTCCGACGTTCAGCCCTTCTTCGGGCGGGGGGTCGGAGGCGAAAGCAGCAGGGCGCCGCCGCCTGCGAGAAGCGCGAGGTAGGCGCACTCGCGGGAGTCGCGGTACAGACCTTCGACCTCGCCCGGGTTGAGAGCGGCGTCGAGGTCGAGCTCGATGTCGGTGGCAGTGGTGTCCGTGGTGAACATGGGTTGTTCCCCGTCCTGTGGGAAATGGGGTGGACGTAATGAGTGAAAAGGAGGAAGGGGAGCTCCGCAAATCGGGATGGGACATCCGGGGAAATCGCGTATTCAATTGAATGGTGAATTCATGAGGTGCGGGTGGGGCGAAAGCCCGGGAATTCAAGGAATGAGGCGGGGCGGGCGGGGGGTGGTGCGCGGGCGCGTTCACGACCGGTGCACGGCGCGCTCGGGGGCGCTCGGTGGCCCGCCGGTCACGCGCTGTCCTGCCTCGGTCCTCGCCCGCGCCATGCGTCGGCAAAGCGCGGCCAAAGGAGGCCAAGAACGCACCAACAATGCCTCTGAGCTGGTGCGTCCATCCGGGTGCAGGTGTCCACTGGAAGGGACGGGCCACCTGTTCGAACCCTCGGGCGGGCCGGCCGTCCCCGGAGCGTGTGACCGGCGGACAAGAGGAGCAGGCATGAGCGAGATCGCAGCGACCACTGTCCATGAGGCGTATGCATTCGCCTGCATGAAGTGTGGGTACGGCTGGGAGCAGTCCTACGAGATAGAGCACCACGTCGACGTCCACGGCCACGCGTTCGTCGTCTACACGGCGGACGGCGAGCGCGTGCCGTCCCCGCTCTCCACGCCCACCTGCACCAACTGCGGCGGACACGTGGTGCGCATCATGCGGGCGGGGCGGGTCGCCGGTGTCCAGGAGCTGCTGCGGAAGCAGCAGATGCCCCGCGCCGCGGAGGCCGCGGTGAAGGACGAGGCGGTGTCGACCGCCGCGGCCCCGGACCGCCACTGGCGGCTGTCGGACCTGCTGCACCCCTTCCAGCGCAGGTGACGCATGAGAGGTTCCACCGCAGGTGAGGCTGGGGAGCGGGGCCTCGTAGAGTCGTCGGCATGAGCCGTACCGAAGCCCCGCCGCTGCCCGAACCCCTGCGGGTTCCGGTCGCCGACTCCCACACCCACCTGGACATGCAGGACGCCACCGTCGAGGAGGCCCTCGCCCGGGCCGCCGCGGTGAACGTGACGACCGTCGTCCAGGTGGGCTGCGACGTCGCCGGCTCCCGCTGGGCCGCCGACACCGCAGCCGCCCACCCCGCCGTGCACGCCTCGGTCGCCCTGCACCCCAACGAGGCCCCGCGCATCGTCCACGGATACGTCGAGGGCACCGCCGGCACCGCGCGGCAGGGCGCGCGGGAGCCCGGCGGCAAGGCGGCGCTGGACGAGGCGCTGGCGGAGATCGACGCGCTGGCCGCCCTCGACCACGTCCGCGGGGTCGGCGAGACGGGCCTGGACTTCTTCCGTACGGGCCCCGAGGGCATCGCCGCACAGGAGGAGTCCTTCCGGGCCCACATCGAGATCGCCAAGCGGCACGGCAAGGCCCTGGTCATCCACGACCGCGACGCGCACGCGGACGTGCTGCGGGTCCTGCTGGAGGCGGGCGCGCCCGAGCGGACGGTGTTCCACTGCTACTCCGGCGACGCCGAGATGGCCGGGATCTGCGCGCGCGCCGGGTACTTCATGTCCTTCGCGGGCAACGTGACCTTCAAGAACGCCCAGCCGCTGCGGGACGCCCTGGCCGTCGCCCCGACCGAGCTGGTCCTCGTCGAGACGGACGCGCCCTTCCTCACCCCGGCCCCTTATCGCGGACGGCCCAACGCGCCCTACCTCATCCCCGTCACACTCCGCGCCATGGCCGAGGTGAAGGGCCTGGACGAGGACGTGCTGGCCGCCGCGATCTACGACAACACGGCGCGGGCGTTCGACTTCTGATCCCGTACGGGCACTCTGCGTAGCCGTGTCGCTTTGGAGAGTCACCGGACCTCCGCTATCGTCCCCGCGCACGACGGGGCGGCAGCAGGCAGATCTTCGGGAGCGGCGTGAACGGCGTGAACACTTCGCAGGACAGGCGTCTCGGCGCGTTCCACGAGCAGCTGACCCTGGCTGACGGGGCGTGGACGGCGGGCCCGGCCGCCCACGCCCCGACCGTCGTCGACACCCCGGCCGTCGCCCACGCCCCGACCGTCGTCGACACCCCGGTCACCGGGCCACCGCCCGCCCTGCCCCGGCAGGGCCCCACCCGCGCCGACGCCCGGCGGGCCGCCAAGCGCCGCCGGACGCTCCCGGGGAGGGGGAACCCGTTCGCGGCGGCTCCGGAGAACCTGAAGCGCCTCGTCCCGAAGGCCCTCGTCGTCGCCTTCCTGGCCGGCGGCACCACCGCGTTCGTCGCCCACGACAAGGCGGTCCGGCTGGATGTCGACGGCACGCCCCGGACCCTGCACACCTTCGCCGACGACGTCACCGAACTGCTGGCGGAGGAGGGCGTCACCGTCGGCGCGCACGACCGCGTCTCCCCGGGCCCGGGCACCGGCCTCGACCACGGCGACGAGGTCGTGGTCCACTACGGCCGGCCCGTCACCCTCACCCTCGACGGCGCCCGCCACCGGGTCTGGACGACCGCCGACACCGTGGCCGGAGCCCTGCGCGAGTTCGGGATCCGCGCCGAGGGGGCGCACCTCTCCGCCGCCCGCTCCACCCGGATCGCCCGCACCGGCCTGACTCTCACCGTCCGCACCGAACGCGCCCTGACCTTCATGGCCGACGGCCAGGAACGCACCCTGCGCACCAACGCCGCGACCGTCCGCGAGGCCCTCGCCGAGGCGGGCATCACCCTGCACGGTCAGGACACCACCTCCGTCGACCCCGCGAGCTTCCCGCGCGACGGGCAGACGATCTCCGTCATGCGGATCACCGACACCCGCGAGGTGCACGAGGAGAGCGTCCCGTACGCCGTCGAACGCAGCGAGGACCCCGAGCTGTTCCGGGGCTCCGAGGTCGTGGAGCGGGCGGGCCGCAACGGCGTGCGCCGGGTCACGTACGCCGTCCGGACCGTCAACGGCGTCCGGCAGAAGCCGCGCAGGGCCGCCGAGGAGCTGGTCCACCAGCCGGTGAGCCGCGTCGTGCGCACCGGCACCCGGCAGCGCCCCGACCCGGTCTCCGGAGCGGACGGGCTCAACTGGTCCGCGCTCGCCGCCTGCGAGTCCGGCGGCCGGCCGGGAGCGGTCGACCCGAGCGGGACGTACGGCGGGCTGTACCAGTTCGACACCCGGACCTGGCAGTCCCTCGGCGGTGCCGGGCGCCCCCAGGACGCAACCGCCGCCGAGCAGACGTACCGGGCGAAGAAGCTGTACGTGCAGCGGGGGGCGAGTCCGTGGCCGCACTGCGGCCGTAGGCTTACCGGGTGAGCAGCACAGAGCCCGACGCCCTCCTGGGCCCCGCAGACATCCGCGACCTGGCCGCGAAGCTGGGCGTACGCCCCACCAAGCAGCGCGGTCAGAACTTCGTCATCGACGCCAACACCGTCCGCCGCATCGTGCGCACGGCCGAGGTCCGCCCGGACGACACCGTCGTCGAGGTCGGCCCCGGGCTCGGCTCGCTGACCCTGGCACTGCTGGAGGCGGCGGACCGGGTGATCGCGGTCGAGATCGACGACGTGCTCGCGGCCGCGCTGCCCGCCACGGTCCAGGCCCGGATGCCGGAGCGCGCCGACCGCTTCGCCCTGGTCCACTCCGACGCGATGCTGGTCACCGAGCTGCCCGGCCCCGCGCCCACGGCGCTCGTCGCGAACCTCCCGTACAACGTGGCCGTGCCCGTCCTGCTCACCATGCTGGAGCGCTTCCCCAGCATCGAGCGGACCCTCGTCATGGTCCAGGCCGAGGTCGCCGACCGGCTCGCCGCCCGCCCCGGCAACAAGGTCTACGGCGTGCCGTCGGTGAAGGCCAACTGGTACGCGGAGGTGAAGCGCGCCGGGTCCATCGGCCGCACCGTGTTCTGGCCCGCCCCGAACGTCGACTCCGGCCTCGTCTCGCTGGTCCGGCGCACGGAACCGATCGCCACCACCGCGTCCCGCGCCGAGGTCTTCGCGGTCGTGGACGCCGCCTTCGCCCAGCGCCGCAAGACGCTGCGCGCCGCCCTCTCCGGCTGGGCCGGCTCCGCTCCCGCCGCCGAGGCCGCGCTCGTCGCCGCCGGGATCTCCCCGCAGGCGCGGGGCGAGGCGCTGACGGTGGAGGAGTTCGCGGCGATCGCGGAGAACAAGCCGGAGGTGTCGGAATGAGCGCCGCTGTCACCGTCCGCGTCCCCGCCAAGGTCAACGTCCAGCTCGCCGTGGGCGCCGCCCGCCCCGACGGCTTCCACGACCTGGCCAACGTCTTCCTCGCCGTCGGCCTGTACGACGAGGTGACCGCTACCCCCGCGGACGAGCTGCGGATCACCTGCTCGGGCCCGGACGCCGGCCAGGTCCCGCTGGACGCCACCAACCTCGCCGCCCGCGCCGCCCTCGCCCTGGCCGAGCGGTACGGCGTCGCACCCGCCGTCCACCTCCACATCGCCAAGGACATCCCGGTCGCCGGCGGCATGGCGGGCGGCAGCGCCGACGGGGCCGCCGCCCTGGTCGCCTGCGACGCCCTGTGGGGGACCGGCGCGAGCCGCGACGAACTCCTCGCGATCTGCGCGGAGCTGGGCAGCGACGTGCCGTTCAGCCTGGTGGGCGGGGCCGCGCTCGGCACCGGACGCGGCGAGAAGCTCACCCCGATCGACGTCGGCGGCGCCTTCCACTGGGTCTTCGCGGTGGCGGACGGGGGCCTCTCCACGCCCGCCGTCTACGGCGAGTTCGACCGCCTCACCGCGGAGGCGGAGGTCCCCGAGCCCACCGCGTCCCCCGCGCTGCTGGCCGCCCTGCGCTCCGGCGACTCCGGCGCACTCGCGGAAGCCCTGAGCAACGACCTCCAGCCCGCCGCGCTCTCCCTGCGCCCCTCCCTCGCCGACACCCTGGCCGCGGGCACGGAGGCGGGGGCGCTGGCCGCGCTGGTCTCCGGATCCGGGCCGACGACGGCGTTCCTGGTGGCGGACGAGGAGACGGCCGAGAAGGTGGCGGCCGCCCTGAAGGCGTCCGGGACCTGCCGCAACGCACGCGTCGCGGCCTCGCCCGCGCCCGGCGCCCACGTCGTCCGAGCCACTGACCCGGCCTGAGTCACCCGAGCTCCGCACGCGGGTACTCATCCCGGATCTGAGTACGGCCGCGCTGCCGCGCCCCGCCCGGTTCGCGCGACCGTACGGCCATGGGATCAAGTGTTCGTGAACTGGCCGGGGCGACGCCCGCCACCCGGGACCGTTACGTCGACCTCCTGCGGGTCGCCTCGCTGGGCGCGGTCGTGCTCGGCCACTGGCTGATGGCCGCCGTCACCCCGGACGGGGTCGGCAACCTGCTCGCCGTCGTCCCGGCGCTCCAGCCGCTGACCTGGCTGCTCCAGGTCATGCCGGTGTTCTTCTTCGTCGGCGGCTTCTCCCACGCGCTGTCCTACCGCTCGCTCCTCCGCAAGCGCCCCGAGGGGTCCGAGGACTCCGTCTACTCGGCCTTCCTCCGCGCCCGGCTCCAGCGGCTGCTGCGCCCCACCATGGTCTTCGTCCTCGTCTGGGGCGCGGCGGCGCTGCTGGTCCAGCTCCTCGGCGGGGGCGGCGGGCTGACCGGCGTGACCCTGCGCATGGTGACCCAGCCGCTGTGGTTCATCGGGATCTACCTGGCGATGGTCGCCTTCACCCCGCCGCTGCTGAGGCTGCACGAGCGGTACGGCTGGGGGGCCTTCGCCGGACTGGCGGTCGCGGCGGTCGCGGTGGACGTCCTCCGGTTCGCGGCCGGGGTCCCGTACGTCGAGTTCCTGAACTTCGCGTTCGTCTGGCTGGCCGTCCACCAGCTCGGCTTCCTGCGTGCCGACGGCCGCATCCGCCGCCCCGCGCTCCTCGCCGGGGCGGGCCTGGTCGCCGCGATCGCGCTGGTGGCCTTCGGCCCGTACCCGCTGTCCATGGTCGGGATGCCCGGCGAGAAGGTCAGCAACATGGCCCCGCCCACGCTCGCCCTGCTGGCCCACGGCCTCTGGCTGCTCGGCGCGGTCGAACTGCTCCGCGCCCCGGCCGCCCGCCTGCTGGAACGCCCCCGCGTCTGGCGCACGGTGGTGGCGGCCAACGGGGTGGCGATGACCGCGTTCCTCTGGCACCTCACGGCGATGTTCGGGGTGTACGGGGCGCTGCTCGCCCTCGACGTCGAGCTGCCCGCGCCCGCGTCGGCCGCCTGGTGGGCCCAGGTCCCGCTGCGGATCGCCCTCGCGGCGGGCCTCACCGCCGGACTCGTCGCCGCCTTCCGCACCTTCGAACGCCCGGCCCCCACCGCCCCCGCCGAGGGCCACGGCCCCCTCGCGGCCCTGGGCGCGACGCTCTGCCTGCTCGGCGTGCTGGGCCTGTCCATGGTCGGCTTCGCCGGCTTGCTGGACGGCCACACGGCCGTGCTGATCGCGCTCCCGGTCAGCGCCCCGGGAGCGGTCGCGATGACGCTCGGGGGCTGGCTGCTGGTGGAGCGGGCGGGACGGGGGCGCGGCGGGCTTCAGCGGCCGTAGTGATAGCGGCTTTCGGCAGCCACCGGTGCCCGGTGAACCGTTCCCACGCCGCTGCCACCACGTCGCCCCCCGGCCCTTGATCGGTCGGGGCACGGTATCGCGTGCCCCGAGCCGGGCCCGCGGCGGGCACGGGGGGCGGCGACGGGGCGGTCAGCGGAGCTTCAGGGACTTCTTCGCCAGCTCGAACGCCGGCAGCATCGCGGTGTGCTCCTCGGTGTCCATCCCGCCCAGGTGCAGCACCACCGGGCCGCCGGGCGTCGAGACGGCGAAGGCGCGCTCCTTCTTCGACTCGTCCAGCAGCTCGCTGTGCCCCGTGTATCCGACCTCGGCGGCCGCGAGCGCACCCGCCCTCACCTGCGTGTAGGTGGCCTTGCCCGCTTGCGGATCGTCCGCCACGAAGGCCTTCAGCACCGCGCGGGGGTCGTCCTTGTCGGCAGGGGCGCCCCGCCACACCCGCAGGAAGCCGATGTTCCCCGTCGGCTTGGCGTCGATCTCGCAGACCATCGTCACGGTGCCCTGCTCGGCCAGTTCGGCCAGGACGGAGTCCGGATCCACGTCGACCGCCTTCGGCTTCCAGCCGGCGGCGAGGTCGAAGGTCACCGGCAGCTCGCACGCCGAGCCGGCGCCCCCGAGCCGCCCGCCCCTGGCCGCGACTCCGGCGGCCGCCGCCTTGTCCGCGTCCGCCTCACCCTTGCCCTTTCCCACCTTCTCCGCCGCCTTCGCGGGCGTGCTGCCGGCGGGCGCCGGTCCGGCCGGGCCCTCGTCGTCGCCCCCCGCACCGGCCGGCGACGAACAGCCCGCCAGCGTCATCGCCGCCACTGCCGCCGTCGCCGCCAGCGCCACCGGAACCCGGCTGCCCCGACGGCCCGTCCCACGCGTCATCGTCATGAAGTCCCCACCCCGGATGTCTTCCGCACCCCTGCGACCTGGGGCTATTCCCCATGATCGATCGCGGCACGCTAGCGCACCCCGCGCGGCGACTACTCTGGTACGTCGAGCGGTCCTCACCGCAGGGACCCCCGGGACAGGAGTGAAATGGCCGTCAATCTGGTCAATGTCGAGCAGGTCAGCAAGGTGTACGGCACCCGTGCCCTGCTCGACGGCGTATCCCTCGGGGTGTCCGAGGGCGACCGGATCGGTGTCGTGGGCCGCAACGGGGACGGCAAGACCACTCTCATCCGGATGCTCGCCAAGCTGGAGGACGCGGACACCGGCCGCGTCACCCACAACGGCGGGCTGCGCCTCGGCGTCCTCACCCAGCACGACTCCCTGGACCCGAAGAAGACCATCCGGCAGGAGGTCATCGGGGATCTCGCCGACCACGAGTGGGCGGGCAGCGCCAAGATCCGGGACGTGCTCACCGGGCTCTTCGGCGGGCTGGCCCTCCCCGGCTTCGAGCACGGGCTCGACACCGTCATCGCCCCGCTCTCCGGTGGCGAGCGCCGCCGGATCGCGCTGGCCAAGCTCCTCATCGACGAGCAGGACCTGATCGTCCTCGACGAGCCCACCAACCACCTCGACGTCGAGGGCATCTCCTGGCTGGCCGGCCACCTGCGGACCCGGCGCTCCGCCCTCGTCTGCGTCACCCACGACCGGTGGTTCCTCGACCAGGTCTGCACCCGCATGTGGGACGTCCAGCGCGGCACCGTCCACGAGTACGAGGGCGGCTACAGCGACTACGTGTTCGCCCGCGCCGAGCGCGAACGCATCGCCGCCACCGAGGAGTCCAAGCGGCAGAACCTGATGCGCAAGGAGCTGGCCTGGCTGCGCCGCGGCGCCCCCGCCCGTACCTCCAAGCCGCGCTACCGCATCGAGGCCGCCAACGAGCTCATCGCCGACGTGCCGCCCCCGCGCGACACCAGCGAGCTGATGAAGTTCGCCAACGCCCGCCTCGGCAAGACCGTGTTCGACCTGGAGGACGTGACCGTCCAAACCGGGCCCAAGACCCTCCTCACCCACCTCACCTGGCAGCTCGGCCCCGGCGACCGCGTCGGCCTCGTCGGCGTCAACGGCGCGGGCAAGACCTCGCTGCTGCGTGCCCTCGGCGAGGCCGCCCGTACGCAGGGCGACGAGCAGCCCGCCGCCGGGAAGGTCGTCGTCGGCAAGACCGTCAAGCTCGCCTACCTCTCCCAGGAGGTCTCCGAGCTGAACCCGAACCTGCGTGTGCTGGAGGCCGTCCAGCAGGTGCGCGACCGGGTCGACCTCGGCAAGGGCCGCGAGATGACCGCGGGCCAGCTCTGCGAGCAGTTCGGCTTCACCAAGGAGAAGCAGTGGACGCCCGTCGGCGACCTCTCCGGCGGTGAGCGCCGCAGGCTCCAGATCCTGCGGCTGCTGATGGACGAGCCCAACGTCCTCTTCCTCGACGAGCCCACCAACGACCTCGACATCGAGACCCTGACCCAGCTGGAGGACCTCCTCGACGGCTGGCCCGGGTCGATGATCGTGATCTCCCACGACCGGTTCTTCATCGAGCGGACCACGGACAAGGTCATGGCTCTCCTCGGCGACCGCGCCCTGCGGATGCTGCCGCGCGGGATCGACGAGTACCTGGAGCGCAGGCAGCGGATGGAGGAGGAGTCCACCCCCTCCGCCGCCGCGCCCCGTACGTCCGCCGCCCCCGCCGCTCCCGCCGTCTCGGCGCAGGAGGCCCGCGCCGCGAAGAAGGAGCTGCAGAAGGTCGAGCGGCAGCTCGACAAGCTCTCCACCAGGGAGACCGCACTGCACAAGCAGATCGCGGACAACGCCACCGACTTCGGGAAGGTCGCGGGGCTCGACGCCGAACTGCGCGAACTCGTCACCGAGCGGGACGAGTTGGAGATGCGCTGGCTGGAGCTGGCCGAGGACGCCTGACCGGCCCGACGGGGCTGCCGCGGCGGGTGGTAGAACGGGGCGGCAGGGACCGTACGTTCGAGGGGGACCAACACTGATGCCGCAGCCGCAGCCGCCGCAGGGCAGCCCGGGGGAGCAGGAAGGCTTCGGCGCTCCGTACGAACCGCAGCCCGGTGTGTACGGAGAGCCGGGGCAGCAGCCGCAGCCCGGCCCGTACGGTCAGCCGCCCACGGTGCCGTACGGCTACCCCCAGCCGCAGCAGCCGACCACCGTGCCGTACGGCAACCCGGTACCCCAGCACCAGCCCTCCGGCGGGCCCGGAGGCGGCGGGCGTTCACGGGGCCGGGTCGCGGGTCTCGTCGCCGGCGTGGTCGCCGGGGTCCTCGTCATCGGGACGGGCGTCTGGTTCGCGGTGGGCGGTGATGACGGCGCCGACGACAAGAAGCCCGTCGCGCGGGAGAGCGCCGTCCCCAAGAAGCCCAGCGGCGGGCCGAGCCCGAGGACGACGCCCGCCCCGGGCGCCGCGGAGCTCAACAAGGGCCGCAAGGACGGCGAGGCCAAGGTCCGCTGGATCCGGAAGAACGACGTGGACGTGCCGGCGGACGGCGTCGCCGTGCGCGGTCCGTGGACCACGGGCGGCATCGTGGCCAAGGCCATGTACCGCACGGCGTCCGGCTATTCCCTCGACGACGGCTCGCAGAAGTGGAGCCTGCGCCTGCCGGCCGACGTCTGCGCCGCGCCGACGCTGCCGAGCGCGGACGGCAAGATCGTCATCGCCGTCCGGGAGAGCACCATCGAAGGCGCGGCCTGCGAGAAGCTCCAGATGATCGACCTGGTCACCGGCAAGGCGGGGTGGACCGCCACCCTCGACCGTTCCTCGATGTCGGACGGGCTGTCGGACATCGTCATGGCGGTCAACGGCGACGTCCTGACGGTCGGACGGACGAGCCGCACCGACGCCTACCGGATCGGCGACGGCAAGCATCTGTGGGACCGGCTGCCGGGCTTCTGCCAGCCGTACGGCTTCACCAGCGGCGACATCCCGCTCGCCGCGGTCGACTGCCGCAAGGCTCCGGGCGACGACGACACGCCTGACGAGGAAGTGCGGCGCATGGACCCGGCCACCGGTAAGACCGTGTGGACGTACAAGGTCAAGAAGGGCTGGAAGATCGACCGGTTCTACTCCGTCGACCCGCCGGTCGTCTCGCTGCGGCAGGGCGGGATGGAGGCGAAGTGGGCCATCGCTCTCCTGGGCGCCGACGGCACCCTCCGCGCCCAGCCCGACCCCGGCAAGGAGGACTTCGAGGTCCGGTGCGGCGAGCCGGACGAGAACCTCGACGACTGCATCGGTGCGGCCGCCGGCGGCGACACGCTCTACCTCGCCACCAAACCCGCCTTCGTGGACGGCGAGTTCACCAATTCCGTCGTCGCGTTCGACGTGAACACCGGCAAGATGAAGTGGAAGGTGCCGGCGCCGGCCGCGCAGACGCTGCAGCCGATGAGGGTCGAGGACGGCAAGGTGCTGCTGTACCTGAGTCCGCCGGACGCCGAGGCGAAGACCGGCGGCGGCATCATGACGCTCGGACCGCAGGGCGGCGCTCTGCAGACGGTCCTGCGGCATCCGGCGTCGGCAGCAACAGCCGAGCACGTGTTCGAGCCCGCGATCCGCTATGCCGACGGACGCTCGCTGATCGCCATCGGCCGCGTCGGCGGGGAGAACGACGAGGAAGAGATGGACGTACGGACGATCATCGCCTTCGGTGACTGACCATCACCTTCGTCCGGGCGTAACGACGGCATCACAAGGCGGTTCTCCCTTGGGAACAGGGGCTGGACCGATCCGGTGTCCGATGTCGGCCGGGTGGTACAAAGAAGCCCCGCCCGACTGTCGTGACACCGCGGAAGCCATGCCCGATTCGCTCCTTTCCGAGGGTAATTGACACTTCTCGGAATCGCGGGGGAGACCGAATCGGGCACCGGACCGCACGAAGGGGGACGTGCTGATGAGCCAGCCGCCCAGCCAGCAACCGCCGCAGGGAGGCTTCGGGGCTCCGCAGGAGCCGCCGAACGGAGCTCCTCAGCCGCCTCGGGACCAGCCGCCCCAGGACCAGCCGGACCTGGCCAAGCCGCCGCAGACGCCGCCCGGTCAGCCGCCCCAGGGCCCGCCCCCCGCGCAGCCGCCGGCGCCCCCGGCCGCCCCGCCGCAGACGCCCCCGCCGGGCGCCCCTTCGTACGGCTACCCGCAGCAGCCCCCGGCGGGGCCCGGTTACGGCTATCCGCAGCAGCCCGGACAGGCCCCCGGTCCGTACGGCCAGGCGCCCGGTCCGTACGGTCAGCAGCCCGGCCCCTACGGTCAGCAGGCCCCGGGCCCGTACGGTCAGCAGGCTTCCGGCCCGTACGGTCAGCAGCCCCAGCCCGGTTACGGCTACCCGCAGCAGCAGTACTCCGGCACCCCCGCCCCCGGCGGACCGGGTTCCGGCGGGGGCGGGTTCCTCAAGGGCAGGACCGGCATCATCGTCGCGGCGGCGGTCGCCGTGGTGCTGGTCGCCGGTACGGGCACCTGGTTCCTGGTGAGCGACGGCGACGACGACCCGAAGAAGCCCGTCGCCAACACCAGCAACGATCCCAAGCCCCCCAGCGAGTCGCCCACGGTCGACGAGGGCGACGGCAACGGCGACGGCCGCGAGAGCGACGACGACTTCAACGCCGGGCGCAAGCCGGGCGAGGCGAAGGTCGCCTGGCTCCAGAAGAACGACGTCGACCTGCCCCGCAGCGGCGCGTCCGTCGAAGGACCCTGGTTCGCCGGCGACGTGATCGCCAAGGCCATGTACCGGGGCGTGTCCGGCTACGCCGTCGCCGACGGCAAGCAGAAGTGGACCCTGCCGCTCCCCGCCGACGTGTGCGCCGCGCCCAGCACCCCGACCGCCGACGGCAAGATCGTCATCGGGGTGAAGGACGGCACCACGGACAAGGCCAAGTGCTCCGTCCTCCAGATGATCGACCTCAACACCGGCAAGCCCGGCTGGAAGAAGACGGTCAAGGAGAACGGCACCTGGGACTTCCTGTCGGACATCGGTGTGGCGATCAGCGGAGACACCGTCACCGTGGGGCGCACTGGCAACTCCAACGCCTACCGGGTCAGCGACGGCAAGGAGCTGTTCGGCAACCCCGAGGGCAACTGCAAGCCCTTCGCCTTCGCCGGCGGTGCGAAGCTCATCGCCGCGGTCAGCTGCCGCACCGACGACGTGGAGAACCCGCAGCAGCAGGTCCAGGAGCTGAACCCGGTCACCGGCAAGCCCAAGTGGACGTACCAGCCGCCGCGCGGCTGGGAGGTCAGCAAGGTCTACTCGGTCACCCCTCTCGTCGTCCGGCTGGAGCACGAGAAGAAGAAGCAGTACGCCATCGCCGCGCTCACCGAGAGCGGCAAGCTCCGCTCCCAGCTCTCGCCCGGCAAGGGCGACAAGCTCACCGCCGACTGCGGGAGCAGCTTCGCGATCTTCGGTGAGAAGCTCGAAGGGTGCAGCGGTGTCGCCGCCGACGCCAACACCTTCTACATGGCGACCGAGGACGACACCAGCGGGACCGCCCGGACGAACAAGGTCATCGCCTTCGACCTGAACACCGGAAAGCCCAAGTGGGAGGCACCCGCCCCGGCCGAGCGCGTCCTGAAGCCGCTGGGCATGGAGGGCGGCGACGTGCTGCTCTACATGAGGCCGAAGTACGACGCGGCCGGGGCCGTCGTGACGCTCGCGCCGACCGGCGGCACCCCCAAGACGCTGGTCCAGCACCCGGAGTCGACCGGCCGGATCGAGAACGGCTTCTTCTCGTCCAAGGTCTTCTACGAGGGCGGCCGTTCCTTCATCTTCAGCGAGCGCGTGAGCGCGTCCAGCGACAAGGAAGAGCTGGAGCAGTCGACGCTGCTGGTGTTCGAGAAGTGACCGCGCCGACGGTCCCCGGCCCCGGCATCCGACCCCGGCCGGTCCCTCCCGGCCCCACGCGCCCCCACCCCCACTCGTCCCCAGAGGTACGCACGCCATGACCCAGCCGCCCCAGCCGCCCAACGAGCCGTCGGACACGCCCCCGGGAGCACCGAACACGCCCCCGCCGCCGCCCGCCGGTCCGCCGTCCGGGCCGCCCTCGGGCGGGTTCGGCGCGCCGCAGGACCCGCCGCCGGGAGGGTTCGGCCAGCCGACTCCGCCGCCCGCGGACCCCTTCGGCAAGCAGCCCCAGCAGCCGCCCGCCGCGCCGCAGGACCCGCCCGCCGGGGGGTACGGCGCCCCGCCGCCCCCGCCCGTCGGCGGCTACCCCACCCCGCCCGCGCCGCAGCCCAACGGGTACGGCTACCCGCAGGCCCCGCAGCAGGGTTACGGCTACCCGCAGGGGCCCGGCGGACAGCACGGCCACCCGGGGATGCCGCAGCAGGGTTACGGCTACCCGACCCAGCCGATGCACCCGCAGTACGGGGCCCCGCAGCCGGGCGCCGACGGCGGCAAGAAGTTCTCCACCCAGATGCAGATCATCGTCGCCGCGGCCGTCGCCGTGGTGCTGATCATCGGCGCCGGGGTCATCTACTCCACCACCGCCGGTGACGACAAGGGCGGCAACGAGGCCTCCTCGTCCGGCTCCAACGGCGGCGAGGCCAAGGGCGGCGAGGACGGCGGCCTGGCCGGCGGCAAGGAGAAGGCGCCCGCCAGCACCAAGTCCGCGGTCGCCTTCCAGCTTCCGGAGCCGGAGGTCGGCGACATCACCACGGTCGAGGGCTCCTGGCTCACCGACAAGGCGTACGTGAAGTCCGGCGTCGCCGAGATCACCGCCTACGACCGCGACAAGGGCACCGAGCTCTGGTCCGTCCCGCTGCCCGGCGAGGTCTGCTCCGCCTCCCGGCACATGAGCAAGGACTACAGGACCGCCGTCGTCTTCGAGGAGAAGAAGGCGACCAAGGAGGACAAGTACCCGTCGTGCAACCAGGTCGGCGTGATCGACATGGCCGCCGGCAAGCTCCTGTGGAGCAAGGGCGTCACCTCCTCCACCGGCGGTGACCAGCAGGTCCGCTTCGACGAGGTCACGCTCAGCGGGACCACCGTCGCCGCGGGCGGCACCTCGGGCGGCGCGGGCTTCAACCTGGCCGACGGCGCCGAGCTCTGGAAGCCGAAGGTCGGCGCGGACGGCTGCTACGACCTCGGCTACGCGGGCGGCGAGGCCCTGGCCGTGGTCCGCAGGTGCGGCGAGATGGACAGCCCGCAGCTCGCCGTGGAGGCACTGAACCCGAAGGACGGCGCCCCGCTGTCCTCGTACAAGATGCCCGCGGGCATCGACTACGCCGCCATCGTCTCCGCCAAGCCGCTGGTGGTCGCGGCCGATGTCGGCGACACCGCCGGCGACGGCAGCGGCATCTCCGACTTCTTCTCGATCGACGCGGCGACCGGCAAGCTGATCGTGCGCATCCCCGCCGACGCCGAGCAGTACGCGGGCCGTTGCGCCTCCACCGAGGTCGAGGGCTGCCGGAGCATGACCGTCGGCAACAACCGGCTCTACCTGCCGACCGAGAACCACGACGGCACCAGTGAGTACGGCGAGACCAACGAGGTCGTCGCCTTCGACCTGACCACCGGGAAACTCCTCGGCAGCCGGGCCGACGCCGGTGACCGCTACAGCCTGGTCCCGCTCCGCATGGACGGCACCAACATCATCGCGTACAAGGAGCCCCCCTACGACAAGGGCGGCCAGATCGTCTCCATCGACGGCGAGACCTTCAAGCAGACCCTGCTGATGGAGAACCCGAGCGACGAGGCGGTCCGTGAGGCGGAGGGTCGGTTCACCACCGACCACTCCGAACTCCTCTACTCCGAGGGTCACTTCTTCAAGTCGAAGACCCTGATCAGCAAGCGCAGCACCGTCGACGGCGACGACAAGCTCTACCTCGTCGTCGGCTACCGCGCCGACTGACCGCCGCTCGCCGCCACGAGCAGCGAGGGACACCCGCCAGGCCCTGCCGGTCGATCACCGACCGGCAGGGCCGGTCGTTTTCCGCCGGTGAAGTGATCACCGGGCAGCAGTCAACGAGCCCCGAATGGTGCAGAATTCGGCACTTCGGGGGGCTTCTCCGACGTAAGCGCCGCGCGGCGTCGACCAAGCGTGTACCTTGCCGGGGCAGGAGTCCGGGGGGCCGGGCGGACAGGGCTTTGGGGGCTGAGGACCGATGGGCGTGCGGCTCATGGTGGTCGATGATCACCGTCTGCTCGCCGAGGCACTCGCCTCGGCGCTGAAACTCCGCGGGCACCGGGTGCTCGCGGCGGCCGCGCCGACGTCCGGGGCCGCGGAACTGGTGGTCAGCAGGGCCCCGGAGGTCTGCCTGTTCGGCACGGCATCGCCCGCCGCCCCCGGGGTCTTCGACCCGATCACGCGCATCGGCCAGGAGCGCCCGCAGGTGGCGGTGGTGGTCCTCGGGCCGGTGCCCAGCCCGCGCGGGATCGCCGCGGCGTTCGCCGCCGGGGCCGCCGGGTACGTCCGGCACGACGAGCGCATCGAGGGCGTCGAGCGGGCCATGCTCAAGGCGCGGGCGGGGGAGAGCGCCATCGCCCCGCAGCTGCTGCGGGGGGCCTTCGCCGAGCTGCTCAACCCGGCCGCCCAGCCCGACGACGAGGGCCGGCGGCTGCTGCGGATGCTCACCCCGCGCGAGGCGGAGGTGCTGGTGCGGGTCGCCGAGGGCGAGGGCACCCGGCTCATCGCGGCCGGGATGGACATCGCCCCGAGCACCGCCCGCACCCATGTCCAGCGGGTCCTGATGAAGCTCGGGGTCGGCTCCCGGCTGGAGGCGGCCGCCCTCGCCGCCCGTACGGGACTGCTGGAGCGGGCCGCGGGGAACGGCAGCACGCCGCAGGGGCCGTACGTCCCCGGGCAGAGCGGGTGACGGACGGCCCCTGCGGGACGTGGCGGCGGGTGGCGGGCGGACCGGCGGCGGGCGGCCGACGGGTCAGCCCGCGTCGGGCCCCGGCTCCGGTTCCGGCTCCGGGGCCGCCGGGGCCTGGGCCGGGCGCAGCTTCATCCAGGCCAGGAAGAACAGGCCGAGCGCCAGCATGGCGAGGCCCGTCCACAGGTTGATGTGGACGCCCTCCGCCTTCTTCAGGTCGGCGTCGGACGGACTGATGCCGGCGATGGTGACGATCACTCCGTAGACCACGAACAGGCCGCCGATGATCCGCCGGATGTCGAAGAGACGGGCCGCGGTCGCGGACTTGCGCTCCAGTTCGGAGACTTCCTTGTGCAGGTCGGACATGGTGAGTTCCTCCGATCAGAACGAGTAGGGGATGTAGCACGCGGCGGCGAGCACGATCGCGCCCCAGCCGAGCAGGGCCGGCTTGCGGTACCAGGCGCTGTCCGCCTCGTCCGGTGCCTCGTCGGCGTCCGGCGACTCGGTCCCGTACACCAGGCCGGCCAGTTCCGCTTCGGGCTTCGGCGCGGTGAAGAGGGTGACGACGACCATGACGACGGCTCCGGCGACGAATCCGACGATCGCGGAGACGAAGTTGGCGCCCTGGTCGGACGGGATGTCGATGATCCCGCCCTTGTAGATCCAGAAGTAGTTGATCATCGCGGCGGCGGTGCCCGCGACCAGGCCCCAGACGCCGGACTTCATCGAGGCGCGCTTCCAGAACATGCCGATGATGAAGACGACGAACATCGGGACGTTGAAGAACGAGAACAGCGTCTGGAGGTAGCTCATGATGTTCGAGAAGCTGGCGGCGATGAACGCCGTGCCGATCGAGGCCAGTACGCCGATCGCCGTGATCAGCCGCCCGAAGCGCAGGTAGTACGTGTCCGGCTTGTCCTTCACCACGTACCGCTGCCAGATGTCGGTGGTGAACACCGTGTTGAACGAGGACACGTTGGCCGCCATGCCCGCCATGAACGCGGCGAGCAGACCGGTCACCGCGATGCCGAGCACACCGTTGGGCAGCAGTTCCTGCATGAGCAGGGGTATCGCGTCGTTGTAGGTGATGTCGGAGTCCGGGGTGCCGATCTTGGGCACGATGACGGCGGCGACCAGGCCCGGGATCATCACCGCGAAGACGATGAAGATCTTCGGGAAGGCGGCGATCAGCGGGGTGCGCTTGGCGGCGGAGAGGTTCTTCGCGGACAGCGCGCGCTGCACCTCGGCGAAGTTCGTCGTCCAGTAGCCGAAGGACAGCACGAAGCCGAGGCCGAGGATGATCGTCAGCCAGTTGGCGCCCAGCGGGTTGGCGTCACCGATGCCGGTGCCGCCCCAGGCGGTCATGAAGTCCCCGCCGTGCTGCTTCGTCAGCGAGTCGCTCATGGCGTCCCAGCCGCCGACCCGCTTCAGGCCGAGGACGGTGAGGGGGATCAGCGCGGCGAGGATGACGAAGAACTGGAGCACCTCGTTGTAGATCGCCGAGGAGAGCCCGCCGATCGTGATGTAGACCAGCACGAACAGGCCCGCGACGACGATCGCGACCCACTGCGGCCAGCCGAGGAGCGCCTCCACGACGATCGACAGGGCGTAGAGGTTGACGCCCGCGATGAGGATCGCCGCGAAGGCGAAGAGCACGGAGCTCAGCAGGTGGGCGGACTTGTCGAACCGCTGGAGCAGGAACTCCGGCACGGAGCGCACCTTGGAGCGGTAGTAGAACGGCATCATCACCAGGCCGAGGAAGACCATGGCGGGGATCGCGCCGATCCAGTACCAGTGCACCACCGCGACGCCGTACTGCGCGCCGGTGGCCGCCATGCCGAGGATCTCGGTGGCGCCGAGGTTCGCCGCGACGAAGGCGAGCCCGGTCACCCAGGCGGGCAGGGACCGTCCGGAGAGGAAGAAGTCGAGGCTCGTCTTCACGCTGGCACGGGCCGCGAAGCCGATGCCGAGTACGACGACGAAGTAGATCGCCAGGATGGCGTAGTCGAGCCCGTTCGTGGGGAGCCGAAGCCCTTCGGCCAGTGTCTGCATGGGGGGTACTCGCTTCGTATCGCGAACTTAACCCGACGGAACTTACGCCGTCATGTTCGAGAAATGAACAGTCTCGTTGGGGTTCTTTGTTCGATCGTGATCGAGTGCGGGTGATTGTCCGGGTATGCGGCCCCGGGGCCTCGGGCGTTGACGCAGGTGTTTGCTTGTGATTTGTTATGTGCGATTATGTTGGGAGGATCTGGTGGAGGACCCTGGTGAAGAAGACGGTTACGACCCTCGCCGACGGCCGTGAGCTGATCTACTACGACGCCGCGGACGACACCGTCCGCGACGCCGTCGACCGGCGCCCCCTGGACCCCGTCTCGACCTCGTCCGAGATCCGCCGCGATCCGCTGCTCGGCGACGCGGTCGCCATCGCCTCGCACCGCCAGGCCCGCACCTATCACCCGCCGGCCGACGCCTGCCCGCTGTGCCCCACCCGGGAGGGGCGGCACAGCGAGATCCCCGACGACCACTACGACGTCGCGGTCTTCGAGAACCGCTTCCCCTCCCTCGCCGGCGACTCCGGCCGCTGCGAGGTCGTCTGCTTCACCTCCGACCACGACGCGTCCTTCGCCGACCTCACCGAGGAGCAGGCCGCGCTCGTTCTCGCCGCCTGGACCGACCGGACCGCCGCCCTCGCCGCACTCGACCAGGTCACCCAGGTCTTCTGCTTCGAGAACCGCGGCGCCGAGATCGGCGTCACCCTCGGCCACCCGCACGGCCAGATCTACGGCTACCCCTTCGTCACCCCGCGCACCGAACTGATGCTCCGCTCGGCCGCCCGCCACCGTGAGGAGACGGGTGGCAACCTCTTCGACGACGTGGTCGCCCGCGAGGAGAAGGACGGATCGCGCGTCGTCCTCGCCACCGACCACTGGATCGCCTTCGTCCCGTACGCGGCGCACTGGCCCTACGAGGTCCACCTCCACCCCCGCCGCCGCGTCCCCGACCTGCGAGGGCTGGACGAGGACGCGCGGACGGAGTTCCCACAGGTCTATCTGGAACTCTTGAGGCGCTTCGACCGGATCTTCGGATCCGGCGAGCCGCCGACCCCGTACATCTCCGCCTGGCACCAGGCGCCGTTCGGGATCGACGGCCGGGAGGACTTCGCCGTGCACCTGGAGCTTTTCACCATTCGCCGGACCTCCGGCAAGCTGAAGTTCCTCGCGGGCTCCGAGTCCGGCATGAGCGTGTTCGTCAACGACGTGCCGCCGGAGGCCGCGGCCGAGCGACTGCGAGAGGTAGCGAGCCAGTGAGCACCCCCCAGAACGTCCGTAACGACCGCAAGAAGTACCTGGTCACCGGCGGTGCCGGATACGTCGGCAGCGTCGTCGCCCAGCACCTGCTGGAGGCCGGGCACACGGTGACCGTCCTCGACGACCTCTCCACCGGCTTCCGTGCGGGCGTCCCGGCCGGCGCCGCCTTCGTCGAGGGCCGCATCCAGGACGCCGCCCGCCACCTGGACCCCTCCTACGACGGCGTCCTGCACTTCGCCGCGTTCTCCCAGGTCGGCGAGTCCGTCGTCGACCCGGAGAAGTACTGGGTCAACAACGTCGGCGGCACCACCGCCCTGCTCGCCGCGATGCGCGAGCACGGCGTGCGCACCCTCGTCTTCTCCTCCACCGCCGCCACCTACGGCGAACCGGTCTCCAGCCCCATCACCGAGACCGACCCGACCGCTCCCACCAGCCCCTACGGCGCGTCCAAGCTCGCCGTCGACCACATGATCAGCGGCGAGGCCACCGCCCACGGACTGGCCGCCGTCTCGCTGCGCTACTTCAACGTGGCCGGGGCCTACGGCAGTTGCGGCGAACGCCACAGTCCCGAGTCCCACCTGATCCCGCTGGTCCTCCAAGTGGCCCTGGGGCAGCGCGAGTCGATCAACGTCTACGGCGACGACTACCCCACCCCGGACGGCACCTGCGTCCGCGACTACATCCACGTCGCCGACCTCGCCGACGCCCATCTGCTGGCCCTCACCGCCGCCGCCCCCGGCGAGCATCTGATCTGCAACCTCGGCAACGGCAACGGCTTCTCGGTCCGCGAGGTCATCGAGACCGTCCGCAAGGTCACCGGCCACCCGGTCCCCGAGACCGCCGCCCCCCGCCGCGGCGGCGACCCGGCCGTCCTCGTCGCCTCCGCCGCCACCGCGATCGAGCGCCTCGGCTGGCAGCCCTCCCGCGCCGATCTGGCCGGAATCATCGCCGACGCCTGGCAGTTCGCCCGCCGAGAGGACACGACCACCCCATGACCCAGACCACCGAGCCGACCGCGTCCGCCGCGGAGCCGTCCGGGACCACCGAGCCGTACGGGACCGCCGTTCGGCCGCCCGGGGCCGACCCCGCCGTCACCTTCGCCGAGCTGTACGGAAGCGAGCCCGACGGCATCTGGGCGGCACCCGGTCGGGTGAACCTGATCGGCGAGTACACCGACTTCAACGACGGCTTCGTCATGCCGCTCGCCCTCCCGCACACCGCCGTCGCCGCCGTCTCCCGCCGCGACGACGGCGTGCTGCGCCTCTACTCCACGGACGTCCCCGGCGGCGTCGTCTCGCTGCGCGTCGACGAACTCGTCCCGCACTCCGGCCACGGCTGGGCCGCCTACCCCGCCGGGGTGGTCTGGGCGCTGCGCGAGGCCGGCCACCCGGTCACCGGCGCGGACATCGCGCTGACCTCCACCGTGCCCACGGGCGCCGGGCTCTCCTCCTCCGCCGCGCTCGAAATCGTCACCGCGCTGGCCCTCGACGACCTCTTCGAACTGGGCCTGAGCGGCGCCGAACTCGCCGTCGTCGGCCGCCGCGCCGAGAACGACTTCGTCGGCGTGCCCTGCGGGATCATGGACCAGATGGCCTCGGCCTGCTGCACCGAGGGCCACGCCCTCCATCTGGACACCCGCGACCTCTCCCTGCGCCAGGTCCCCTTCGACCTCGCCTCCCAGGGCCTGACGCTCCTGGTCGTCGACACCCGCGTGAAGCACGCGCTGGGCGACGGGGCGTACGCGGAGCGCCGGGCCGGCTGCGAGGAGGGCGCCCGGCTGCTCGGCATACCGATGCTCCGCGACCTCCCGTACGAGAACCTCGCCACGGCGCTCACCACCCTCGCCGACGCCGGTGCGGACGAGTCCGTCGTGCGCTACGTGCGCCATGTCGTCGGCGACAACCACCGGGTCGAGCAGGTCATCGCGCTGCTCGACGCGGGCGACGTCCGCGCCGCGGGACCCGTCCTGAACGCGGGCCATGTCTCGCTCCGCGACGATCTGCGGGTCTCCTGCCCCGAGCTGGACCTGGTGGTCGAGGCGGCGAACGCGGCCGGGGCGCTCGGTGCGCGGATGACCGGCGGCGGTTTCGGCGGCTCGGCGGTCGTCCTGGTGGAGGAGGCGGCGGCCCACGCCGTCGCCAAGGCCGTCAGCGAGGCGTTCGCGGCGGCCGGACACGCGGCCCCGGGGATCTTCGACGCCATCCCGTCGGCCGGGGCGCGCCGCCTGCGCTGAGCCCGGTCCCGAGCCCGTTCCGGTGTCCCGCGCTCACAGGTCCTTGACCAGGATGAACTCGGTGACACCGGGCGGGTAGTCCGTGACCCGGCCGATCTCCTCGTACCCCTGCCCGCGGTAGAAGCCGGGGGCCTGGAAGTCCCAGGTCTCCAGCCGCGAGCGGGTGCAGGCGCGCTCGGTGCGGGCGGTCCGTTCGGCCTCGGCGAGCAGACGCGCGCCGAGGCCGGAGCCCCGGTGCGGGGCGTCGACCCAGAGCAGGTCGACGTGCAGCCAGTACGCCCAGGTCCGCCCGGTCAGCCCGCCGACCAGGGCCCCGTGCTCGTCCGACGCCCACACCTCCAGAGGCACTTCGTGCTCGGCGGAGGTGGAGAGCAGCGCACGCAGGCCGGCCGAAGCCGCGACGTTGTCCCCGTGCAGACGCCCGCTCAGCAGAATGCGACGTTCTCTGTCTACTTCTGTCTCAAGACGGAACATGAAGCACACCCTAAACACTTCAGGCAACCAGTTCATCGAATCGCCTTCCCCCTGCGGCCCCCGCCCGTACGCTGATGCTCAGCACCGGTGGGGGCCGGTGCCGATTCAGGGGAGCGAGAGAGCCGGGTACGGCGCCCGGGGCAGGGCGGCAGGCGGTTCGGCGGCGGCGGCCGTCGGCACGGCAGGCCGCAGCGACGCCCCGGACGCCGTACCCGCAGCTGTCCGCCCCCACCGATGGGGGTTCTGTGGCGCGTATCAGGGTTCTCGTGGTCGACGACCACCGCATCTTCGCCGAGTCGCTCGCGGCGGCCCTCGCGGCCGAACCGGACGTCGACGTCTCCGCGGCGGGCAGTGGCCCGGCCGCGCTGCGTGCGCTGGAGCGTGCGGTGGCCGAGGGGCGTGGTTACGACGTGCTCCTGGTGGACGCCGAGTTGGGCGCCCTGACAAGCGGTGGGACGCCCGCCGTCCCCGCGCCCCGGGAGGAAGGCGCGGGCGTCGTCGACGGCATCTCGCTGGTCGCCGGGGTCCGCGCCGGCCGGCCCGCCGTGCGGTCGGTGGTGCTCGCCGAGAAGGACGACCCGCGGGCCGCCGCCCGGGCGCTCCAGGCGGGGGCCTCGGGCTGGGTGGCCAAGGACTGCTCGCTGCAACGGCTGCTGTCGGTGATCCGGGGTGTGCTGCGCGACGAGACGCATCTGCCGCCCGCCCTGCTCACCGGCGTACTGCGGGAGTTGACCGCGGCCCGCAAGCACCGCACCGAGAGCGAGCGGCTGGTGGAGTCGCTGACGCCCCGGGAGCGCGAGGTGCTGCGCTGCATGGTGGCCGGGCTCGGCCGCAAGGCGGTCGCCGAGCGGCTGTTCCTGTCCCCGCACACGGTGCGCACCCATATGCAGAACGTGCTGGGCAAGCTGGGGGTGCACTCGACGCTGGCGGCGGTGGCGCTGGCCCGCCGGGCGGGCGTCGGACCCGCCGATCCGGCGACGGGTCCGCTAGGTCGGGATGTTGTCGAACGGGGCGGTCAACTGGCGCAGTAGACCGGCCAGTTCGCCGCGCTGCTGGCGGGAGAGCTCGCCGAGGATGGCGCGCTCCTGGTCGAGGAGTCCGGCCAGCGACTGGTCGGCCTTGTCCCGCCCTTCGGCCGTCAGGCGGACGAGGACGCCGCGCCGGTCGCTGGGGTCGGGCAGCCGCTCGACGAGGTTCTTCTTGGTGAGCCGGTCGATGCGGTTGGTCATCGTGCCCGAGGTGACCAGCGTCTGGGTGAGGAGCTGCCCGGGGGAGAGCTGATACGGGGCGCCGGCCCGGCGCAGCGAGGTGAGTACGTCGAACTCCCACGGCTCCAGGTTGTGCTCGGAGAAGGCTATGCGGCGGGCCCGGTCGAGGTGGCGTGCCAGACGGGAGACGCGGCTGAGCACCTCGAGTGGTTCCACGTCGAGGTCGGGGCGCTCGCGGCGCCATGCAGCGACCAGTCGGTCGACCTCGTCCTCCATGTCGATCAGTGTAGAGGGTCCCTCGACATGAAGTCTCTTGAATTCAAGTGTCTTGACATCAAGAGATTCGCGACGTGATCCTGTTCTCATGACCTCACCCGACCAGCCCGCCTGGGATCCGCAGCAGTACCTGCGTCACGCGGACCACCGGACCCGCCCCTTCCACGACCTCCTGGCCCGCATCGGCGACCTCCCCGGCCACCCCGCACCCCGCATCGCCGACCTCGGCTGCGGCGCGGGCAACGTCACCACGCTCCTCGCCGACCGCTGGCCGAACGCCCGGATCACCGGCTACGACACCTCGCGCGAGATGCTCGCCGAGGCCGCCGTCCACGCCCGGCCGCCCCTGCTCGACTTCGCCGAGGCCGACGCCGCGACTTGGGAGCCCACCGAGACGTACGGCCTGATCGTCTCCACCTCCGCACTCCAGTGGATCCCCGGCCACGCCGAACACTTCCCCCGCTGGCTCGACGCCCTCGCCCCCGGCGGCACCCTCGCCTTCCAGGTACCCAACAACTTCACCGCCCCCAGCCACACCCTCCTGGCCGGCCTCCGCGAAGCCGACCACTGGCGTCCCCTGCTCCACGGCGTCGGCGACCGCACCGCCTCGGTCCTGGAACCGACCGACTACCTCACCCGCCTGCGGGACCTCGGCTGCACGGCGGACGTCTGGGAGACCACCTACCTCCAGACCCTGCACGGCGACGACGCGGTCCTCGACTGGGTCAAGGGCACCGCCCTGCGCCCCGTCCTCACCGCACTGGCCGACGATCCGGCGGCCCGCGACGCGTTCCTCACCGAATACCGCGACCTGCTCCGCGACGCATACCCACCCGGCCCGTACGGCACGGTCTTCCCGTTCCGCCGCATCTTCGCCATCGCCCGCAAGGAGAAGTGATGACCGCCCGCGTGGGCCTCACCGCCGTCGACCACGTACAGCTCGCCGCCCCGGCCGGGTCCGAGGACGCCCTGCGCACCTTCTACGCCGACGCCCTGGGCATGACGGAGATCCCGAAACCCCCGCTGCTCGCCGCCCGCGGCGGCTGCTGGTTCGCCGCCGGACCGGTCCAGCTCCACCTGGGCATCGAGGAGGACTTCCGCCCCGCGAAGAAGGCCCACCCGGGCCTGCGCGTCACCGGAATCGAGGCGTACGCGGCACGCCTGGAGGGCCGCGGCGTCACCACGGAATGGGACGACAACCTCCCAGGCCACCGCCGCTTCTACGCCCAGGATCCGGTCGGCAACCGGCTGGAGTTCCTGGAGCCGGACGCCCTGTGAGACCTACAGCTCCTTGAGCGCTTCCGCCGAGATGTCGAGGTCCACCGGGAACGGCACACCCGTCTTCAGCCGGTCGTGATGGATCCCGGTCAGCGCGTACGCCTTCGTCACCGGGTCCAGCTCGTAGACCCGCACGACGGGGTGCTGGTCGGTGCCGGTCATCTCGACCAGCCAGAAGTGCGGGATGCCTGCGGTGGCGTACTTGTGCGGCTTGGCCTCACGGTCGCGGGCCTCGGAGTCGGGGGAGACGACCTCCACGGCGAGGAGGACGTCGGCGGCCTGGTACCGGGTCACGTCCGGCCCGGTGACCGCCTCGGTTCGTACGACGGAGACGTCGGGCTCCGGCCCGTTCCGCCGGTCCAGCACCACGGTCATCTCGCGGCGGACCTTCACCTCAGGCGGTGCCGTACTGCGGAGTCCCGTCACCAGCAGATCGATCATCGTGCTGTGAAAGTCTCGCTGCGGACTCACGAAAACCAGGCTCCCGTCGATCAGCTCTGTGTGCGGCGGGAGATCGGGCAGCGTGAACAGATCGTCCACGGTGTATCCGTCCTGCGGGGGCACCGGCCAGCGGGAGCTGTGCGCGGTGGTCGGCTCGGCGGTCATGGTTCCTCCCATGGACGAATCCTCTGCCCTGCCGACCACACTACGGCGGGAAATCCGCACCCGTCATCACAACGGGTGACGACGTGCGGAAGGGTTACGCGATCAGCTCTTCCGGTGCCCTATCAGCCGCGGCTTCGACTCCAGGTTCTCCAGCCCGTGCCAGCACAGGTTCACCAGGTGGGCGGCGACCTCCGCCTTCTTGGGCTTGCGCACGTCCAGCCACCACTGGCCCGTCAGCGCCACCATCCCCACCAGCGCCTGCGCGTACAGCGGAGCCAGCTTCGGGTCGAAGCCGCGGGCCTTGAACTCCAGGCCCAGGATGTCCTCCACCTGCGTGGCGATATCGCTGATCAGCGAGGCGAACGTGCCCGTCGACTGCGCCACCGGCGAATCCCGCACCAGGATCCGGAAACCGTCCGTGTACGACTCGATGTAGTCCAGCAGCGCGAACGCCGCCTGCTCCAGCAGCTCGCGCGGGTGCCCCGCCGTGAGCGCCCCGGTCACCATGTCCAGCAACTGGCGCATCTCGCGGTCGACCACCACCGCGTACAGGCCCTCCTTGCCGCCGAAGTGCTCGTACACCACCGGCTTGGACACCCCGGCGCGCGCCGCGATCTCCTCCACCGACGTGCCCTCGAAACCCTTGTCGGCGAACAGGGCGCGCCCGATGTCCAGCAGCTGCTCGCGGCGCTCCTTCCCCGTCATCCGGACCCGCCGGGCCCGGCGGGAGGGGGGAGTCCTGTTCTTCTCGCTGCTCGTGCTGGAGTCGGTCGCCACGTCGTCAATCATGCCGCGTCGGCCGGTGCGGACGTGCGCCGGGAGTCGATACGCGCCGCATCCGGCCACCGTACGTCCGTGGCCCAGCCCAGCTTCTCGAACCAGCGGATCAGCCGGGCGCTGGAGTCGATCTGCCCCCGCATCACCCCGTGCCGGGCGCTCGTCGGTTCCGCGTGGTGCAGGTTGTGCCACGACTCGCCGCACGACAGGACCGCCAGCCACCACACGTTCCCCGACCGGTCACGCGACTTGAAGGGGCGCTTGCCCACCGCGTGGCAGATCGAGTTGATCGACCAGGTCACGTGGTGCAGCAGTGCCACGCGGACCAGCGAACCCCAGAAGAACGCCGTCGCCGCGCCCCACCACGACATCGTCACCAGACCGCCCACCAGCGGCGGAATCGCCAGCGAGACGATCGTGAAGGTCAGGAAGTGACGCGAGACCGCCCGGATCGCCGGGTCCTTGACCAGGTCGGGGGCGTACTTCTGCTGCGGCGTCTGCTCCTCGTCGAACATCCACGCGATGTGCGCCCACCACAGCCCCTTCATCAGGGCCGGCAGGCTCTCCCCGAACCGCCACGGCGAATGCGGGTCCCCCTCCGCGTCCGAGAACCGGTGGTGCTTGCGGTGATCGGCCACCCACCGCACCAGGGGCCCCTCCACCGCCAGCGAACCCATCACGGCCAGCGCGATCCGCAACGGGCGCTTCGCCTTGAACGAACCGTGCGTGAAGTACCGGTGGAAGCCGATCGTGATCCCGTGGCAGCCGATGAAGTACATCGCCACGAGCAGCCCCACGTCCAGCCAGCTGACGCCCCACCCCCACGCCAGCGGCACCGCCGCGACCAGGGCCACGAACGGCACCACGATGAACGCCAGCAGCGCGAACTGCTCGATCGACCGCTTCTTGTCGCCGCCCAGCGTGGCGGCGGGCGACGCCCCGGCCGCCCCGGGAGGCTCGGTCTCGTCGATCACGGGGGGAGTGCTCGGCATGGGGGGATACCTCTGAGGGTGAGGGAGGAGACGCGGACGGCCGTGGCTACGGTTCCGTAACCTACGGCTTGGTAAGTATGGCAGTGACGGGCCCCACAACACGAGAGGCCGCTCCAGCCCGTCCCGCGCGGTACCCCGCCCGCCCTCTGGGTAAGGGGACAGTGGCCCGGGTGTCCCGGGCGGCGACCGCGATCCCCGTCGGGGCAACGGACACGCCGCCTGCGACGACACCTATCCTGGGAGCGTCGGACAGCGCGGTCCGCACCCGCTCGTCGGGGCGTGGCGACAGCACCGCTGCCAGCCGCAGGGCCCCGGACCCCGCCACCCGTCCCCACCACCACGCAACGGGGGACGGCGAAGCGAACGCACCTCCTCATTCACTGCAAGGAGCCGCACACTGTGAGCAGTGCCGACCAGACCCCTGCCGCCAGCCCCGCGCTGCGCGCCGACATCCGCCGCCTCGGCGACCTCCTCGGCGAGACCCTCGTACGCCAGGAGGGCCAGGAGCTCCTCGACCTCGTCGAGCGGGTCCGCGCCCTGACCCGCACCGACGGCGAGGCCGCCGCCGAGCTCCTCGGCGACACGGACCTGGAGACCGCGGCGCAGCTCGTGCGCGCCTTCTCCACCTACTTCCACCTCGCCAACGTCACCGAGCAGGTCCACCGCGCCCACGAGATGCGCGACCGCCGCTCGGCCGAGGGCGGCCTCCTGGCCCGCACCGCCGACCGCCTCAAGGACGCCGACCCCGAGCACCTGCGCGAGACGGTCAAGAACCTCAACGTCCGCCCCGTCTTCACCGCTCACCCCACCGAGGCCGCCCGCCGCTCGGTCCTCAACAAGCTCCGCCGCATCGCGGCCCTCCTGGAGACCCCGGCCATCGAGGCCGACCGCCGTCGCCTGGACCTCCGCCTCGCCGAGAACATCGACCTCATCTGGCAGACCGACGAACTCCGTGTAGTCCGCCCGGAGCCCGCCGACGAGGCCCGCAACGCCATCTACTACCTCGACGAACTCCACACAGGCGCCGTCGGAGACGTCCTGGAGGACCTCGCCGCCGAGCTGGACCGCGTCGGCGTCGAACTGCCCGCCGGCACCCGCCCCCTCACCTTCGGCACCTGGATCGGCGGCGACCGCGACGGCAACCCCAACGTCACGCCGTCCGTCACCTGGGACGTCCTGATCCTCCAGCACGAGCACGGCATCACCGACGCCCTGGAGATGATCGACCACCTCCGCGGCCTCCTCTCCAACTCCATCCGCTACGCCGGAGCCACCGAGGAACTCCTCACCTCCCTCCAGGCCGACCTGGAACGCCTCCCCGGCATCAGCCCCCGCTACAAGCGGCTGAACGCCGAAGAGCCCTACCGCCTCAAGGCCACCTGCATCCGGCAGAAGCTCGTCAACACCCGCGAGCGCCTCGCCGAGGGCACCCCCCACCGCCCCGGCTGCGACTACCTCGGCACCGCCGAGCTCCTCGCCGACCTGGAGCTCATCCAGACCTCCCTGCGCGAGCACAAGGGCGGCCTCTTCGCCGACGGCCGGATGGACCGCACCATCCGCACCCTGGCCGCCTTCGGCCTCCAGCTCGCCACCATGGACGTACGCGAGCACGCCGACGCCCACCACCACGCCCTCGGCCAGCTCTTCGACCGGCTCGGCGAGGAGTCCTGGCGCTACGCCGACATGCCCCGCGACTACCGGCAGAAGCTCCTCGCCAAGGAACTGCGCTCCCGCCGGCCGCTGGCCCCCACCCCCGCCCCGCTCGACGCGGCCGGCGAGAAGACCCTCGGCGTCTTCCACACCATCAAGCAGGCCTTCGAACGCTTCGGCCCCGAAGTCATCGAGTCCTACATCATCTCCATGTGCCAGGGCGCCGACGACGTCTTCGCCGCCGCCGTCCTCGCCCGCGAGGCCGGACTGATCGACCTGCACGCCGGCTGGGCCAAGATCGGCATCGTCCCGCTCCTGGAGACCACCGACGAGCTCAAGGCCGCCGACGTCATCCTCGACGCGATGCTCGCCGACCCCTCCTACCGACGCCTCGTCTCCCTGCGCGGCGACGTCCAGGAGGTCATGCTCGGCTACAGCGACTCTTCCAAGTTCGGCGGCATCACCACCTCCCAGTGGGAGATCCACCGCGCCCAGCGCCGTCTGCGCGACGTCGCCCACCGCTACGGGGTCCGCCTGCGCCTCTTCCACGGCCGCGGCGGCACCGTCGGCCGCGGCGGCGGCCCCTCCCACGACGCGATCCTCGCCCAGCCCTGGGGCACGCTGGAGGGCGAGATCAAGGTGACCGAGCAGGGCGAGGTCATCTCCGACAAGTACCTCATCCCCGCCCTCGCCCGCGAGAACCTGGAACTGACGGTCGCGGCCACCCTCCAGGCCTCCGCGCTGCACACCGCGCCCCGCCAGTCCGACGAGGCCCTCGCCCGCTGGGACGCGGCCATGGACACGGTCTCCGACGCCGCCCACGGCGCCTACCGCAAGCTCGTCGAGGACCCCGACCTGCCCGCGTACTTCCTCGCCTCCACCCCGGTGGACCAGCTCGCCGACCTGCACCTGGGTTCGCGGCCCTCCCGCCGCCCGGGCTCGGGCGTCTCGCTCGACGGCCTCCGCGCCATCCCGTGGGTCTTCGGCTGGACCCAGTCCCGCCAGATCGTTCCGGGCTGGTTCGGCGTCGGCTCCGGCCTCAAGGCCCTGCGCGAGGCCGGACTCGACACCGTCCTCGACGAGATGCACGAGCACTGGCACTTCTTCCGGAACTTCATCTCCAACGTCGAGATGACGCTCGCCAAGACCGACCTGCGCATCGCCCGGCACTACGTCGACACGCTCGTCCCCGACGAGCTGAAGCACGTCTTCGACGCCATCGAGGCCGAGCACGCGCTGACCGTCCGGGAAGTCCTCAAGGTCACCGGCTCCACCGAACTGCTCGGCACCAGCCCGGTGCTCCAGCAGACCTTCGGAATCCGCGACGCCTACCTGGACCCGATCTCCTACCTCCAGGTATCCCTGCTCGCCCGCCAGCGCCAGGCCGCCGAGCGGGGCGACGAGCCCGACCCGCTCCTCGCCCGCGCCCTGCTGCTCACCGTCAACGGCGTCGCGGCGGGCCTGCGCAACACCGGCTGAGTACCGCGTAAGGAAACGGGCGGTCCTGCTACAGCGCGACGAACGTCGCCACCAGCAGGGCCGCCCCCGCCGTTCCGACACCCCACGCCGTGCGCCCCATCCGCAGCCCGCCGCCGATCACGAACGCGGCCAGCAGCATCGCCCCGCCCAGCGGCACCCAGGCATGCAGAAAGCCCGGCATCCCCGTGCGGACCACCGCATCGGAACCGGGCTTCACCACCACGGGGAAACGATCCCCCTCCCGCGCCGCGACCGACCGGTCCACGGTCACCCGCCCGAGGTCCCGCGACACCGCGTCCGGCTCGAACGAGGCGGTGCACGTGGCGTCGCCGCACCCCGTCACCGTCACCGTGCCGTGCTCACGGCCCTTGGCCAGAACGATGTGGTGCGCGGCGTCCCACGACGACCACACACCCGCGACCAGCAGCACCAGGACGACCAGGCCCATGGCCACCTGCCGCCCGGCCACCGCCGCACGGTGGGAAGAGCTCCGCTTCATGGGGGCAGATCCTTGGCCAGACCCGCACCCCCGGTCAACCTATGGCCGAAAAACGCCCCACCAGGGATGGGAATGTCAGGAGTTGTGCGCGGGAAGGAGGGAGCCGCCCGTCGCTCAGGAGGTGTGCGCGGGAAGGGGGAGCTGCCCGCCGCTGCCCGTCGCTGCCCGTCGCTCAGGAGTTGTACGCGCTCTGCGCCCGCTCCAGCCCCTCCGCCAGCAGACACTCCACCGCGTCCGCCGACCGGTCCACCAGGAACGCCAACTCCTTGCGCTCCGTCGACGAGAAGTCCTTCAGCACGAAATCCGCGACCTGCATCCGCCCCGGCGGCCGCCCGATCCCGAACCGCACCCGGTGATATTCCGGCCCCATCGCCTTCGTCATCGACTTCAGGCCGTTGTGCCCGTTGTCCCCGCCGCCCAGCTTCAGCCGCAGCGCCCCGTAGTCGACGTCCAACTCGTCATGGACCGCCACGACATGATCCATCGGCACCTTGTAGAAGTCCCGCAGCGCCGTCACCGGGCCGCCCGACAGATTCATGTACGACATCGGCTTCACCAGGACCACCCGCCGGCTCGCCGGACCCGGCGGACCGACCCGGCCCTCCAGGACCTGCGCCTGCGCCTTCTGCGCCCGCTTGAACTTCCCGCCGATCCGCGTCGCCAGCAGATCGGCCACCATGAACCCGACGTTGTGCCGGTTCGCCGCGTAGTCGGGACCGGGATTGCCCAGGCCCACGATGAGCCAGGGGTCGGTGGCGTCGGACATCAGCGCTCGGTCTCCTCACATACGGCTTACGGCACAGGCAAACGGGGCGGTGGCTCCCGGAAGGGAACCACCACCCCGTCAGTCAAGCAGGTGGAACACGTCACGCGGCCGGAGCCGGAGCGACGGAGAGCGGTGAGGCTCAGGCCTCGGCGGTCTCGGCTTCGGCGTCCTCGCCCGCGGCGGGCTCCTCGGCCTGCGCAGCGACGACCTGGATCACGATGGCGTCCTCGTCACCGGCCAGCGTGGAGCCCTTGGGCAGCGCGATGTCCTTGGCGACGATCGAGTCACCGGCGTCCAGGCCCGCGACGGAGACCGTCACGGACTCGGGGATGTGGGTGGCCTCGGCCTCGACGAGCAGCGTGTTCTGGACGAACTCCAGCAGGTTGGCGCCCGGCGCCAGGTCGCCCTCGGCGTGCACCGCGATCTCGACCTCGACCTTCTCGCCGCGCTTCACGGTCAGCAGGTCGACGTGCTCGATGGTGCCCTTGAGGGGGTGACGCTGCACAGCCTTCGGGATGACCAGCGCGTCCTTGCCGTCGAGCTTCAGACCGATCAGCACGTTGGCCGTACGCAGCGCGAGCAGCAGCTCGTGGCCGGGCAGGGTGATGTGGACCGGCTCGGCGCCGTGGCCGTAAACGACACCGGGAACCTGGTTGGCACGACGGACACGGCGGGCAGCGCCCTTGCCGAACTCGGTACGGACCTCGGTGGCGAGCTTGATCTCAGCCATGGTTGCACTCCTCGTCAGGTGGGTGAGCCGTCGGGAGACGGAACACGAACGGTCACCCGGCCCACGACAGGCCTGCTACGAAGAGCGCGTCGATAACGGACCGCCGTACACACAGGTACGGCCTCCCTCGCCGAGCAACTCGCTGAGTCTACCCGGCGGGGAGGCCGCACCCCAAAGTGGATCACCAGAGGGCGGTCGGCGCCCCTGTGAGCCCTGCTGTCAGCCCTGCTCCTCGAAGAGGCTCGTCACCGAACCGTCCTCGAACACCTCACGCACCGCACGCGCGATCGTCGGCGCGATCGAGAGCACCGTGATCTTGTCCAGCTCCAGCTCACCCGGCGTCGGCAGCGTGTCCGTGAACACGAACTCGCTCACCTTCGAGTTCTTCAGCCGGTCGGCCGCCGGACCCGACAGCACCCCGTGCGTCGCCGTCACGATGACGTCCTCCGCACCGTGCGCGAACAGCGCGTCCGCGGCGGCGCAGATCGTCCCACCGGTGTCGATCATGTCGTCGACCAGCACACAGACCCGGCCCTCGACGTTGCCCACGACCTCGTGGACGGAGACCTGGTTGGGCACGTCCTTGTCGCGGCGCTTGTGCACGATCGCCAGCGGCGCGTCCAGCCGGTCGCACCAGCGGTCGGCGACCCGCACGCGGCCCGCGTCCGGCGACACGATCGTCAGCTTGGAGCGGTCGACCTTCGCACCCACGTAGTCCGCCAGGATCGGCAGCGCGAACAGGTGGTCCACCGGGCCGTCGAAGAAGCCCTGGATCTGGTCCGTGTGCAGATCGACGGTGAGGATCCGGTCCGCACCCGCCGTCGCCATCAGGTCCGCCACCATGCGGGCCGAGATCGGCTCACGACCACGGTGCTTCTTGTCCTGACGGGCGTACCCGTAGAACGGCACGATCACCGTGATGGAACGGGCCGACGCGCGCTTCAGCGCGTCCAGCATGATCAGCTGCTCCATGATCCACTTGTTGATCGGAGCCGTGTGGCTCTGGATCAGGAAGCAGTCCGCGCCACGTGCCGACTCCTGGAACCGCACATAGATCTCACCGTTGGCGAAATCGAACGCCTTCGTCGGCACGAGACCGACTCCCAGCTGATGGGCGACCTCCTCGGCCAGCTCGGGGTGGGCGCGGCCGGAGAAGAGCATCAGTTTCTTCTCGCCGGTCGTCTTGATCCCGGTCACAGCACAGTCTCCTCAGACGTGTATCTGGCGCTGCACGCATAGGTCCCGATGTGCAACGAGCCAGCCGAAATGGGGTGAGCATCTATCACGGTACGCCGTCACCGGCGCACCTGTTTCCGGTCAGCTTTGCCCGTCGCGCTCCTGCGACGACGCCTGAGCGGCCTGCGCGGCGGCACTGCCCGGACGCTTCCGGGCCACCCAACCCTCGATATTCCGCTGCTGGCCCCGCGCCACGGCCAGCGAACCGGCGGGCACATCCTTCGTGATGACCGACCCGGCGGCGGTGTAGACCCCGTCCCCGACCGTGACCGGTGCCACAAACATATTGTCCGAACCGGTACGGCAGTGAGAACCGATCGTCGTGTGGTGCTTGGCGACGCCGTCGTAGTTCACGAAGACGCTCGCCGCACCGATGTTGGTGTGATCGCCGATCGTCGCGTCACCGACGTAACTGAGATGCGGGACCTTGGTCCCTTCCCCGATCGTCGCGTTCTTCATCTCCACGTACGTACCGGCCTTGGCCTTCGTCCCCAGCCGGGTCCCCGGCCGCAGGTAGGCGTACGGGCCCACCGACGCCCCCGCCCCGACCTCGGCCGAGAGCGTCACGGAGTTGTCGACCCGGGCGCCCGCGCCGACGACGGTGTCCTCGATCCGCGCGTTCGGCCCCACTTCGCTGTCCTCCGCGAGATGGGTGGTACCGAGCAGCTGCGTCCCCGGATGCACGACGGCGTCCCGCTCGTACGTCACGGTCGCGTCGATCAGCGTGGACGCCGGGTCCACCACGGTCACGCCCGCGAGCATCGCCCGCTCCAGCAGCCGCTCGTTCAGCAGCCGGCGCGCCTCGGCCAGCTGCAGCCGGTTGTTGATGCCGAGGATCTCGCGGTGGTCGCCCGCCACGGACGCCCCGACCCGGTGCCCTGCCTCACGCAGGATCGACAGCACATCGGTGAGGTACTCCTCGCCCTGGCTGTTGTCGGTGCGCACCTTGCCCAGCGCGTCGCCCAGCAGCCGCCCGTCGAACGCGAACACCCCGGAGTTGATCTCCTGGATCGCCCGCTGCTCGTCGGTGGCGTCCTTGTGCTCGACGATCTCGGTGACCGCGCCGGTGGCGGGGTCACGCACGATGCGCCCGTAACCGGTGGAGTCCGGGACCTCGGCGCTCAGGACGGTGACCGCGTTGGCGTCGGCGGCGTGGGTGGCGGCGAGCGCGCCGAGCGTCTCGCCGGACAGCAGCGGGGTGTCGCCGCAGACGACGATCACGGTGCCCTCGACGGCCCCGCCGAGCTCTTCGAGCCCCATGCGGACGGCGTGCCCGGTGCCGTTCTGCTCGGCCTGGAAGGCGGTGCGCACGGGGGCGTCGCCGGCGTTCAGGTGCGCGGTGACCTGCTCACTGGCGTGTCCGACGACCACGACGAGGTGCTGGGGGTCCAGCTCACGGGCGGCGGCGACGACATGTCCGACGAGCGAGCGCCCGGAGATCTCGTGCAGAACCTTGGGGGTCTTCGACTTCATACGGGTGCCCTCACCCGCTGCGAGGACGACGACGGCTGCCGGGCTGGTTGCGCTCACGGATGTGCCCTTCGGCTTCGGGTGGTGGTCATCCGCAGGATACCGGGGGTGTTTCGGCGGGGAATGGGGGCGGGCCCCGACCGGTGTGGTCGGGGCCCGCATGCCGAAGCTCCCCCATCAGGATTTGAACCTGAACAGACGGTACCAAAAACCGCAGTGCTGCCTGATTACACCATGGGGGACTAATTCCGACTAAACCGGACATCGTGTCGGTTCACCGGATCGGCACCCAACACTATGCCGTACCAAGCACCTTCTACGCGACGACAGAGCTCGGCGCTCTTGGTCACCTGGATGACAAGGCGGCCGCGACAGGTCTCGGTCCCTGATCTGCCGGACGCTGAGGCCCGCCCGGCGCAGCGCCACCGCACGGGTGCGTAAGCCCTCGAAGGCGGCGTACTTGCTTGTGGTTTCCGTCATGCGGTGATCGTCGTCCGAAAGGCGAACGTCCGGATCGAAAGTGCGGTCGATTCGCCATTTCAGGCGATCGGCGTGCGTTTCGTGCATGTTCGAATGCGGAACGTGCTGTTGCCGGTCACCCGAAAATGAGATGCGTCCGCCCGTAGGCTGGATGCCATGACCGCAACGGGGGCAGACCGGGAGGCGGCGGGATCGACCACCCGCGGCTACTGGTGGTGGGAGCGGCGACGCAGTGTCGCCCTGGACGTGGGACTTGCGCTGGTATCGGCGCTGGAGTGTGGCCTGGAGGGGGTGGAGTTCGCCCGGAACACCGGGATTCCGGTGCCGGTGGGCGTGGTGTTCGGGCTTCTTGCCGGTTCGGTGCTGCTGATCCGGCGGCGGTGGCCGATCGCCGTGGTGCTGGTGACGATCGCGCTGACGCCCGCCGAGATGGGCTTCCTGATGCTGCTGATCGGCCTGTACACGCTGGCCGCGTCGGAGGTGCCGCGCCGGATCACCGTCGTGCTGGCGGGGATGGCGCTGGTGGGGACGTTCATCATCACGTACGTACGGCTGCGGCAGACCGTCGCCGAGCAGGCGGACTTCGGGCCGGGGGACTGGTACGTCCCTCTGATGTCCGTCTTCATGGCGGTGGGGCTCACGGCCCCGTCCGTGCTGTTCGGCCTCTACATAGGGGCCAGGCGCCGGCTGATGGAGAGCCTGCGGGAGCGGGCCGATTCGCTGGAGCGGGAGCTGTCGCTGCTCGCTGACCGGGCCGAGGAGCGGGCCGAGTGGGCGCGTACGGAGGAGCGGACCCGGATCGCCCGGGAGATGCACGACGTGGTCGCCCACCGGGTGAGCCTGATGGTGGTCCACGCCGCCGCCCTCCAGGCCGTCGCGCCGAAGGACCCGGCGAAGGCGGTGCGCAACGCGGCGCTGGTTGGGGACATGGGCCGGCAGGCGCTCACGGAGCTGCGCGAGATGCTCGGGGTGCTGCGCACCGGGGACGCGCTGACGGCGCCCGCCGCCGCGGGGGCGGTTCCGTTGGCGTCGGTGCGGCAGGCGGCCGCCGCTGCCGCCTCGATCGCCGCGTCGGAGGACGGGCCCCGGCTGCACGAGCTGGAGGCGTTGGTGGCGCAGTCGCGGCAGGCGGGGATGGTGGTGGAGCTGTCGGTCGACGGCGAGCTGCGGGCGTATCCGCCGGAGGTCGAGCAGACCGCGTTCCGGGTGGTGCAGGAGGCGCTGACGAACGTGCACAAGCATGCGGCGGGCGCGAAGACGTGGGTGCGGCTCGCGCATCGGGAGGCGGAGGTCGCGATGCAGGTGGAGAACGGGCCGTCGGACTCGGCGGCGGCGGACGCGGGGCTGCCGAGCGGGGGGAACGGGTTGGTGGGGATGCGGGAGCGGGTGCTGGGGCTGGGGGGTGTGTTCGTGTCCGGCCCCACGGACGCGGGGGGCTTCCGGGTCTCGGCGGTCCTCCCGGCCGGCTCGGGCGCCGCGTGAGGCCGGCCGTACCTCAGCCCGTCCGGCGCGTGAGGCCGGCAGCCATGTCAGCCCGTCCGACGCGTGAGGCCGGCAGCCATGTCAGTCCGCCCGGCGCGTGGGGACGGCGGTAATTTCAGCCCGTCCGACGCGTGAGGCCGGCAGTAATTTCAGCCCGTCCGGCGATTGAGGACGGAACCCTGGGCGTGGGGAGCGGCGACCCCTCCGTGTCCGGGAAGTGAAGGTGCCCGTTCGTCCGCAGCGACGGTTCCGTCCTCAAACGCCGGACGGGCTGAGTATGGACGGGCTTGCCCTCAAGCGTCGGAGGGGGCTGGGGATGCCGGGCTTGGGCTCAAACGCCGGACGGGCTGGGGGCGGCCGGGCTGGGGATGGCCCGGCCTGGGGTCAGGCGTCGGGCGGGCTGGAGGACAGGCGCGCCGGTTGCGTGCCGGTGACCAGGGTCGCCAGCGCCTCGTCGATGTCCTGGCCCAGGAACCAGTCCCCCGTGTGGTCGATGCTGTACACCCGGCCCTCCGTGTCGATCGCGAGAACCGCCTGCTCCTCCCCCTCCGCCCCCAGCGGACTGACCTCCGTCTCCAGGGCCCGGCCGAGGTCCCCGAGCGTCCGGGCCAGGTGGAGTCCGTGCAGGGGGTCGACCCGTACCGCGGCGGGCGCGATGTGGCGGCCGGGCGCGGACGCGGTGATGCGGAGGCCGCCGAACTCCGCCCAGGCCTCGACCGCGGCGGGGAAGACGGCGTGCCGGTGGCCGGCCGGGGAGGCGTGGGAGCGCAGCGCGTCGGCCCATTCCTCCGCCTGGCGGATGTCCCAGCGCCCGGGCTGCCAGCCCGCTTCGCGCAGGGCGGCGTCGACGGCGACGGGGAAGCGGGTGGTGGAGGTGTGCTGCTGGCGGTCGTGCATCGGTGGGCGGTCAGCCCTTCTCGGCGGTGGTCGCGGCGCCGGTGGAGGTCAGGTCGACGGGGCGTACGCCGAAGTGGGACAGGAGCGCCGAACAGGACCGGCACGGTGGTGCGTAGCTGCCGTGGAGCGGGTCGCCGTCCTCGCGGATGCGGCGGGCGGTCAGCCGCGCGTGCTTGAGCGCGCGGCGCGCTTCCCCGTTGGTCAGGGGTTTTCGCTGGGCGCGTTTGGAGCGCCCGCCCTCGGCGGCGGTGAGCTGGCGGGAGACGAGTATGGCTTCGGGGCAGCGGCCGGTGAAGCGTTCACGCTGGCCGCTGGTGAGGGTGTCGAGGAAGTCCTGGACGAGCGGGTGCAGCACCGGTGGCTGGTCCCCCTTGCCCGCGGTGCAGGTCAGCGTCTCGCCGCGGACGGACAGCGCGGCGGCCACGGCGGGGAGGATCCCGTCGCGGCGGTGGATCAGTCGGGGCGTACGGCTGGTCTCGGTGCTGCTCCAGCTGAGGCGCGGATCCCCTGATGTGACGGTTTGTGTGGAATGCATCGTGCTGACGTCCCTCCCTGCAATCCCCCGAGTTGCGGGGACAGCCTGTCAAATGTGCCGCATGGTGGGGAAGCTGGGTGGGGGAAACGTGTCTGCGTGTCGCCGGACGGTGCGAGACCGTCGCCGCACCGTCACGCGAATGTGACCGTTCGTGACGGAACCGGCGGGACGGGGTTCCCTGTTGCCCCACCGCTTAGGCTGTGCGGAACACCGGACGCAGCAGGGGGCATCAGCCATGACGACAGGTCGGCTCGGGCAGCAAGCCGCGCCACCGAACGCCGCCTACGCCGGGCAGGTCGTGAATTTCCCGGATCCGGTCCGGGCGTCCCGGCATCCCGGCGGGGTCCGGATGGACGGGAACGGCCACCCGGTTCTCTCGCCGTACGCGCGCGCCGCGGCCGAGATCGCCGATCCGCCTCCGGGCTTCGGCATCGACGAGCTGCGCCTGACCGATTACGTGTCGGCGAACGCGGCGATGGCGGCGAGCGGTCACGACCTGTGGGACACGATTCCCGCGGTGGCGACCCCGCACGGCTGGACCTGGCACCACGTGCCGGGCGGCCGGCGGATGGAGCTGGTGCCGGTCGAGGTGAAGGCGCTGCTGCGTCATCACGGTGGTCTGGCGGGCACCGACGTGGACCAGGACCGGCGCGGTACGCGCCCGTTGCAGGAGACCCGTCCGGCGCACTTCCGGTTGCCGAAGGGCGCGGGTGCGGTGAGCGAGCAGCAGGTTCAGGGGGTCGAGGAGGACCTCGGCTACCGGCTGCCCGGCGCGTACCGCTCGTTCCTGAAGGCGGCGGGCGGTTCGGCCCCGGTGGGCGCCGCGCTCGACGCGGAGCTGGGGCTGTTGGTGGACCAGCCGTTCTTCACGGTGCGTGACGAGGCCGCGATGAACGACCTGGTGTACGTGAACAAGTGCCTGCGGGACCACTTCACCAAGGACTTCCTGGGCGTCGCGTTCGTCCAGGGCGGGATTCTCGCCGTGAAGGTGCGCGGTCAGGACCCCGGTTCGGTGTGGTTCTGCCCGTACGACGATGCCCGGGACCAGGACGGCTGGAGTGTCCAGGAGCGTGTGGAGCGGCTGCTGCTGCCCTGCGGTACGGACTTCGACGCCTTCCTCCAGCGGCTGGCGGGCAACCCGCCGGAGCTGGAGACCGTGGCGAACCTGATGGTGGACGGCGGCTTCGCGCGCGCCGTCCCGGTGGAGGGGTGAGCGCGGTGGTGACTTTCGCGCAGGCGCAGGAGCGGGCGGACGAGTGGGTCAACGGTGACGTGCCCGCGTATCAGCACCGTGAGGTGCGGGTCCGTGAGTTCGAGCTGGGTTTCGTGGTGTGGGCCGAGGACCGGCCGGAGGGTCCCGTCTCGGACGGCGGCCGTCAGCGGCTGGTGATCGCCCGGGACAGCGGCGAGGCGACGCTGTGGCCGGGACTGCCGGTGGGTGAGGTGATCCGCCGGTACGAGGAGGAGTACGGGGCTCCGGCGGGCGCGCCGGCGGCGGCTCCCGAGCCGCCGCAGCGGGTGGACCTGAACCAGACGTCGTTCCTGTTGACGCCGCCGGAGTGGCTTCAGGAAGCGGCGGACAAGCTGGGGATTCCGGATCATCGGGCGGAGCGGCGAGAGGCGGAGGCGGCTGAGCCGTCGACGCAGTCCCCGTCCCCGTCCCCGTCTCCCTCTCCCTCTCCCTCTTCTCCCTCTCTTCCCTCTCCCTCTTCTTCGGCTCCGTCTCCGGCAGCGTCGGGTGAGACCCCCGGTGCCAGTCCTCTCGCCGCGTCCGCGCGGGGGGCCGCACCGTCCGCCGCGGACAGGACGCCGCCGCCTTCCGCTGGGGGATCCGCCGCGTCGTGGCCCGCCGCCGGCGGTGGCGCGGCCTACGAGCCCACGGCCTCCGACGGGGTGCCCGCCGGGGCGACCCCGTGGGCCGGTACGGACACCAACTCCGGCTCCGACGACGCGGCCGTCCCGCTGCCCGCGACGGTGTTCGCGCCGCCGCTGTCGGGCACGGACGACGAGGAGGCCCCGCCGCCGGTCGTTCCGGCGGAGGCGCCCACCGCGTTGATGTCGGGGGGCAGCCAGCTGCCGCGTACGCAGGTCGCGCCCTCGCTCCGGCCGCAGCCGGGGGCCCCGGGCGGGGCCGGTGACATCGCCGACGCGGCCACCAGCAAGGCCGTGGTGCCGCCGCGCGGGGCGCGTGGGGGCGGTCCGTCGACGCCGCCGCCGCCCGGTGCGCCGGGGATTCCCGGAATGCCGCCCGGTGCGACGCCGCCGCCGCTGGGGCCGGGTGCGCCCGGTGCTCCGGCGGGCGGGTACGTCCCGACGCAGCTCGTCTCCCAGCTCGGCCCGCCCGGCGCCACCCCGCCTCCGGGCCCGCCCGGTCCGCCGCAGGGTTCCACGCCGCCCCCCGGGCCCCCGGCTCCTCCCGGTCCGCCCGCGCCTCCCGGCTCCACGCCGCCTCCGGGTGGCGGGGTGCACCATGCCGCGACGATGCTCGCCGACGGGAGCAGCATCGGTGCGGGCGTTCCGGGTGCGCCCAGGCCGCCGGGTCCGCCCGGTGCCCCGGGGGCCCCGCAGCCTCCTGGCCCGCCCGGCGCCCCGGGTGCTCCGCGGGCGCCGCAGCCTCCCGGTCCGCCCGGGCCGCCGCCGGGCTCCACGCCGCCTCCGGGCGGTGGGGTGCACCACGCGGAGACGATGTTCGCGGGCCCGGGGCCGGTCGGGCCTCCCGGTCCGCCCGGGGCCCCCGGTCCCGTACCGCAGCCGCCCGGCCCGCCCGGTCCGCCTCCCGGTGCGCACACCCCGCCGCCCCCGGCGTACGGCTATCCGCAGCAGCCCACCGGTCAGCCGACCGTGGGCCCCGGCTATCAGGCCGTGCTGCGGTTCCGGGCTCCGGACGGCAGCGAGCAGCAGCTGATCCGCCGCTCGGCGCCGGGCACCCCGCACCCCGAGTGGCAGATGCTGCACGAGCTGCGGGCGATGAACGTGCCGCCGCAGCAGGTCATCGAGCTGCACACGGAGCTGGAGTCCTGTGAGCTGCCGGGCGGGTACTGCGCCCGGATGATCCGGGAGACCTGGCCGCAGGTGCGGATCACCAGTGTCGCTCCGTACGGTACGGATCACGCCAGCCGTCAGCAGGGCATGCAGCATCTGCTCACGCACCAGGGCGAGCTGCACCAGGTCGCGGACGGCCCGGCGCGGCCCGCGCCGGTGCGGGCGCCGCTGCCGCAGATGCCGCCCGCGCCGGCGCTGCCGCCGGAGGCGGTGGCCGAGGAGCTGGCGCAGGCGTTCGGTCCGCAGGGCATTCTCCGGTTCGACCAGCGGGCGGTGTCCCGTCAGGGGGTGCCCGAGGTCGTCGCGCGGACCCTGGTCTGGGCGGGGCTGCCCGCCGATTTCGGGCCGTTCTTCTGGGCGCAGCCGGGGCAGCCGGTGGTGCCGACGCTGGGCGAGCTGGCGGCGCAGCGGCAGGTGCAGCCCGCGCCGGACGCGGGGTCGTACCTGGTGATGGGTACGGACTTCGGCCGGGCGATCTGTGTGCAGTACGGGACGGCGAACATCGTGGCCGTTCCGGTGGAGGCGGGGCCCGGCGGGCAGCCGGTGCCGCCGCAGTTCGTGAACACGGGGCTGCCGGAGTTCGTGCGGTCGATGGCGCTGCTGGGCCGGATGTGGCGGCTGCGGTTCGGGCTGAACCCGGAGCAGGCGGGCCGGTGGACCGTCGATTTCCAGGCACAGCTGGTGGCCCTGGACCCGGCGGCGTTGGCGTCGCCGGAGAGCTGGTGGTCGGTGCTGCTGGAGCAGATGTGGGACGGCCTGATCTGACGGCCTGATCCGACGGTCTGATCGAGGCGCCCGGACCCGGGAAGGGTCCGGGCGCCTCGCTGTGCGGTGGTTCGCCCGGGTCTGTGATGCCGGTCGCTTCCGGCCTGAATGCCGTTGATCGATTCCGACTTCCGGCACCAATTGCCGCATCCTTGACGTATCACGGGATGCCGTGGTGTGGCGGCGCGTGTCGGCGGGTCGGAGAGGGGTTTCGGGGATGAGTGCTGGACCGGTGTCCGCGTTCGACGTCGTCGGCGTGCGGGGCCGTGGTTACCGCCCGGAGCAGGTGGACCGGGCGATGGCCGCGCTGACGGCCGAGCGGGAGGCAGCGCTCGCCGAGCGCGCGCGGCTGACGGCCCGGGTGGAGGAGCTTCTCGCCGAGGCGGCCCGGCTGGCGGAGACCGTCGCGACGCTGCCCGTGCAGGACTACGCGGAGCTGGGGGAGCGGGCGCAGCGGATTCTGGCCCTGGCCGAGGGCGAGGCGGAGGCGCTGGACGCCGAAGCGGTGGCGGCGGGCCAGGCGCTCCGGGACGAGGCGGAGGCGGCGGGCCGGGCGGCCGGGGACGCGGCCCGCGAGGCGGCCGACGCGGTGCGCGCAACGGCGGAGCAGGCGGCCGAGGAGAGGGTGGCCGGGGCGGTCCGCGAGGCGGAGGGTCTGCTGGCGGTGGCCCGTCAGGACGCCGAGGAGATGCGGTCGGCGGCGGCTTCGGCGATGGAGGAGACCCGCAGCCGTACGGCGAATGTGCTGGCCCACCAGGAGCAGGAGCACGCGGAGCGCCTCAAGGCGGCCGAGGCCGAACGGGCTTCTGAGGAGGGGGCGTTGGAGGCTCGGTACGCGGAGCTGACCGAGCGGGCGGAGACCCTGCTCGCGGAGGCGGGCCGGGGTCTGGCCGCCACGCAGGAGGCGGCTCGGCACGGCCAGGAGGACGCGGAGGCGCGGGCGGCGGAGCTGCTGGCCGAGGCCCGGGTCCGTGAGGAGCGGGTGGTCCGCGAGACGGAGCGGATCCTGCGGGAGCACGAGGAGGGCCGCGAGGAGGCCCAGGCCCATATGGCGCACGTACGCAGCTCGTTGGCGGCGCTGACGGGGCGGGGACCGTCGTCGGGGGATGGGCCGGAGGGCGGATCGGGGCACGAAGCGGAGGACGGGTCGGAGCGCTGAGTGCTCCCCGTCGCCCCGGGGTGGGGGGCTGAGCGCTCCCTCCTGCCCGGGCCGGAGGGCTGAGCGCTCCCCGTCGGCCCGCGGCATGGGCTGAGCGCATCCCGTCGGCCGGGGGCGGGCGGGTCGTCCGCTCCCTCGCCGGGGCGGCGGACCGGGTGGGTCCGAGCAGGTCGCAACGGGTGGCAACCCTTGACGAATGCGCGTTCTCGGGAGGTGATGGGAGTGATCGGTTCACACGTTTCCGTTCCCCGTTCACCAGGGAGTGTTCATGTCGGTCCCAGCGCCGGACATTTTGTCACCCGAGTTCGAGAGAGACCCCTATCAGGCGTATCGCCGGATGCGTCATGACTCGCCGCTCCTGTGGCACGAAGCCACCAGGAGTTACATCGTCTCGCGTTATGAGGACGTGGAGCGCGTCTTCAAGGACAAAGCCGGTGAATTCACCACCGAGAACTACGACTGGCAGATCGAGCCCGTGCACGGGCGGACGATTCTGCAGCTCAGCGGGCGCGAGCACGCCGTGCGCCGGGCTCTGGTCGCGCCCGCCTTCCGGGGCAGCGACCTGCGGGACAAGTTTTTACCGGTCATCGAGCGCAATTCGCGCGAACTGATCGACGGGTTCCGTCACTCCGGTTCCGTCGATCTGGTCACCGACTACGCCACCCGTTTTCCCGTGAACGTCATTGCGGACATGCTCGGTCTGGACAAGTCCGACTATGAGCGTTTTCACGGCTGGTATACGGCCGTCATCGCTTTTCTCGGAAATCTCTCCGGCGACCAGGACGTGGCGCGGGCGGGTGAACGTACCCGTGCCGAGTTCGCCGAGTACATGCTGCCGATCATCCGCAAACGGCGTGAAGCGCCCGGCAACGACCTGCTGTCGACGCTGTGCACCGCGGAGGTCGACGGGGTCCGGATGAGCGACGAGGACGTCAAGGCGTTCTGCAGTCTGCTGCTGGCGGCCGGCGGGGAGACCACCGACAAGGCCATCGCCGGGATCTTCGCCAACCTGCTCACCCACCCCGAGCAGCTGGCGGCGGTCCGCGCCGACCGGAGCCTGATACCGCGGGCCTTCGCCGAGACGCTGCGCTACACACCGCCGGTGCACATGATCATGCGTCAGTCGGCGGCGGAGGTGGAGCTGAGCGGCGGCACCGTACCGGCGGGCTCCACGGTGACCTGCCTGATCGGGGCCGCCAACCGGGACGAGGACCGCTACCGGAACCCCGATGTCTTCGACATCTTCCGCGAGGACCTGTCCGCCACGAACGCCTTCTCGGCGGCGGCCGACCATCTCGCCTTCGCGCTCGGCCGGCACTTCTGCGTCGGTGCGCTGCTGGCGAGGTCCGAAGTGGAGATCGGTGTCGGCCAGTTGCTGGACGCCATGCCGGACCTGCGGCTGGCCGACGGCTTCGATCCGGTCGAGAACGGTGTCTTCACCCGGGGGCCGAAGAGCCTGCCGGTCCGGTTCACACCGGTGTCCGGCTGACCGGAACGGAACGCCGTCGCCCCCGAGCGGCCGGGGCGGGGCCGGGACCGGGGCGGGGCCGGTCCCGGATCCCGCGGGCTCCGGCACCGGTACTCCGGGCCGGGGCTCCGGCCCCGGCTCCGGCCGCTCACCCCGGTGCCCCGCTACTGCGCCATCGGACTGAACTGGACCGGCAGCGCCGACAGTCCGCGCATCCAGATCGAAGGCCGCCAGGTGAGCTCCGCCGGCTCGACCGCCAGCATCAGGTCCGGCAGCTGTTCCAGCAGCGTCTCCACCGCCGTACGGGCCATCACGTCCGCCAGCAGCGGTGCGGGATAGGGGCAGCGGTGTTCGCCGCCGCTGAACGACAGGTGGGCGGAGTTCTCGGCGCCGACGTACGCCTCCGGCCAGATCTCGGGATCGGTGTTGGCCGCGGCGATTCCCAGGACCAGGCAGTCGCCGGCCCGGATGTGCCGGCCGCCGAGCTGGGTGTCCCGTACGGCCCAGCGGCCGATGAAGTTCTGCGTCGGGGTGTCCAGCCACAGCACCTCGTTGAGCGCCTCGCCGACGCTGAGCCTGCCGCCGGAGACGTTCACCGCGAAGCGTTCGTCCGTCAGCAGCAGTCGCAGCGTGTTGCAGATCCAGTTGGCGGTGGGCTGCTGGGCCGCGGCGATCACCGAGATCAGGTCCTGGACGATCTCCTCGTCCGTGAGGCCCGCCTCGTGCGTCACCATGCGGGAGGTGACGTCGGGTCCGGGAGCCGCCCGCTTGTCCTTGACCAGTTGGCGCAGCCGCTCGCCGACGCGTCCGTAGGCCGCGACCGGGTCGTCCCCCTCGCCGGCGTCGAGTGAGATGCGCAGGTCGTCCACCAACTGCTGGGTGTCCGAGCCCGACACCGGCATGCCGCACATCTGGACCACGGCCCGCATCGGCAGCGCGTGGACGTAACCGCTCATCAGCTCCGTCCGGCCGGTTCCGGCGAAGTCCGCGATCAGCCGTTCGGCGATGCGCCGGCAGTCGCGTGCCAGCTCGAACTGGTCGACGCCTTCGAGCGCTTCGGTGATGACGCCCGCCCGGCGCCGGTGCTCGTCGCCCTCGGTGAAGAGCACCGACGGCTGGTAGCCGACGAACGGCAGCAGGGGCCAGTCCGGCGGAATGGTCTCCCACTGGTTCCAGCGGCGCGAGTCCCTCGCGAACAGCTCGTCGTGCGTGGTGACGTAGGACAGTTCGGCGTAGCCGAGCACCAGCCAGGCCGGAACGTCCCCGTCCAGGAGGACCGGTGCCACCGCGCCGTGCTCCCGCCGCAGCGAGCGGTAGAGCTCCGTGGGCGTCTGCTGGTAGGAGGTTCCGGACAGGCGCACCGCACCGGAGGCGACCGGGCAGCCGGAGGGGGCGGCGGTGTTCGGGTCGAAGGAGGGGCTGGGCGGGCTGGAGGGGCTTGAAGGGCTGGAGGTGCTCATGGTGTTGTCGTCTCCCGGGCGATGGCCATCGTGCGCAGGTGGTCGACGAGCGTGATCAGGACGTTCTTGCTGGACCGCCGGACCCGGGCGTCGCAGTCGATCATCGGGATGTGCTCGGGCAGCGCCAGTGCCTGGCGGATCTCGTCGAGGGAGTGGGCGAGGTCGTCGTCGAAGCGGTTGACCGCCACCACGAACGGTGTGCCGTGGTGTTCCAGCCGGTCGATCGCGTACCAGGAGTCGTCCATCCTGCGGGTGTCCACGAGGACGACGGCGCCGAGCGTCCCGGAGAACAGCCGGTCCCACAGGAACCAGAAGCGCTCCTGTCCCGGGGCGCCGAACAGGTAGAGCACGATGCGCTCGTTGAGGCTGATGCGTCCGAAGTCGAAGGCGACCGTGGTGGTCGTCTTGGCGTCGACGCCGTCCGTCTCGTCGACGCCGACGCCGGCCTGGGTCATGACCTCTTCGGTGTTCAGCGGCCGGATCTCGCTCACCGAGCGGACGAGCGTGGTCTTGCCGACGCCGAATCCTCCGACGACGACTATCTTCAGGCCGGTTTCGGCGGCGTCGGCCAGCGGTGTGCGCTGGGCCGGCAGCTCACAGCTTTCGGAGACCATGGAGCACCTCCTTCAGCAGTTCGGAGTCGGGAAGCGCGGACGGTGAGGCGGCCACGCGTGGATGGCGGGCGGTGATCCGTCCCATGACGTGCAGGTCGTCGAGCAGGATGCGCACCACGGTGACCGGGAGGGAGAGTTCGGCGGCGATCTCGACGACGGCGGTCGGGTGGGTGCACAGGTCGAGGATCCGCGCGTGCTCCGACTGCATGCCGGTGGTCGGCCGGGACTCGCTGACCACCAGGGTCACCAGGTCGAAGGAGTCCGCGGCGCGGCTGCGTCCGCCGGTGACCGTGTAGAGCCGGTCGGGGGCTCCGGTGTCGACGGGGCGGCGGGTCACGACGCGTTCCCCGGTGAGGTACTCCCCGGCGACGCGCTCCCCGGTACGGTGCCGCGTGGCGCGGCACGCAGGTGTTCGCCGATCTGCTCGACCAGCTGCGTCATCTGGTTGCCCACGATGCTGGGGTCGGCCTCCTCCGTGGCGACGACGGCCAGATGCGCGCCCTCACCGGCCTCGACGATGAAGAGCAGGCCGCCGTGGAACTCCGTCATCGAGTGCCGTACGCCTCCGGAGCCGTCGCCGAACTCGATGGAGGCGCCCTGCGCCAGCGCCTGCATGCCCGAGCAGATGGCCGCCAGCTGGTCGGCCTGGTCGAGCGTGAGGTGCTCGCTCCAGCAGAGCTTGAGCCCGTCCCGGGACAGGGCCAGGGCGTGCCGCGTTCCGGGGGTCTGCTCAAGCAGCCTCTGCAGGAGCCAGGTGAGGCTGTTGTCTGTGGTCTGCATGATGAGTGACGGGACCGTGGCGCCGGGGACCGGCCGACGGCCCGTACCTCCAATCTCGGATGTTCGAGCGAGCGCGTCCGGTGAACCCGGGCACCCTGTGGATGGCGTTCCGGGCTACGGCGCGGAGGGCGGCGGCGGTACGGTCCCGGCGTCCGGCTCCCCGGAGGCGTTGCCCTGGGGCCGTCGGCCGCGCTGGAAGGCGCCGAACTGCTGGCCCGCGCTGCGGGGCGGGGTGGCCCGTGGCGTGTCGCCCCGCGGGTTCGCCGCGGAGGTGGGCGCGGGCGAGCCCCGGTGGCGGCCGCGCTCCGCCTCGCCCATGGTGCGGCCCGGCGTGCGTACGGGCAGGCCGCCGGGGGTGGAGGCCGGCGCGGGGCGGGCCGCCGGCCGCTCGGGCTCACGCGGACGGACGACGAGGTGGTCGGCCGCCGGGGCGGGAGCCGGGGCGGGCGTCTGGCCGGGTGCCGGGGCGGCGGGTGCGACGACTTCCGGCAGGGAGGGCGTCACGGGCACGGGCGCGGCAGGCGGTGTCGAGGCCGGGAGCGCGGCCATCGGTGTCGCGGGTGCGGACTCGGGCGACGGTGCGGCGGGTCCGGGCGACGGTGCGGCGGAAGCGGAAGCGGAAGCGGAAGCGGGTGCGGGCGTCGGTGACGGCGACACGGCCGCCGCGGCGGCTTCCCGGAGGCCCGGAGCCGGGTGGTTCTCGCGGGGCTCCTGCGCGATCAGATGGCGTGGCAGCAGGACCACCACTCCGGTGCCACCGCGCGAGGACGGCCGGTAGTTGACGCTGATCCGGTGCTTGACCGCGAGCCGCCCCACCACGGCGAGGCCCAGGCGCGTGCCCTGGAGGGCCGCGAGGTCGGTCAGCCGCCCGGCGACGGAGTCCGCGGCCCGGCGCATCGCCGCGTCGGCCATCTTCAGGCCGCTGTCCTCGATGGTGACGACGATGCCGGTGCCGCGCTCCTCGACGTACACGTGCACCTCGTCGATGGGCGGTGAGAAGTTGGCGGCGTTGTCCATCAGTTCGGCGAGCAGGTGCATGACGCCTTCGGCGGCGAAGCCGGAGATGGCGACGTTCGACGAGCAGTGCAGCCGTACGCGCTGGTAGGCGGCGATCCGGCCGACCGCGCCCCGCAGGATGCTCTCCATGACGATCGGCCTGTTCCAGGCGCGGCTGGGCCGGCCGCCCATCAGCAGCGCGAGGCGGTCCGTCATCAGGCCGAGCTGCGAGGTGCTGTGGTCCAGCTTCAGCAGATCGCCGAACACCTCTTCGCCGTGACGTTCCTGCATGCCGCGCAGATCGGCGAGCATGCTGACGGACTTCGCCTGGACGCGGCTGAGCGCCTTGGCGGACGCGGTCTGCGCGGCGAGGGCGCGGCGCTCGCTGAGCGCGAGCTCCCGGAGCACCGCCTCGATGGACGCGCGCAGCAGCGGCTGTTGGGGCAGATACACCTCGGCCTGCACCGCGGCGCCGGACTCGCCTTCGCGGAGCCGGGCCGCCACGCTCGGCAAGGTGTCGCGGGTGAAGCGTTCCACCTCGGAGGCGAGCGCGTGCAGCTCCTCGCGGAGCCGGGCGTTCTCCGTTCCCATCTCGTCGTGGACCCGGGTGCTCTCGGTCCGCAGCGCGGCGGTCTGCTGCTCCTGCCCCTCGACCGTGGTGGCGAGCAGGTGCAGGAGCTTGCGCTGACGCGGGCTGCCCGGCGACGGGATCCGGCCGAGCGCGTCGGTGGCCTTCACTCCGCCGCGTATCAGCTGGATCAGCGAGGGCAGCGCCACATCAGCGGTGTGCGCCGTGTCCATCTCCAGTGCGGAGAGCGAGGCCCTCAGCCGCTCGGCCTCCGCGGCCTGCGCGGAGGCCGAGCGCCGCGTCCGCCGGGTGACGGTGTGGGCGACGGCGAGCGTCACGGCCAGGACCGCCCAGGCGATGAGCACCACGACCACCGCCCAGCCGCGTGCCACGGACGGCGCCAGGACCACGGCCACCGCCCCGGCGACGGCGGTCACGGACAACACCGCCACAAGCGGCGCCATCGCCGCCTTGGGCGCGTTCATCGGCCTCCGCCGCTGACTGGCTGGTTCGGGTTTTGGCATGGATGCGGTCCCTCAGTTCTACCGAGCAGAAGGTGTGCGGCCGCTCCGAGAAGGTGCACTGCACCTCGGTGGTTCGGAGGAAAGCGGAAGCAGCCTTTCCTGTCAGGGGTTGACCACATCGTAGACATGCTTGTGCGGCGGATGATCCGGCGAGCGGCATAGTCCGTAGGCAGAGTGATTTTGTCGGGAAGTGGCCAGCGCGTTAAGGCTGTTGTGGTACTCGCGAGGCGGCGGGGCCGCGCGCGCGGCCGTCGGCGTGGAATGGCCCCCGGGGAATGATCGGGGCATATGCGGTGCGCCGTCGGCCGACCTCGGTGCACGTCGCGAAGCGCTGATTCCTGGGGGCCGATGAATTCTTTTCGGCCAATCTGGAAAGCCTTGCCGGATCATATCGGCCGACGTTGTGGCACCGGTACATCCGGGATGGCACCGGTACGTGCTCAGTGACACCAGTCAACAGGGTGGCGTGAGGACGCTCGCCCTAAGCGCTCTGCATGATCTGGATCAGGTTGCCGCAGGTGTCGTCCAGAACCGCGGTGGTGACGGGGCCCATCTCCACCGGCTCCTGGGTGAACCTGACGCCGAGACCGGTCAGCCGGTCGAACTCCGCCCGTACGTCGTCCACGGCGAAGGCGGTGGCCGGGATGCCGTCCTCGACCAGGGCCGTCGTGTACGGCTGCACGGCGGGGTGCTTGTTCGGCTCCAGGAGGAGTTCGACGCCGGCGGGGTCCTCCGGCGAGACCACGGTCAGCCAGCGGTCCTCGCCGCCGAGCGGGACGTCGTGCTTCTTCTCGAAGCCGAGGACGTCCGTGTAGAAGCGCAGGGCCTTCTCCTGGTCGTCGACGAAGACGCTGGTCAGGTTGATCCTCATGGGGTGCTCTCCGGTGCTTTCGGTCCGAGCCATCGGCTGACGATGTGCTCAAGGGGTTCGGTGTTCAGGTCGTGGAACTTGTAGCGGCCCTCGCGGCGCGTGATGACCAGGCCCGCCGTTTCCAGGACGGCCAGGTGCTGGCTGACCGCCTGGCGGGACAGGCTCAGGCCGTGTCCGGTCACCAGCCGTCCGCATATCTCGAACAGCGTCTGGCCGTTCCGGTCGGTCAGCTCGTCGAGGATGCGCCGTCGCGTGGGGTCGGCCAGGGCCTTGAAGACATCGTCCGCCATGGCTCCACAATAGGCAAGTAGCGACTTGCCTATCAAGCGGAGTGCTCGCGTCTTCCGCCGGGCGTCCTCTCGGGCGTCTCCGTCGTCTCCGTGATGACCGGGAAGCGGCGCGGGGCGAGGGTGATCAGCGCGAGCAGAGCCAGGGCCGCGGCTCCGGCGGCCCCGATGTAGACGTGGTCCACCGCCGCGTCGACCGCCCGGCGCAGGTGGTCCGTGGCCGCCGCGGAGAGCGCGCCCGGGTTCTCCAGGGTGCGGGCGACCGCGTCCAGGTCGTCGGGGAGGCCGGTCACCGGGGCGTCGAGGAGGCGGGCGGCCAGGACCCCGTTGGCGACGGCCCCGAAGAGCGCCGCGCCGATGCTCTGGCCGACCTGGCGGCAGAAGAGGACGGACGCCGTCGTCGTACCGCGTTCCGCCCAGCCGACCGTCGACTGGACGCCCACGATCAGCGGGAGCTGGAACAGGCCGAGGGCCGCGCCGAGCAGGAGCATGAGGAGGGCGGGGTGCCAGGGCTCACCGGGATAGGGGAGGAGGGGGAAGGCCACCAGGATCAGCAGTGCCGCGCCCATGCCGGTCATCGCGGTCCGCCGGAAGCCGATGCGGTTGTAGACCCGGTCGGACAGCGCCGCCGAGACCGGCCAGCTCAGCGTCATCACCGACAGGACGAACCCGGCGGCGATCGGGCCGAGGCCCAGCACCGACTGCGCGTACGTGGGCAGGAAGACGGTCGGCGCGACCATCAGCAGCCCCATCGCGCCGAGCGCCAGGTTGACCGAGGCGATCGTGCGCCGCCGCCACACCCAGCCCGGGATGATCGGCTCAGCGGCCCGCCGTTCGATGACGACGGTGAGCGCGGCCAGCGCCGCGCTCGCCCCGAACAGGCCGAGCGAGGGCGCCGAGAGCCAGGGCCAGGCCACCCCGCCCTGCACGAGCGCCGTGAGCAGCAGGGTGCCGGTCGCGAAGACGGCCAGCGCGCCCGCCCAGTCGACCCGGGGGCGGGTGGCGGGCCGGGGGCGGGAGGGCTCGTGGAGGTGGCGGACGACCAGCCAGAGGGCGACGGCCCCGACCGGAAGGTTGATCAGGAAGATCCACCGCCAGTCGGCGTACCCGGCGAGCAGTCCGCCGACCACCGGGCCGGCCACCGCCGAGGTGGCCCACACCGTGGACAGCTTCGCCTGGATGCGCGGGCGTTCCTTGAGCGGGTAGAGGTCGGCCGCGATGGTCTGGACCGTGCCCTGGAGCGCGCCGCCGCCCAGACCCTGGACGATACGGAAGGCGATGAGCGCGGCCATGTTCCACGCGGCCGCGCAGAGGACCGAGCCGATCAGGAAGAGGATGATCCCGGCGATCAGGACCGGCTTGCGGCCGAAGGTGTCGGAGAGCTTCCCGTACAGGGGGAGTGTGACCGTGACGGCCAGCAGATAGCCGGAGAACAGCCAGGAGAAGACGGTGAAGCCGCCGAGGTCGCCGACGATCTGCGGGACGGCTGTGGACACGATGGTGCCGTCGATGGCGGCCAGCGCCATGCCGAGCATCAGCGCCGCCACGACGGGGCGACGGCCTCGGGGGGTGGCGAGGGCGGAGGAGGGCGGTGCGCCCGCGCTCGCGCTCGTACCGCCCGTGTCGCTTGTGCCGTCCTCGTCCGGGTCGCTCGTACCGCCCGTGTCGCTCGTGGCGTCCTCGTCCGGGTCGCTCGTGCCGTCCGTGCCGCTCACCGGGGTTCCTTCCCTATGCACGTATCTCCCGGGGCACTGTCTCATCCTGGGGCGCCGGATGGGGAGGGGGCTTTGGTGGACCCCTGCGCTCCGTTTGGCGGGGCGGCCTGTCCGTCGTCCCACCGTCCCGAAAGGTGCCCCTGACCCCGTCTCCACCCGAGGGACGAGTCCCCTAGGGGGCGCCCCCTCATGGTGGCCAGGGCCCGTTCCTCCCGGCGGAGGACGTGGCGGCGGGGGGCGTCTCCTTAACCTCTTCTTACGTCGCCGCTACGGCTCACCGCAGGGGGGCAGGTGGGGAAAACCCCACCTGAAGACTGCGCTGAGCACCATCGCGCCGGACCCGGTCCGGAACCCAGACTCGGAACGTAGCCGACGACGTCCAGTCATCGACCGACATAGGAGAAATACCGTGACAACGGCTGTGACCATTCCCAGGCACGGGGGCACTGGAGGGCGTACGGCCGTCGCGGCGCGAGCGCGGCAGGTCGTGAAGGCGTACGGCGGCGGGGAGACCCGGGTCGTCGCGCTCGACCATGTCGACGTGGACATCGCCCGCGGGCAGTTCACGGCCATCATGGGCCCGTCCGGCTCCGGCAAGTCGACCCTGATGCACTGCCTGGCCGGGCTCGACACGGTGACCTCGGGCGAGATCTTCCTCGACGAGACCGAGATCACCAAGCTGAAGGACAAGAAGCTCACCCAGCTCCGGCGCGACCGGATCGGGTTCATCTTCCAGGCGTTCAACCTGCTCCCGACGCTCAACGCGATCGAGAACATCACGCTGCCGATGGACATCGCGGGCCGCAAGCCCGACGCCGCCTGGCTCCAGCAGGTGGTGGAGACGGTCGGGCTCGCCGAGCGTCTCAAGCACCGCCCCACCCAGCTCTCCGGCGGTCAGCAGCAGCGCGTCGCCGTCGCCAGGGCGCTCGCCGCCCGGCCGGAGATCATCTTCGGTGACGAGCCCACCGGGAACCTGGACTCCCGCGCCGGGGCCGAAGTCCTGTCCTTCCTCCGCAAGTCGGTCGACGAGCTGGGCCAGACCATCGTCATGGTCACCCACGACCCCGTCGCCGCCTCCTACGCGGACCGGGTGCTGTATCTCGCCGACGGCTCCATCGTCGACGAGATGTACAACCCGACCGCGGACCAGGTCCTCGACCGCATGAAGCACTTCGACGCACGTGGGCGGACGTCATGACTGTCTGGAAGACCTCCGTGCGCAACTTCCTCGCGCACAAGGGCCGGATGGCCCTCTCCGCCGTCGCGGTGCTGCTGTCCGTGGCGTTCGTCTGCGGCACGCTCGTGTTCACCGACACGATGAACACCACCTTCGACAAGCTCTTCACCGTCTCCTCGCCCGACGTCACCGTCAGCCCGAAGGACGCGGACGCGAGCGAAGAGCAGCCCGACAGTGGCAAGCCGGCCTCGCTGCCCGCCTCCGCCGTCCAGCAGGTCGAGAAGGCCGAGGGGGTGGAGCGGGCCGAGGGTGCCGTGATGTCCATGGCGGTCACGGTCGTCAACAGCGAGAACAAGAACATGGGCTCCGAGACCGGTGCCCCCACCATCGCGAGCAACTGGACCAAGAACGACCTGCGTTCGATGGAGATCACCTCCGGGAACGCACCCCGCGGTCCCACCGAGGCGATGATCGACGCCGACACCGCGAAGAAGCACAAGCTCGAGATCGGCGACGAGCTGCGCACCATCGCCGCCACCGGTGACCTCAAGGTGAAGATCAGCGGAATCGCGTCCTTCACCGTCACCAACCCGGGCGCGGCCGTCGTCTACCTCGACACCGCCACCGCGCAGAAGCTCCTGCTGGGCGGCCCCGACGTCTTCACCCAGGTCCTGGTGACGGCCGAGAGCGGCGTCGGCGACACCCAGCTCAAGAAGAACGTGGCCGCCGCCCTCGACGGCTCGACCGCGTACAAGCTCCAGACCCAGCAGGAGGCCGCCGACGCCAACAAGGACTCCATGGGCGCCTTCCTGGACGTCATGAAGTACGCGATGCTCGGCTTCGCCGGGATCGCCTTCCTCGTCGGCATCTTCCTCATCGTCAACACGTTCTCGATGCTGGTCGCCCAGCGCACCCGCGAGATCGGCCTGATGCGGGCCATCGGCTCCAGCCGCAAGCAGGTCAACCGGTCCGTCCTCCTGGAGGCCGTCCTCCTCGGCATCGTCGGCTCCGTGCTCGGCGTCGCGGCCGGCGTCGGCCTCGCCGTCGGGCTGATGAAACTGATGGGCGCCGTGGGCATGGAGCTGTCCACCGACGACCTCACCGTCGCCTGGACCACCCCGACGATCGGCCTCGTGCTCGGTGTCGTCGTCACCGTCCTCGCCGCGTACGTCCCTGCCCGCCGGGCCGGCAAGGTCTCCCCGATGGCCGCGCTGCGCGACGCCGGGACCCCCGCCGACGGCCGGTCCGGGTGGATCAGGGCCGGTATCGGCCTGTTCCTGACGGCCGCGGGCGGTGCGGCCCTGTGGGCGACGACCCAGGCCGACAAGGCCACCGAAGGCTCCATGTTCCTCGCCCTCGGCGTGCTGCTGACCCTCATCGGCTTCATCGTGATCGGCCCGCTCCTGGCCGGCGTCGTGGTGCGCGGACTGAGCGTCGTCGTCCTGAGGCTCTTCGGCCCGGTCGGCCGGCTGGCCGAGCGCAACGCCCTGCGCAACCCGCGGCGTACGGGAGCGACCGGCGCGGCCCTGATGATCGGGCTCGCCCTGGTGGCCTGCCTGTCCGTCGTCGGGTCCTCCATGGTGGCCTCGGCCACCGAGGAGCTCGACAAGTCCGTCGGCGCGGACTTCATCGTCCAGGACAGCAGCACCGGCCGCCCGATCGTGCCCCAGGCCGCCGACGCCGTACGTGCCGTCCCCGGCCTGGAGCACATGACCGACTACACCTTCGTCACGGCGAAGGTCACCGCCCCGAACGGCAAGACCGAGGACGAGGGGATCACCGCCGCCGACCCGACGTACCAGCAGGACGTCCGCCGCACGGTCATCTCCGGTGACCTCGCGAAGGCGTACGGCAAGGACGCCATGTCCGTCGGCGACGCCTACGCCGAGCGGCACGGGATCAAGGTCGGCGACACGATCACCGTCGCGTTCAAGGCGGGGGAGACCGCGAAGCTCAAGGTCGCGGCCATCACCTCCGACGACACCAACATCGACCGCGGCGCGATGTACACCAACCTCACGACCGCGACGTCCTACGTCCCGGCCGAGCGGATGCCGCAGAACGTGGTCATGTTCGCCAAGGCGGAGGAGGGCAAGGAGAAGGAGGCGTACGCGGCCCTCAAGAGCGCCATCGCCGAGTATCCGGTCTACAAGGTGCAGAACCAGGCCGACTTCAAGGAGCAACTGAAGGACCAGATCGGCCAGTTGCTGAACATCGTGTACGGCCTGCTCGCCCTGGCGATCATCGTCGCGGTGCTCGGGGTGGTGAACACCCTCGCCCTGTCCGTCGTCGAGCGGACCCGCGAGATCGGCCTCATGCGCGCCATCGGGCTCTCCCGCCGCCAACTGCGCCGCATGATCCGGCTGGAGTCCGTCGTCATCGCCCTCTTCGGGGCGCTGCTCGGACTCGGACTCGGGATGGGCTGGGGCACCGCGGCCCAGAAGCTGCTGGCCCTGGAGGGACTTGAGGTCCTGGAGATCCCGTGGCCGACGATCCTCACGGTCTTCGCCTGCTCGGCTCTCGTCGGACTGTTCGCCGCTCTCGTCCCGGCCTTCCGGGCGGGCCGGATGAACGTCCTGAACGCCATCGCGACGGACGGCTGAGCACACACCCGCCCGGCGGGGGGTGAGCCCGAGGGCGTCACCGTAGGATGACCGGCAGGCCCCGGGACGTTCCTCCAAACGTCCCGGGGCCGAGCCCGTTCCCCGCCCCGGCCCGCCGGTCACGGCGGACCGTGTCAGCTTGCTGCACAGGGCGGCGCACTCCCGTGCAGCAAGCTGACACCGCGGCCTCTCTTGTGGCGCGTTCCGCGCTGGCATCGTCGTGCGTGCCGGGACGACCCCCCGGCTCCGACGCCACTGTCGAAGGGGAACACGTGTCAAGGTCTCCGCTTGCGCAGAAGCAGCGCCGCCCGGCCAGAGCCGCCGCCCTCGTCACCGGTATCGCCCTCGCCGCCCTCACCCTCTCCACCGGCACCGCATCGGCCACCACCCCTGCCGGCCCGCCGCCCGCCGCCGACCACGTCGCCCGGCTCATCTGTACGGAGCTGGCGGGTCTCATCGGCCAACTGCCCCCGGACTCCACACCCGTTCAGGTGTGCAAGCTGGTCAACGGCTGGGACTAGAGGTGGCGAGCCCGGCAGACGCGGCGGAACCCGCGGAAGGGGCAGGGCAGTCGGGTCGCCTCTTGGGGGCGCCGTCCCTGATGCGGTTCCAGCTTCTGGGGCCACTGGCCCTCGCGGACGGTCCCGACACCGTCGTCCTCCAGCCCTCCAAGCCCGCCAATCTGCTCGCCGCGCTGCTCCTGCACGCCAACTCCACAGTCTCCGCGGAGTACTTGCAGCGCGCCGTGTGGGGCGAGGAACAGCCCGCCACCGCCCGCGCCGCCCTCCAGACCTGCGTCCTGCGGCTCCGCCGGCTGTTCGCCAAGCACGGGGTCACCGGCACCTCCATCGAAGCGGTGCCCGGCGGCTACCGGATCACCGCCGCACCGCCGACGCTGGACCTCCTCGGCTTCCGCGACCAGGTGCGCCGGGCCGCCGCCCTGGACCGGGACCCGGAGGCGGAGCTCTGCGCGCTCAGGCAGGCCCTGTCGCTCTGGCAGGGCTCGCTCCTCGCCAACGTACGGTCCGTCGTCCTGCACCGCGACGAGGTGCCCCGGCTCGCGGAGGAACGGCTGCGCGCGGTCGAACGGGTCTGCGACCTGCTGCTGGGGCTCGGGCGCTGCGGTGACGCGCTCGTCGACCTGTGGACCGCTACGCGCGTTCACCCGGGGCACGAACGCTTCCACGAGCAGCTCATCGAGGCCCTCTACCGCTGCGGACGCCAGTCGCAGGCCCTTGCCGAGTACCGAAGGGTCAAGGGTTTCCTGCTGGAGGAGCTGGGCGTGGACCCCTCGCCCTCCCTGCGCCGGCTCGAGCTGTCCATCCTGCGCGGCGAGGACCTGGGCCCGGCGGGCTCGGCGGCCCCCCGGGTCATCCGGGGCGAGACCGTCCCCCTCCCGGCGGTCGCCCCGGACGCGGCCTCCGCCGTGGGCCCGGCCGCCACCTCGTCCACACCCCCGGCCGCCACCTCGTCCACCCCCTCGACCGCCGCGCCGGTCGCGGTTCCGGCCGCCACGCAGGTCGCGGTCCAAGGTGCCGCGCCGGCCGCGGTCCCGGGCTCCGCGCCGGTCGGTGTCCAGGGCTCCGCGCCGGCCGCGGTCCCGGGCGCTGCCGGGGGCTTCGCCCCGTCCGCCGCCTCCGGCGTCGGGCCCGTCCCCGCCGTGCCGCACTTCACCGGGCGCGCCGCCGAGGCCGCCGCCATGGCCGCCCGCCTGACGGAGCCCCCGCCTCCCGGCCCCGAGGACCACCGGCCCCTCACCGTCCTGGTGTCCGGAGCCCCCGGCATCGGCAAGTCGGCACTCGCCCGGCATGTCGCCCTGATCGTCCGGGACGCCTTCCCCGCCGGGCAGTTGCTCGTCCGGATGACCCGCGCGGACGGCGAACCCCGCACCGCCGAGGAGGCCGCCGCCGACGTGGCCGCCGCGCTCGCGGCGGCGGGCGCGGGGCGCGCGCTGCTGATCCTCGACGACGTGGTCGACGCCGACCAGGTGCGCCCCCTGCTCACGCTGAAGGGGGACGCCGGGGACGGGCCGGACCTCGCCGTCGTGGTCACCAGCCGGATGGGGCTCGGCGGGCTCATCGCGACCCACGGCGGCTGGGTGCAGCGCCTGACCGCCTTCACCGAGGCCGAGTCGCACGCCCTGCTGCTGGCCGCCCTGGGGGCCGAGCGGGTGGAGGCCGAACCCCGCGCCGCCCACCGGCTCGCCGCCGTGTGCGGCCACTTCCCCGCCGCCCTGCGCATCCTCACCGCCCGGCTGCTCACCCGGCCGGGGCTGCGGCTGGCCGACGCCGTCGACTGGCTGGGCGAGGACCCGCTTGCCCGGCTCACCCTGACCGACTCCCCGGACCACTCGGTCACCGGCCTCTTCGACCGGGCGCTCGACCGGCTCGACCCCCGGCTGTCGGAGGCGTTCGAACGCCTCGCCCAGGGCCCGCCGGAGCTGCTCGCCGACCGGGGCCCCGAGGACGAGGGACCCGTTCCCGAATCCGTACGGGAGCAACTCGCCGACGCCGGACTGCTGGAGGACGGCCCGCCGGGCCCGTACCGCATCCACGACCTGCTCCGCGCCCACGTACGAAGAACCGCCCGGATCCGCGACCGCCGCACAGAGAAGGTGTGATCCCCATGGCCGAGAGCGCCGCACCCACCGCACCCCCCGCAGCCGCCTCGCCGCCCGCGTTCGACGGGCTCGCCGCGACCCGGCCGCGTATCCGGCGCGACGTGCTGTTCACCGAGACCCCCGGCGGGGTGCTGTTCCACAACGCCGACGGCGGGTTCCACCTCACCGGCCGCACCGCCTACCGCTTCGCCTCCCTCGTCGTCCCGCACCTCACCGGGCAGCACCGGATGGCCGAACTGTGCGCCGGGTTCGGGCCCGCGCAGCGGGCGATGGCCGCCGAGCTGGTCAAGACGCTGTACGCGCGCGGCTTCGCCCGCGACATCCCCGAGGCCGACACCGCCGGGGACGCGGTGGACGAGGAGACCGCCGAGCGGTTCGCCGCGCAGATCGCGTACGTCGACCACTACACCGACGACGCCCCCGCCCGCTTCGCCCGCTACCGCGCCACCCGTGTCGCCGTCCTCGGCGACGACGAGACGGCCCGCTGGTGCGCGCTGAGCCTGGTGCGCAACGGGTGCGCCGCCATCGGGACACTCACGCCGGAGGACGGCGTCGCGGCCGAAGCCGCGGCCAACGGGGCGCGCATCGAGGCGCTCGCCGCCGGGACGGACGCGGGCTGGGCCGACCTGGACGGCTACGACATCGTCGTCGTCACCGGCGCCGGAGCCGGGGCGCGTACGCACCGGCTGCTGGCCGCCGGGGTGCCGGAGGGCGTGACCCTCATCCCCGCCTGGCTGTTCGGCCGCCGACTGATCGTCGGCCCGCTCGCCACCGCCGGCTCCACCGGCTGCTGGTCCTGCGCCCTGCTGCGCCTGGGCGGCAACGTCGACCCCGGCACGGCGGCCGAGCTGTGGGGCGAGGCGGCCGGGTCCGTACCGTCCGGCGGGGCCGCCCTGTCCGGGCCGGTCGCCGCGATGGTCGGCAACCTCGTCGGCTACGAGGTCTTCCGCCTGACCACCGGCGCACTCCCCGCCGAGACGGCCGGCCAGGTCCTCGTCCAGGACCTGGAATCGCTGGACGTGATGGCCGAACCGGTCCAGCCCCACCCCCGCTGCGCCCGCTGCGCCGCGCTCCTCGCCGAGGGAGCCGACGGACCCGCCGCCGCCCTGCCCGGCACGCTCGCCCTGCCCGTCACCGCGACCGTGGAGACCGCCCGCGACGCGGAGGAGCTGGTCGAGGAGCTGAACCGGGTCAGCACCGCGCTGGTCCGCCCGTACACCGGGATCTTCCGCCGCTACGACGACGAGGAGCTGACCCAGACCCCGCTGAAGCTCAGCCGGGTCGAAGTGGCGCTCCGGGGCGGGGCGCGCCGCCGGATCGCCGCGTTCGACGTGCACCACCTGGCCGGGGCCCGGACCCGGGCGCTGTACGCGGCGGCCGAGGCGTACGTGGAGCACGTGGTCCCCCTGGCCGGTGTCGAGGGCGCGGAGGGCGATGACCGGGAAGGCGGTGCGCGGGCGCTGCGGACGCTCGGGCCGGGCGCCCTGACGACCGGCGGCGGCACCGGGGCCGCGCCCGCCGCCTGGGCGGTCGCCACGTCCCTGATCGGCAAGGACCCGGTACGGGTCCCGGCCGCCGCACTGCGCCCGTTCGGGCCGCACAACCACGACCGGGTGCACCTGGCGACCACCGCCGGAGCCGGGGCGGGCGGCAGCGCGGCGGAGGCGGCGGGCCGGGGGCTGCTGTCCGCGCTCGCCCACGACGCGCTGCTCCGCGCGGTACGCGGCGCCACCCGGGTCAGCCCGACGGCGATCGGCGGTGACGACCCGGAGCTGGTGTTCCTGCTGAAGTCCGCCGCCAACCTCGACCTCTCCGTGGACCTCCTCGACCTGGGCGAGGCGGACCGCACCTCCGCGCACGTGGTGCTGGCCCGCGAGGCGAACGGCCCTGGCGGTGAGGACCGTTGGGCGGTCGGGGCCGGGCTGTCCCGGCGTACGGCGGCCGCGTCCGCCCTGCGGGACCTGCTCGGTCAGGCGCAGCTCGCCGCCGAGGACCCCGGAGCGGCGGTCGACCTCGGCGACCCGCTGGTGGCCGACCTCGCCCCCGGGGCGATCGCGGTGAGCGGCGAGTCCGTCGTGGCGGACGCGGCGGAGAGCACGTTCGACACGGTGCTGGCGGCGCTGCGGTCCGCCGGGCGCGACGCCCTGTATGTGCCGACGACCCCGGCGGACCTGCTCTCCGGGGCCATCGCCACGGCCCGGGTGCTGCTCACGGTGGACGGCGAGGGCGGCACCGATGCCCGCTGAGACGTCGCGGGACGCGCGGGACGAGCCGCGTGGACCGGCCGCGCGGGACGATCCGTGGCCACCGGACGCGCCGGACGCGCCGCGTGGACCGGCCGTGCAGGACGAGCCGCGTGGACCCGCCGTGCAGGACGAGCCGCGTGGACCCGCCGCGCAGGACGAGCCGCGGGCACCGGACGCACCGGACGCGCCGCGTGGACCGGCCGCGCAGGACGAGCAGCGGGCACCGGTCGCACCGGCCGCGCCGGACGTACGGGACGCGCAGGTGCTGGAGGATTCCACCCGGCTGCTCGCTGAGCTGCTGGGGGAGGGCCTCGCCCGGCGCGGCGGCGCGGCGGTCGCCCTGCCGCTGGACGTCCGGCCCCTCGGCGTACGCGACGCGTTCGCGGGCGGCGGGCCGGTGGACCCGGCCGGTGCCGTGCCGGTGCGCTACTACGGGCGGCACGCCGTCGTCGGCCCCCTTCCGGCACCGGACCCGGCCGGGCAACGCCCCTGCGCCCGCTGCCTGGAGCGCCGGTGGCAGGCCGTGCGGTCCGTCGCTCTGCGCGAGGCGCTGGAGCTCGGCTCCGGGACCCGGGCGGCGGGCCCGTCCCCGTACATCACCCCGTTCGCGGCCGAGGCCCTCGCCGGCGTCATCGCCGCCCGGCTGACCGGCGGCGGACCGGCCACGGGGGCCTTCCCCGCCGTCCACCTCGTCGACCTGCAGACCCTGGCCGCCCGCCACTACCCGCTCGTCCCCGACCCCGAGTGCCCCGCCTGCGGGCGGTCCGAGCCCGACACCGACGAGGCCTGCGCGATCACCCTGAAGCCCGCGCCCAAGCTGCGGCCGGGCGGCTTCCGGGTCCGGGACCTCGGCGACTACGAGCTGCCCGTCGAGCCGTACGCCAACCCCGTCTGCGGGTCGCTGGGCCCCTCCGTCGTCCAGGACGTCTCCTCCACGTCCACCTCCGCCACCATCGGCTGCTTCTCCCTGCGCTCGGGACCGTATCTGCGCGAGACGTTCTGGGGCGGGCATGCCGACACCTTCGCCGAGAGCGTGCGCATCGGGGTGCTGGAGGGCCTGGAGCGGTACGCGGGCATGCGGTCCCGCGCCAAACGCCCCCAGGTCCACGCCAGTCTCGACACCCTGCGCGGCGAGGGCCGGGCCGCCGTGGACCCGCGCGTCTGCGGCCTCTACTCCGACGACTTCCACCGGGCCAACCCTCGGGTCCGCCCCTTCACTCCGGACCGGGAGATCCCCTGGGTGCGCGGCTGGTCGCTGCGCGACGGACACACCGTCCTGGTCCCCGAGGTGCTCACGTACTACCACGCGCCCGGCCTGGAGAACCGGTTCGTGCAGGAGAGCTCCAACGGCTGCGCCTCCGGCGGCGCGTTGGAGGAGGCCGCCTACTTCGGGCTGATGGAGGTCGTGGAGCGGGACGCGTTCCTGCTCTCCTGGTACGGGCGGGCCGCGCTGCCCGAGATCGACCCGCGCACCAGCCGCCGCCCCGCCACGCGGCACATGGTGGACCGGCTGGAGATGTACGGCTACGAGGCGCGGTTCTTCGACACCCGGATCACCTTCCCGATCCCCGTCGTCACCGGCGTCGCCGTCCGCCCCGACGGCGGGCCCGGCCGGATGTGCTTCGGCGCGGGCGCCGGGCTCGACCCGGAGGCGGCGCTCGCCGGGGCGCTCTGCGAGATCGCCACCGACGCCGTCAACCTCCAGGGCCGCACGGAGCGGGACGAGGAGCGGCTGCGGGCCATGGCCGGCGACTTCGCGAAGGTCGAGGCGCTGCACGACCACCCGTTGGCGTACGGGATCCCGGAGATGGGCGACCACGCGGACTTCCTGCTCGGCGCACCGGGAAGCGCACGCCCACGGGCCCGTTCCTTCGACGAGCTGTACGGGGACGGGCCCGGCGGCCGGCCGCCCCTGCCGGTCTCCGAGGATCTGCGCGAGGACCTGCTGCGGTGCGTGGACACCGTGGCCGCCGCCGGGTTCGACGTGGTCGTCGTCGACCAGACCATGCCGGAACAGCGCGACCTGGGGCTGAGAACGGTGAGCGTGATCGTGCCCGGGCTGCTGCCGATCGACTTCGGCTGGACCCGCCAGCGTGCCCTGGGCATGCCCCGGCTGCGTACCGCCCTGCGCGAGGCGGGGCTGCGGACGACGGACCTCACCGACGCCGATCTCAACCCGGCCCCGCACCCGTTCCCATGAGCGCGCCCGCCCCGCGCCCCGTCCCGGGGAGCCCACCCCCTCTTGCCGTGACCAAGGAGCCCGCCATGGGATACGCCCAGGAATACGCCGCCGCGATCATGCATCGCGGGCGGGTCCCGATGGACCCCGCGGACTACGTACCGAACTGGCGGGACGGGCCGCGCAAGGCCAAGTTCCACCCGGGCGCGGACGGCTTCCCGCTGCCGGACGCCCCCTACCCGGCCGGGGCGACGCTCGACCGGGGCCTGTTCCCCGAAGGCGGCTCGGCGCAGGGGGAGTTCGATCTCGTCTCGCTGTCCGGCATGCTCCGCGACTCCTACGGTCTGACCGGCCGCCGCCTGGGCGTCCAGGCCAACACGGACCTGAACGCGCTGCCCCTCTACCCGCTGGCCAACTGGTCGCGCGGCTCCGCCTCCGGCGGCGGGCTCTACCCGGTCAGCATCCACTGGGTGTCCGGGCCGAGTGCCCCCGTGCCGCCGGGGGTGCACTACTACTCCACCCGGCACCACACCATGCAACGGCTGCTCACGGGCGATGTCTCCGGCCGGGTGCGCGACGCGTTGGGCGAGGGCGCGCCGGGGCCCGGGACCGATCAGTACCTGGTGCTCGGCATCAAGTACTGGCAGAACTCCTTCAAGTACAACAGCTTCTCCTTCCACGCCGTCTCCATGGACCTCGGAGCCTGCGTCCAGACCTGGCGGATGTGGGCGGCCGCCCGGGGGCTGGCCGTCGAGCCGGCCCTCTGGTTCGACGAGGAACGCCTGGCCGCGCTCCTCGGCGTGGACCCGGAGCAGGAGGGGATCTTCGCCGTCGTGCCGCTCAAGTGGGCCGGTGCGAAGCCGGGTTCGGGCCGTCCCGACGCCGCCGCTCCCGTCTCCGTCCGGCACCGGGACCGTGAGCGCTCCCGTACCGTCCTCGCTTTCGACGCGCTGCTCCGCATGCAGGCGGCCACCTCCGCCGACGCCACCGCCCGCCCCGCCCCGGACGCCCTCGGGCCCGCCGCCGCGCATCCCGCCGACCCGGCGCTCGCGGAGGTGGCGCTGCCGGCCGCCCGGCCCCTGGACGCCGACGTACGCACCGCGCTGCGCGCACGCCGCAGCAGCTTCGGCCGGTTCGACGCCCAGAAGCCGGTGACCGCCGACCAGCTGGCCGCCTGCCTGGCCGCCGCCTCGGCCGGGTCGCGGCTCGGCGGCGACACCGGCGGCGCCCGGCTGGCGCGGCTGTACGTGTTCGTGAGCCATGTCGAGGGCGTCGAGCCCGGTTCGTACGTCTACGACCCCGAGCGGCGGAACCTGCGGCGGGTGAAGGAGGGGCGGCCGGGGGAGTTCCTCCAGCGCAACTACTTCCTCGCCAACTACAACCTGGAGCAGGCCGGGGCCGTCCTCGTGCCGACCGTCCGCACCACCGCCGTCCTCGACGCGGTCGGAGACCGGGGATACCGGCTGGTCAACGCCACCATCGGGGCCGTCGCCCAGTCCGTCTACACCGCCGCGGCGGCCGTGGACCTCGGCTGCGGGGTCGCCCTCGGCTTCGACAACATCTCCTACATCGAGGAGCTGGGTCTCGAAGGGACGGGCGAGGCGCCCCTGCTGATCATGATGATCGGCAACGAGCGCCCCGCCCCCGCCGACTTCCGCTACGAGATCGCCTGACGGGGGCCGACGATGACCCACCCGCACACCGATGCCGACACCGGCGCCCGCACCCCCACGGACGCGGTGAACCCCCCGTCCCCCCGGCCCGCGTTCATGCTGCGTGTCGCCGGGCTCCCGGTCGACGCGGTCCGGGCCCTGCGCTGCCCGGACAGCCGCCGCTGGGCCGACGACGTCCTCGACACCACCGAACAACTGGCGCTGCTGGCCGGGAAGGCCGCGGATCACCTGCACGGGCTGATCGGCGGAAGCGACGACGAACCGCTGCGCCGCGCCCTGCTGAAACTGCGCCGGGACGTCTTCAACAACCGGCTGCCGGACCCCTCGGCCACTGAGGTCACCCTCGCCCGGGTCCGCGTTCTCGACCCGGGCGCCGCCCGGGCCCTCGCCGACTGGCTGGCCGGCCGGCGCGCCCTCGCCGGGAAGCGGGAGGCGGGGGCCGGTCTGCTGGCGGACGAGACCGGCCGCAGCCGTGCCGAGCTGGCCCGGCTCGCCGGCCACGAGCGCCTGCGCAAGGGGCTGTTGCTCGCCTCGCCGACCCTGGACGCCCAGCTCGACGCCTACCGGGAGAAGGCGTCCCGCCCCGGGGCGCGGCCGGACCGCAAGCAGCGCAAGATCGAACGCTCGCTGCTCTCCTACGTCTACCGGACCGCCTGCAAGACCAGCCCCTTCTCGACCTTCACCGGCGTCGCCCCCGGCGTGTTCGGCGGCTTCGACGGGCTGCGCGTACGGGCCGGGGAGGAGTGGCGGACGCAGGTGCGGCTCAATGTCGTGGCGCTGGGCCGGCTCGCCGACGCGGTCCTCGCCGACCCGGTCCGCCGGGCCGATCTGCCCCTCGCCCCCGCTTCGGGCTGGGGGCGCGACGACGACCGGGTCCGCTACGTCCGGCGCTGGGTCACGGCGGGGGACGACGACACCGCCGTCACCTTCGACGCGGTGAAGGACCGGTTGTTCTTCCTGCGCCGCAGCGGCACCCTGGAACGGCTGCTCGGCCTGTTCGAGGAGCGCGGCGCCATCCGCTACGGCGAGCTGGCGGCCTGGCTGGAACAGGACCGGGGCGCGCCGCGCGAGGAGTGCGAGCAGTACCTCGGGGCGCTCCTGGACGTCGGCATGGTCCAGGTGCCGTGCCTGCGGACCGAGGTCCACGACACCGACCCGCTCCGCGCCTTCCAGGGCGCGCTGCGCGGCCTGGGCCGCCCCTGGGCCGACCGACTGGCGGACCGGCTGGAGGAGCCCGCCGCCCACGCCGCCCGCTTCGCCGACGCCGCCCCGGACGAGCGGCGCGCCCTGCTGGAAGCCGTACGGGCCGGGCTGCGGGCGGTCCAGGAGGAGGAGTTGGGGGCCGAACGCGCGAAGGTCCCGCAGACGCTGCTGTACGAGGACGCGGCTGCGGGCCCGCGGGCGGAGCTGGACCCCGACGCCTGGCGGGAGCTGGCCGCAGGACCGCTGGCGGCCGTGGAGCGGGTGCTGCCCGCCTTCGATCTCACCCTTCCGCAGCGGATCACCTTCCAGGGCTTCTTCCTGGCGCGCTACGGACGCGGAGGCCGCTGCGACGACCTGCTGAAGCTGGTCCACGACTTCCACGAGGACTTCTTCGACCAGTACATGACGTTCACCGCCTCCCGCACCCCGTACGACGCCGACGGGACCTACGTACCCGAGGTCAACTGGCTGGGACTGCCCCGTCTGCGCGCCCTCGACGCCGCGCGGCGCACCTTCACCGCCCGGATGACCGCCCTGTGGCAGGCGGCGGAGCCGGAGGCGGCCGAAGTGCGCCTCGACGACGCCTTCCTGGACGCGGTCGCCGGTGAACTGGACCTCCCGGTGACGGACTTCGCGCCGATGAGCCACCACGTCCAGATCGCCGAACGGCCCGGCGACCCCCTCGTCGTTCTCAACCGGTCCTACGGCGGAGTGTCGTTCCCGTTCAGCCGGTTCACCCAGCTCTTCGACGGCCTCGGCGAACGGCTCCTGGCGGAGACCGACGCGATGGTCCCCGAGGGCGCCGTCCTCGCCGAGGTCACCGGCGGCCCGGTCACCAGCAACCTCAACCTGCACGGCCGGCTGACCCCGTACGAGATCGTCTGCCCCGGCGAACGCGGCACCTTGGAGGCGGAGTTCAGGATCGACCTGGACGACCTGTACCTCGTGCACGACCCCGACGGCGACCGGCTCGCCCTGCGCTCGGTCCGCCTGGACCGCGAGGTGATCCCCGTCTACCTCGGCTACCTCGTCCCCCTCGCCCTGCCCGAGCTGCCCCGCACGCTGCTCCTCCTCTCCCCGACCTCGATGGCCCCGCTCAACGTGTGGGCGGGCGTCCCCGAGGGCGAGGCGCGCGGCGGGGTCACCGGGCGGCCCCGGGTGCGGCACGGCTCGCTCGTCCTGAGCCGGCGCAGCTGGAGCGCCCCGGCCGCCGTGCTCCCGCTGCACCGCCCCGGAGCTCCGGAGGACGGCTGGTTCCTGGACTGGCACGCCTTCCGGCGTACCCACGGCCTGCCCGACCGGGTCTTCGCGACCGTGTCGGACACCGGGGCCCGGGGTGCGACCGGAGCCAAACCGCAGTACCTCGACTTCGACAGCCCGCTCTCCCTGGCCGCCTTCGAGGCCCTCGTCAAGTCCCCGGAGGCCCGCGTGGTGTTCCGGGAGATGCTGCCGGACGAGGACGCGCTGCCCACCGTCTGCGGCCCCGGCCGCCATGTCGCCGAACTGGCCGTGGAGACGGCCGCACCCGTCCGCAGGAGGACCCCATGACCCCGCTCGTGACCGGGCCGACGACCCTCTCCGGTGCCTGGCAGGCCACCCATGTCTTCTACGCGGCCAACCCCCGCCCCTTCCTCCTGAACTGTGTCCGCCCGCTGGTCGCGGAGCTGGAGGAGGACGGGCTGATCGCCGGGTACTTCTTCATCAACTACTGGCTGGAGGGCCCTCACGTACGCCTGCGCCTGAAGCCGTCCTCACCCTCGGCCGAGCCCGAGGTGGCCCGCCGCACCGAACAGGCCGTGGACGCCTTCCTGGCCCAACGGCCCGCCCTGTACGAGGTCGACTCCGGGTTCCTCAACGACTTCTACAACACCCTCTTCGAGATCGAGTTCCCCGGCAGCGAACGCGGCCACTACACCGACGAGCAGGGCCGGATGAACCTGCGCCCCAACAACTCCCGCCACCGCGAGCGGTACGAGCCGGAGTTCGGGAAGTACGGCGGGCCCGCCGGGATCGAACTGGCCGAATGGCACTTCCGGCACTCCAGCGACCTGGTGATCGACGCGCTGGCCACCAAGAACCTCCACCTGCGCACGGTCCTGCTGGGCACCGCCGCCCAGTTGATGATGGTGATGTCCTCGACCTTCCTGCCGGACCGGGCGGAGCTGACCGGATACCTGGACAGCTACTACGAGTTCTGGCATCGGGCATTCCCCGGCACCGGCTTCATCGGCACCGACGAGTACGACCGCAACTACGCCCGCACGGCGGACGGGCTGCGGGACCGGTTCGCCCGCGTCCGGGCCGCCACGGCCCCGCCCGGGAGCGCCCGCTCGCTGCCCGGATCGCTGGCGGGCTGGGCCGGTCACTGCGCCGAACTGCGCGACCGGGCACGGAAGCTGGCCGTGGACGGGGACCTGGTCTTCCGGTCCTGGGACGGCGAGCGGGACGAGCGGGTCACCGACCCCGCCGTGGCGCTGCCGCTGCTGCTGTCCCCGTACATGCATATGACCAACAACCGGCTGCACGTCACGATCCGCGACGAGGCCTACCTCAGCCATGTCCTGGGCCGCGTCCTCAAGGAGTCCGAGCGGGGGACCGCCTCGGAGTCCGGGGCGGAGTCCGGGGCGGGGCCCGCGTGAGCGCCGTCCCCGGGGCGCTCGCCGCCTACCGGCCCGAGCTGCGGCCCAGCGTCCTGATCAGCGATCCGCTGCTGGACGGGGCCGCCACCGTCCACCTGATCAAGGACGCCGAGACCGGCAACTCCTTCAAGGTCGGAGCCAAGGAACACTTCCTCATCGCCCGTATGGACGGAGAGCGGAGCCTCGCGGAGATCGGCGAGGAGTACGCGGGGGCGTACGGGCGGCGGCTGGGGGACGCCCACTGGCAGCAGATCCTCACGATGCTCGGGGCGAAGGGGCTGCTGTCCGGGAACCCGGTACGGAAAGCCCCTGCCGTCACGGCCGCGCCCCGCACCCTGCTGCGCGGCACCCTCCCCCTGGTGGCCGACGCCGACGCCACCACCGCCCGCCTCCACCGGCTCTTCGGCTTCCTGCTGGCGCCCTGGGCGATGGCGCCCCTGCTGGCGCTGCTCGTCGCGATGGAGGTGGTCGTGACCGTCCGCGCCGGCGAACTGCTCCTCGCTGTCCGAGAGTTGTTCACCAACCCCGTCCTGCTGACCGGCACGGCGATCCTGCTCTGGCTGAGTACCGCTCTCCACGAACTCGCCCACGGCGTGGTGGCCCGGCACTACGGCGGGCAGGTCGCCGAGATCGGGCTGCGGTGGCGGCTGCCCTTCGTCATCATGTACTGCACGGTCGACAACTATCCCTACCTCGGGCGGCGTCGGCACCGCATCGCCACGGCGGTCGCGGGCGCGGTGATGAACCTCCTCTTCCTGCTCCCCTTCTGTGCTCTCTGGCTCTTCGCCCCGCTGGACGACGCCACGCACGAGGCGCTCGCCGCGCTGCTCCTCCTCGGCAGCGTGCAGGCGTTCGCGATGCTCGTGCCGCTGCCACCGCTGGACGGGTACAAGATCGCGAGCCAGCTCGCCGGGGCCACCGGTCTCGCCGCCTCCGCCGGCGGCTATCTGCGGCTCGCCCTGCGCCGCTCCCCGGAGGCGACCGCGTATCCCCGCCGCGCCCGAATCGCTTATCCCGCCTATGTGTTGGGCACGGTGTTCGTTCTCGCCGCGCTGGTCGCGGCGGTCGTCGCGGGCGCCCATCATCTGCTGACGGCCTGATGTTCCATCCCAAGGAGAGTTCCATGACGTCCACCGCCCCCCGCACCCCGCAGGACCCCCCGGCCGGACCGCCCGCCGGGCCCGCCGTCGCCCTGGCCGACGTCCACAAGGCGTACGGCGCGACCCGGGCCGTCGACGGGGTCTCGCTGACCGTCGAACGCGGGGAGTTCTTCGGGCTGCTCGGGCCCAACGGGGCGGGCAAGACGACGCTCGTCGAGATCATGGAGGGCCAGCGGCGGGCCGACTCCGGAACGGTGGCGGTCCTCGGCACGAGCCCCTGGCCGCGCAACACCGCCCTGCTGCCCCGGCTCGGCGTGCAGACCCAGGCCTCCGCGTTCTTCGTCCGGCTGACCGCCCGCGAACACCTGGCCACCATGGCGGCCCTCTACCGGTGCGACGCGGCCGCCGCGACACGCGCCCTCGCCTCCGTCGGCCTCACCGAGCAGGGCGACACCCGGGTCGACGACCTCTCCGGCGGCCAGCGGCAGCGGCTCGCCATCGCCTCCGCCCTGGTCCACGACCCCGAACTGATCTTCCTGGACGAGCCGACCGCCGCCCTCGACCCGCAGGCCCGCCGCTCGCTGTGGCAGGTCCTGCGCGACCTCAAGGGCCAGGGCCGCACCATCGTCTACACCACGCACCACCTCGACGAGGCCGAGGCGCTCTGCGACCGGGTCGCGATCATGGTCGCGGGCAGGGTCGCCGCACTGGACAGCCCCGGCCGGCTGATCGCCGCCTCCAGCCCGACCACCCGGCTGCTGATCCCGGCCGACCGCCTCACCCCCGAACAGGCCCGCGCCATCCCGGACGTGGACCGGGTGACCGAGGAGGGCGGCTCGCTCGTGCTGGAGACCCTCGCGGCGGGCCGGGTCCTGGCCGCCGTCGACGCGATCGCGGGGCTCCAGGGCGTACAGACCAGGACGGTGAGCCTGGAGGACGTCTACCTGGACCTGACCGGCACCGGGGCCCCACAGCCGTGACCCCGGCCGACCCGCGGCCGTGACCCTGGCCGATCTGCGGCCGACACCGGCCGTGACCTCGGCCGATCCGCGACCGTGACCTCGGCCGATCCGCGACCGTGACCCCGGCCGACCCGCGGCCGCCGCTCCAGCCGATCTGCGGCCGGCACCCCGCCGATCCGCGGCCACGCCCCGGCCGATCCGCCCCAGGCCCGTCGAACGGCCCCCACCCGCAGCGACCAGCGATACGGAGACACCCCGATGAGCGCCTACACCGCGCTGAGCCAGGCCGGATACCGGGCCTACACCCGCGACCGCACCACCCTCTTCTTCACCTTCGCCTTCCCGCTCATCTTCCTGGTGGTCTTCGGGCTGATCTTCCACGGCCAGACCGTCGAGGAGAGCGGCAAGCCCTACATCAACTACATCGCGCCCGGCGTGCTGTCCTGGGGCGTCGCCAACGCCGCCGTCTTCGGCGTCGGGTTCGTCCTCATGCAGTGGCGGCGCGACGACATCCTCCGGCTGATCCGGATGACGCCCACGCCCGTCTCCACCGTCCTCGCCTCCCGTTACGTCCTGGCACTCGGCATCGGAGCCGTACAGGCGGTCCTCTTCGTCGCCGTGGCCCTGCTCCCCTCCTTCGGGCTCCAGTTGGACGGCCGCTGGCCGCTCGCCCTGCCGGTGCTGGTGCTCGGCATCACCGCGTTCCTCGCGCTCGGCGTCATCGTCGGCAGTTACGCCAAGACCCCCGAGGCCGTCGCCGCCGTCGCCAACTGCCTGATGATCCCGATGGCGTTCCTGTCCGGCTCGTTCTTCCCGCTGGACGCCATGCCCGGCTGGATGCAGAACCTCTCCCGCATCCTGCCGCTGCGCTACCTCAACGACGGGGTCTCCGGCGCGCTCACCGGCGGCGGTTCCCTGACGGACATCGGCGTCGCCTGCGCCGTCCTCGCCGGATTCGCCCTCGTCCTCGGCGCGGTGGCGCTGAAGACCTTCCGCTGGAGCGACAAGTCATGACGACGGCCACCGCCTCGACCCCGCTGGACGCGGCGCGCGCCCGGCTCCAGTCCGCGTTGTCGGCACGCCACGCGGCCGTCTCCGGCGGCGGCCTGCCCGTGCCGTACGTGGTCCCGCTCGGGGCCGCCGACGTCCTCGGCTTCGGCCACCCCGACCCGTACGCCCACACCCGGCCCGCCGCCGACGTGCAGCTGACCTCGCGGGCCGTCCTCATCGGCCCCTGGGGCGGCGGGCCCGATGCCACCGCCTGCGGCCAGTGCCTCGCGATGCGCTGGCAGCGGCTGCGCAGCCGGTCGGAGCGGGAGGCGCTGGAGCTGGGGCACGAGCCGCGAGGGGCCGTGCACTGGCCGGTGCTCACGGAGTACGCGGTGGACGCCGTCTGGGCCACGTACAGCGCGGTGATGACCGGCGAACGGGACCACCCCGGTCCGGTCCCCGCCGCCCCGGAGACCGAGCCGGTGAACTCCGCCGCGCCCCCTGCGGACTCTGCCGCCGCGCCGGTGAGCTCCGCCGCGCCCCCGGCGGACTCCGCCGCCACTCCGACGGACTCCGCCGCGCCCAGGGCGGACTCCGCCGCCACCCCGATGGACTCCGCCGCGCCCCCTGCGGACTCCGCCGCGACCCCCGCCGACCGGGCGCTGCCCCAGGTCACCCGGGTCGACCTGGTCACCCTCGCCACGGCCACCTTTCCGCTGCTGCCCGAACCCCTGTGCCCCGCCTGCGTCCACGAGGTCCCGGACACGGCGGAGGCCGCCCGTATGGACCTGGGGCCCACTCCCAAACCGGACCCCGACGGCTACCGCCTCCGCACCCTGGACTCCTACCCGCTGCCGACCGCCGCCCTCGCCAACCCGGTCTGCGGCGCGCTCGGCTCCGACATCTGGATCAACCCCACGTCCACCACCACCGCCCCGGTCGCCGGAACCCACTTCGTCCGCGGCTACGCCGGTCTCAACGACGTCACCTGGAGCGGCCAGGCCAACCGCTACGCCACCAGCCGCACCCTCGCCCACCTGGAAGGCCTGGAGCGGTACGCGGGCACCCACCGCCGACGCGGCACCACCCCGGTCGTCGACCGCTACCGCAACCTCGCCGGCCAGGCCCTGAACCCCGCCGACTGCGGCTTCTACGCCCCCGAGACGTACGCCACCGACCCCCTGGTCAGCCCCTTCGACCCGGACCGGGCGATCCCCTGGGTCTGGGGTCACTCCCTGCGCGACGACGCGCCGATCCTGATCCCGGCCCGGCTCGCCCACTACAGCGCGGGCGTCGACGCGGACAACTTCGTCTTCGAATGCTCCAACGGCTGTGCCACCGGGAGCAGTCTGGAGGAGGCGATCCTCTTCGGGCTCCTCGAACTCGTCGAGCGGGACGCCTTCCTCCTCGCCTGGTACGGCCGCGCCCGCCTCACCGCGCTCGACCTCACCACCGCGACCGCCCCCGCCGTCCGCTCGATGCTCGACCGGGCGGCCCTGCACGGCTACGACGTGCACGCCTTCGATACGCGGATGGATCTGGCGGTCCCCGTCGTCACCGCCCTCGCGGTGCGCCGGGACGGCGGCCCCGGCACGCTCTCCTTCAGCGCGGCGGCCGGCTTCGATCCGGCGGAGACGGTGGAGGCGGCCCTGTCCGAAGTCCTCACCTACATCCCGCACCTGCCCTACCAGGTCGCCGAGCGTCGGACCGAACTGGAGTCGATGGAGCGGGACTTCGGCAGGGTCCTGCATCTCAAGGACCACGCCCAGCTCTACGGTCTGCCGTCCATGGCCCGGCACGCCGCCGAGTACCTGGAGCCGGCCGCCGTCCTCCCGACGGCGGAGGCGTTCGCCGACTGGCAGCCGCTGCGCCCCCGCACCGGAGACCTGCTGGACGATCTGCGGCTGCTGCGGGACCGGTTGACGGGAGCGGGGTACGACGTCCTCGCCGTCGACCAGACGACGCCGGAACAGCACCGGATGGGCCTGCACACCGTCTCCACGATCGTCCCCGGACTGCTGCCGCTGGACTTCGGCTGGAGCAGACAGCGGGCACTGCGCATGCCCCGGCTGCGGACCGCGCTGCGGGCGGCGGGCCGACGGGCCGACGACCTGCCCGAGACGGAGATCAAGGCCGTTCCGCACCCGTTTCCGTGACCGGCCCGCGCGGCACGTCCGGTACGTGCGACAGCCCCCTCCGACCGACGGAGGGGGCCGGCGCGCGAGCGGGCCGAGCAGCGGTGTCAGGCGCTGCAGGAGGTGGTGCTGGTGGTGCTGGAGCAGGTCGACGTCGAGGAACACGACGTGGAACCGGCGAGGACGACCTCGGACGCGTCGGAGTAGTCCGAGATCTCGAAGGTCTCCGACTCCAGCTCCAGGATCTCGTCGGCGAGGGTGGCGAGTTCGGTCTTGGGGGCCATGGTGATCTCCCTGGTCTCGTGGGGGTCCGGCCGGCTGCTCCGGCCCGGTGCCCGGGTGCTGGACCCATTGCAGGGGTGGCCGCTGTCAGATCGGCCGCGTTTTCGCTGTCACATCGCTGGCACCCGGTGGCAGGGCGCCGGAGCGGCACGTGACAGCCGTACGGAGCAGGCTCGTTCAGCAGAGATGAGGTGCGCGGTGGTCACAGCGGCGAGGACGACGAAGAACGCGGGCGACGACGGGCGCGGGGCCGAGGACGGACACACGGCCGACGGCGGGCACGTGCCCGATGGCTGGCACGCGGCCGACGACGGACGTACGGCCGACACATCACACACGACCGATGGCGGGCACGCGGCCGACGGCGGGCACGCGGCCGATGGCGGGCACGCGCCCGACCAGGGAGGTACGGCCGACACAGCACACCCGGCCGACGGCGGCCGAGCGACCGGCAACGGTGGCCGAGCGGGTGGCCGGCCCGCCGACGGCGGAACACCGGAAGGCGTGGCTCCGACGCACGCGGCACCCGGGCACGTGCCCCCGCCGGACTCCCTGCCCCGCTCCCTGCCCCTGCCCCGCCCCCTGCTCCGCTCCGCCGTCGAGCTCTACCTCGACCTGCACGCCCACCCCGAACTCTCCGGTCACGAACACCGCACCGCCGACCGCCTCGCCGCCCGGCTCGCGGAGTCGGGCTGTACGGTCACGCGTTCCGTGGGCGGCGGCCACGGACTCGTCGGGGTCCTGCGCAACGGGCCGGGCCCCACCGTGCTCCTGCGCACCGAACTGGACGCGCTGCCCGTCACCGAGGCCACCGGACTCCCGTACGCCAGCACCGTGCCCGGAGCCATGCACGCCTGCGGCCACGACCTGCACATCGCGGCGGTCGCCGGGGCGGTGGCGCTCCTCGCCGCCTCCCGGAACGCCTGGCGGGGCACGCTCCTCGTCGTCGGCCAGCCCGAGGAGGAGACGCTGAGCGGGGCCCGGTCCCTGCTGGAGGGCGGCCGGCTGTACGAGCGGTTCGGCGTCCCCGACGCGGCCCTGGCCCAGCACGCCGCCCCGCTCCCCGCCGGGACCCTCGCCCACGCCCCGGCCGGCGGGCCGCCCCTGATGGCGGGGAGCGTCGCGGCCGAGGCGGTCCTGCACGGCCGGGGCGGCCACGCGGCCACCCCGCACCTCAACCTCGACCCGGTCCTGATGGCCGCCGCCACCGTGCTGCGCCTGCGTACCGTGGTGGCGGAGGCGACCGTGCCCACCGAGCGGGCCGTGCTCACCGTGGGCTCGGTTCGGGCGGGCGAGCGCGGCAACATCACCCCGGACCACGCCGAACTCTCGCTCACCATGCGGGCGTTCACCGAGGGGGCGCTCGACCGGCTGGCCGCCGCAGCCGAACGCGTCGTCCGGGCCGAGGCCGCCGCGTCCGGAGCTCCACGCGCGCCCGATTTCACCGTCACCGCCCGCTCGCCCGCCCTGTGCCCCGACCCGGCGCTGACCGCCCGGGTACGCCGGGCCCACGAGGCGCTGCTCGGGCCCGGCCGGGTGCTGGACCTCGCCGGGTCGGCGGCCACCGAGGACTTCCCGCACTACGCGGCGGGAGGGGTCCCGGCCGCGTACTGGATGCTCGGGACCACCGGGGCGGGCCCCTGGCGGGCGGCCCGCGTCGGAGGCGAACCCGTACCGCCCAACCACGCCCCCGGCTTCGCGCCCGACGTCAGGGCCGCCCTGCCCGTCGGCATCACGGCCCTGGCGGCGGCGGCCCGGCAGGTGCTGGCCCCGGGGCCCGCCGGGGACCGGGAGGCGGCGTCATGACGGGCGGCCGTACCGGCGGGACCGGAGTGGCCGACGTCGTCGTCGTCCGCCGCGACCGGGCGGCCCCGACCGGGTGGACCACCGTCGTACGGCTGCTGGGGCTGCTTCCCGGGCACTGGGCCTGCCACCCCGAGGTGGACCAGGACCGGGTGGTCCTGCGGATCGAGCTGGCCGGGGCGACGGACGCGTCGGCGGTACGGCGGGCGGTGTCCTGCGTCCTGGCGGACACGGCCCTGCGCGGCTGGACCGAGGAGCGGTAGGACAGGGGGTCCGTGGGGCCAAGGGGCCACGGGTCCATGAGGGCTCACGGGTCCATGGGCCCCACGGGAACGCTCCGATGGTCAGATCCAGCCGCGTTCGCGGGCCAGCAGCGCGGCCTGCGCCCGGCTGGCCGCCCCGAGCGTCTGCATCAAGTCGGCGACGTGTCGCCGGTAGGTCCGCACCGACACCCCCAGCTCCCGTGCGCCCGCCTCGTCCTTGCCCACCGTGCACATCGACACGAGCACCCGCCGCTCGATGCCGGAGGGGCGGGGGACGGCGGCGTCCTCACCGCTCTGCGCGCCGCCGACCGCCCGGGACAGGTCGTCGGCCTGGTCCCAGATCCGTTCGAACAGGGAGATGATGTTGGAGACCAGGCCGCTGCGATGGGCCAGGAGCGCGCCCCGCGCGGTGTCGCGCGGGTCCAGCGGGACGAGCGCCGCCCGGCGGTCGTAGACGAGGAGCCGCTCCGTGGTGTCCGGCGTCACCCGGATCGACGCCCCGTGCTCCGCCAGCTCGCGCAGATAGGCGGCGGTCGGCGGGTCCTGGAGCGCGATGCTGGAGACGACGTTGCGGATCCGCACGCCGCGCCGCAGACAGCGCAGGTCCAGCGGGCGGGACCGGGCGATGTTCTCCGCCGACAGCCGGGTGTACGGCTCCACGGACAGGATCTCGTCCCGGGCGAAGAACGCGAGGTCGTCGATCCGGTTGCGGATCTGGGCGAGCCCCTCCAGCTGCTCGATGCCCTGCGGAGGGGGCGTCCGGGCCCCCTGCTCCGCGCGTAGACCGTCAATGACGTGCCGCGACCGGGTGACACGCTGCAGCTCCCGATGGAGCGCGGCCAGCCGTACGTCCACCAGCCGGGCGAGTGCCACCTCCGGGTCCGCCGGGAAGATCCGCCGCTCGGCGTCCTCGGTGTGCAGCAGCCCCAGCTTCTGGAGCCGGGCGATCCGGGCGCGGGCCTCCCCGGGCCGGGAGTGCAGCAGGAGGTGGAGGTCGTCGGCGCGGGTGCCGGGGTTGCGCAGGAAGTGCCGGTAGATCTCTTCCTCGGCCTCCGGGACCCCGAAGACAGACATCTCGTTCTCGCCCACGTACGCCCCCGATGCCTGATGCCGTGGGGTCGTGCACCGAGGGGGATCGCCCCGCGCCGCTCGCCCCCGCCGCTGCCCGCTCCGCCCGTGCCGTTGACCGTGCTCCGTACTGCCTGTGTGACGCGCTGCTCGATGCACTGGTCCGAGTGTCCGTGTAAGGGTCGGGCAAAGACTAGACGCTGGGATCACTCCTGTGAGGATCCCCGGCACAACTGTGTGCGATAGGGAGATGAACGGTGTGCGACCGTCGGCGAACGGCGCGGCCGGTGCGACGGGCGGCGGACAGCGCTGAGCAGCGGCACGCCGGGCGGCGAGGAGGCGGTCTGCGCCGCCCGCTCGCCCGTTGCGGGCGCGGCTGTCACCCCCGGGTCGTAACCTGGAACCCCCGGCGCGTCCCACGTGTCGGGCCCTTCGCGTTGCCCGGGCAGCAGCCGGCTGTCCGGTCTGCCGCCCGCACCACCCCCGGCCCCACCGCTGAACCACCCCTGATCTGATCCCCGGACGGAAACTTCATGAGTCTGCACGGTCTGCTGGATGTCGTCGTTACGGACCCGGCGCTCGCCGAGGCGGTGAAGGCCGCCGGAGACGGGCACCGGGCCCATGTCGACCTGGTGGGCCCGCCGGGCGCGCGCCCGTTCGCCGTGGCCGCGCTGGCCCGGCAGACCGGCCGGACCGTGCTGGCCGTCACGGCGACGGGCCGGGAGGCCGAGGACCTGGCCGCCTCCCTGCGCACGCTGCTGCCGCCGGACACGATCGCGGAGTACCCGTCCTGGGAGACCCTGCCGCACGAACGGCTCTCGCCCCGCTCGGACACGGTGGGCCGGCGGCTCGCCGTGCTGCGGCGCCTGGCGCACCCGCGCGAGGACGACCCGGAGACCGGCCCGGTCTCCGTCGTCGTCGCGCCGATCCGCTCCGTGCTGCAGCCGCAGGTCAAGGGGCTCGGCGAGCTGGAGCCCGTGGCGCTGACCGGCGGGCAGAGCGCGGACCTGGGGGAGGTGGTGGACGCGCTGGCGGCCGCCGCGTACTCCCGGGTCGAACTGGTCGAGAAGCGTGGTGAGTTCGCCGTACGCGGTGGCATCCTGGACGTCTTCCCGCCGACCGAGGAGCACCCCCTTCGGGTGGAGTTCTGGGGCGACGAGGTCGAGGAGATCCGCTACTTCAAGATCGCCGACCAGCGGTCCCTGGAGGTCGCCGCGCACGGGCTGTGGGCCCCGCCCTGCCGCGAGCTGCTGCTGACCGACCAGGTGCGGGAGCGGGCCGCCGCCCTCGCCGAGGCCCACCCGGAGCTGGGCGAGCTGCTCGGCAAGATCGCGGAGGGCATCGCGGTCGAGGGCATGGAGTCCCTGGCCCCGGTGCTGGTCGACGACATGGAGCTGCTGCTCGACGTCCTGCCGAAGGACGCGATGGCGATCGTCTGCGACCCGGAGCGGGTCCGCACCAGGGCGGCCGACCTGGTCGCCACGAGCCAGGAGTTCCTCCAGGCGTCGTGGGCGGCGAGCGCGGGCGGCGGCGAGGCCCCGATCGACGTGGGCGCGGCCTCGCTGTGGGGCATCGCGGACGTCCGGGACCGGGCCCGTGAGCTGGGCATGATGTGGTGGTCGATCTCCCCGTTCGCGGCCGACGCCGCCGACCACGACGACGACACGCTCCAGCTCTCCATGCACGCGCCGGAGGCGTACCGGGGCGACACCGCCCGCGCGCTCGCCGACACCAAGGGGTGGCTGGCCGACGGCTGGCGCACGGTGTACGTGACGGAGGGCCAGGGGCTCGCCACCCGTACGGTCGAGGTGCTGGGCGGCGAGGGCATCGCGGCCCGCCTCGACGCGGACCTGACGGAGCTCACCCCGTCCCTGGTGCACGTCTCCTGCGGGGCCATCGAGCAGGGGTTCGTCGACCCGGCGCTGAAGCTCGCCGTGCTCACCGAGACGGACCTGACCGGCCAGCGGACGGCCACCAAGGACCTGGGCCGGATGCCGGCCCGCCGCCGGAAGACGATCGACCCGCTGACGCTGGAGGTCGGCGACTACATCGTCCACGAGCAGCACGGTGTGGGCCGGTACGTGGAGATGGTGCAGCGCACGGTCCAGGGCGCGACCCGCGAGTATCTCCTCGTCGAGTACGCCCCCGCCAAGCGCGGCCAGCCGGGCGACCGCCTCTACATCCCGACCGACCAGCTGGAGCAGGTCACCAAGTACGTCGGCGGCGAGGCCCCGACGCTGCACCGGCTCGGCGGCGCGGACTGGACGAAGACGAAGCAGCGGGCGAAGAAGGCGGTCAAGGAGATCGCCGCCGACCTGATCAAGCTGTACTCCGCCCGGATGGCGGCCCCCGGCCACGCCTTCGGCTCGGACACCCCCTGGCAGCGGGAGCTGGAGGACGCCTTCCCGTACGCGGAGACGCCCGACCAGCTGTCCACGATCGCCGAGGTCAAGGAGGACATGGAGAAGACGGTCCCGATGGACCGCCTGATCTGCGGTGACGTCGGCTACGGCAAGACGGAGATCGCGGTCCGGGCCGCGTTCAAGGCGGTGCAGGACGGCAAGCAGGTGGCGGTCCTCGTCCCCACCACCCTCCTCGTCCAGCAGCACTACGGCACGTTCACCGAGCGCTACTCGCAATTCCCGGTCAACGTGCGCGCGCTGAGCCGCTTCCAGTCCGAAACAGAATCCAAGGCAACGCTCGAAGGCCTCAAGGACGGCTCAGTCGATCTGGTCATCGGCACCCACCGCCTGTTCTCCTCCGAGACGAAGTTCAAGGACCTCGGCCTGGTCGTGGTGGACGAGGAGCAGCGCTTCGGCGTCGAGCACAAGGAGCAGCTGAAGAAGCTCCGCGCCAACGTCGACGTCCTCACCATGTCCGCGACCCCCATCCCCCGTACGCTCGAAATGGCGGTCACCGGCATCCGCGAGATGTCCACGATCACCACCCCGCCGGAGGAGCGCCACCCGGTGCTCACCTTCGTCGGCCCGTACGAGGAGAAGCAGATCGGCGCGGCCGTCCGCCGTGAACTGCTGCGCGAGGGCCAGGTCTTCTACATCCACAACCGGGTCGAGTCCATCGACCGGGCGGCCGCCCGCCTCCGCGAGATCATCCCGGAGGCCAGGATCGCCACGGCCCACGGCCAGATGTCCGAAGCGGCCCTGGAACAGGTGGTGGTGGACTTCTGGGAGAAGAAGTTCGACGTCCTGGTGTCCACGACGATCGTCGAGTCCGGCATCGACATCTCCAACGCCAACACCCTGATCGTGGAGCGCGGCGACAATTTCGGCCTCTCCCAACTGCACCAGCTGCGCGGCCGGGTGGGCCGAGGCCGCGACCGGGGGTACGCCTACTTCCTCTACCCCCCGGAGAAGCCCCTGACGGAGACGGCCCACGAACGCCTGGCCACCATCGCCCAGCACACGGAGATGGGCGCGGGCATGTACGTGGCGATGAAGGACCTGGAAATCCGCGGCGCGGGCAACCTGCTCGGCGGCGAGCAGTCCGGCCACATCGCGGGCGTCGGCTTCGACCTGTACGTCCGCATGGTCGGCGAGGCGGTCGCCGACTACCGGGCCCAGATGGAGGGCGGCGAGCAGGAGGAACCCCCGCTGGAGGTCAAGATCGAGCTCCCGGTCGACGCGCACGTCCCGCACGACTACGCCCCCGGCGAGCGGCTGCGCCTCCAGGCGTACCGCGCGATCGCCCAGGCCACCTCGGAGGACGACATCCGCGCGGTCCGCGAGGAACTGACCGACCGCTACGGCCCCCTGCCCGAACCGGTCGAGAACCTCCTCCTGGTGGCCGGCCTGCGCATGCTGGCCCGCGCCTGCGGAGTCGGCGAGATCGTCCTCCAGGGCTCCAACATCCGCTTCGCCCCAGTGGAGTTGCGGGAGTCCCAGGAGCTCCGCCTGAAGCGCCTGCACCCCAAGACGGTCATCAAGCCGGCCGCCCACCAGATCCTGGTGCCGCGCCCGACGACGGGCAAGATCGGCGGCAAGCCGGTCATCGGCCGCGAACTGCTGGCGTGGACCGGGGAGTTCCTGACGACGATCCTGGGGTCGTAGGGCCGGGTACTGCGTGAACGATCGGGCCCCGCCGGGCTGACCGGCGGGGCCCGATGCGTCTGGCCCGGGGCCGCTACGGCTTCGCGGGCCGCTTGAACGCGGCCCACACCGTCTTGCCCACGGCGTGGTGGTCGATGCCGAAGTCTGCGGCGAGTTCACCGACGAGGAACAGCCCGCGCCCCGAGCAACTGCTCTCGTCCGCGTGCTGAATCTCCGGCCGCCCGTCGCCGCTGTCCCGGACCTCCAGCCGTACGAGGTCGTCCGTCAGGTCGAGCCGGACGGCGAATTCCCTTCCCGGTGGGACGCCGTGAAGCAGGGCGTTGGTCGCCAGCTCCGAGGTGCAGAGCTCTATCTCGTCGATCAGGTCCGTGAGCTGCCACTCCCTGAGGACATGGACGACGAAATCGCGTGAGGCACCGACGGATGTGCGCCGTCGGGGGAAGCGCCGTAACTGCGAAGAGGACACGGTGGTTCACCGCCTTGCTCGTGGGCCGTAACGAGAGGCCCGTACTGCTATTCGCGAAAGGCGGCAAGATACTCTTTGGGGTGTTCGACGGAGTCGCCTACCGTGTGCACCGGCAAGGTCCGTCGTTGCGAAGGAGGAGGCCATGGGCGAGGGCGAAGTGATCAGCGCGTCCACTCACTACCTGACGACGGCTGAGGGCGGAGGCGACGTCTGGAGCGCCGAGGCAGCGTCGGCGGGGCGACGGGGCACCCAGAAGATCGTGAGTGCCGGTGAAGTCGCCGCCCCGGAGCGCGTGGCGGGCCTGCTCGCGGTGGAACCCGGCGGACAGGTCGTCGGACGGCGGCGGATCATGTATCTCGACGGCGAACCCTGCGAGTTGACCGACACCTACTACCCCGTGGAGATCGCGCGGGGCACAGGACTGGCCGGCACGGCGAAGATCCGAGGAGGAGCCGTCCGGCTGCTCGCCGAGCTCGGCCACGTCGGTGTCCGGGCGCAGGAGGACGTGGCCGCTCGTATGCCGTCCGAGAGCGAACGGGCGGAGCTGGCCCTGAAGGCCGACGAGCCGGTCCTCGAACTGACCCGGCTCACCCTGGACGCGCACGACCGGCCGATCCAGGCCGATGTGATGGTCATGCCTCCCCGGGGCCAGAAGCTGCGGTACGAGATCAGGATCGGATGACGATGCACGGACCGGAGACGGAAGAGGCGGACGGCCGTCCGCTGCACGAGCGGATCGCCGCCGACCTGCGGGACGACATCATGTCCGGGGACCTGGCTCCGGGTGACAGCCTGCCCTCCACCGCACAGTTGAAGGAGCGGTTCGGCGCGGCGAACGCCACCATTCAGAAGGCCGTGCAGCTCCTCAAGGGCGAGCACCTCGTGGTCGGCAGGGCAGGCGCGTCGGTGACCGTACGTGAGCACCGGCAGCGCACGATACGGCCCGCCGCGTACCCGGCCCCGTCCCCGTCGGGAGTGCCGTACCGCTGGCTGACGGAGGCGAAGAGCTCCGGCACACGCGCCCGCAGCACGCTCCTGGACGTCACGGAGGCCGAGCCGCCGGCGGATGTCGGGGTCGCTCTCGCGCTCCAGCCGGGCGGCACCGCGATCCTCCGCCACCAACTGCTGTCGATCGACGACGAGCCCGCAGAACTCGTCTCTTCGTACTACCCGCTGGATATCGCCGAAAGCACGGCCATCACCGAACGCCGCCGGATCCCGGGAGGCACGCCCACCCTCCTGGCCTCGCTCGGCTACCCGCCCAGACTCAGCGTCGACCGGGTCTCGGCGCGCGTAGCGACGCAGGAGCAGTACCGACTGCTCCGGCTCCCCGGGGACCTCCCGGTCCTGCGGACACTGCGGGTGGTGTTCAGCGACGACGACCGGCCCATCGAGGCCACGGTGATGGTCAAGGCGGGTCACCTGTACGAGGTCCAGTACGAGTTCCCGCCCGAGAACGGCTGAGGTCACCCCGTCGGGGACAGCGCCTCCGCGATCTCTTCGTGCAGCCCCAGCGGCAGCCGCGTCCCCCAGCGGTCCGCCGCCTCCGCCGCCAGCTCCCGGCTCCAGTGCCAGCTGTTCGCCGCCGCCGTGCGGAGCGCCTCCGGGGTGAGGGAGCCGGTCGTCGTGGCGTACCGCCCGACGTCCGCGCCCGGCAGGTCCGCCTCCAGGGCGCGGCTCGGGGTGAGCCAGTGGGCGGTCGAGCCGCGCAGCAGGCGGCAGAGCTTGAGCTGGAGCGGGGCGATCACGGCGTGCAGCAGGTTGTGGGCGCGGGCGTGCTCGCCCCGGGCCTGGACGTGGGCCAGCATCAGGGTCCAGTTGGCCAGTTCGTCCGTGAGCTGCTGGGCCGTGGCCACCGGCTCCGGCGGGCGGAAGGCGGCCAGTTCGCGGGCGGCGGCGGTCAGGCCACCGGTGCGGTCCAGGAGGACCGCCGCATCGGGACGGGGGAAGTGGACCTGGTCGCGCCAGGTGGCGATCTCCCTGATGCCGGGACCGGTGGGCTCGACGTGGAACTCGCCGCGCATCAGGTCGTCGAAGACCACGGCGAGGATGCCGTACATGTTGGTGTACGCCAGCTTCAGCGGGGCCAGCCGCTCCACGAACTCCCGCCCGTCGAAGGCGTCGACGTCCTCCTCCCGTACGAAGAGGTACGCGTCCAGGTCCGAGTGGGCGTCGGCCTCGCCGAGCGTCCACGATCCGTAGAGGAGGACGCCCTCCACGCGGGGGTCGGCCTCGGCCGTCGCGCGCAGCAGCTCGATGCGGCGGTTCAGGGCGTCGGCGGGCAGGGGCGTAGGGGCAGGGCGTGCGTGCGGCATGGCCGGATCTCCCGAGTGGGGTGCGTGGGCATACGAAGGGGGCCCGGCGGTCGACGCCGGGCGGCTTCCGGTCCCGCTGCGGGACCTCGTTCGTCGCTCAGGAAACGCCCATGAGGGGCAGCCTAGGGGACGCCCCCGCCAGCCGTCGCGGCCCTTATCCGGCGTGGCGTACCCCTCGGCGGCCACGGCGGTCAGCAGTCCCGTGCCGTCCTCAGGGCATCGGCTCGGGGCTGCTGCCCGCCGAATACCCTCGGGATCGGGAAAGTGAGTGTGACCCGGGCGGCCTCGACGGTCCGGCGCATCGTGCGCTGAAGCCCAGTCATGGAACCGCCTCCGGCGGGGAAGACGCCCAGGGGATCCTAGGATTCTCGGCGTTCGGCTTTCTTCCCGTCAGGACGGCTTCACGTGATAGCTCCCGATACGCACCGCGCTTCGCACCGCCGTACGCGCCGAGCGGCTCTTCCCGCCCTCAGCGCCCTCGTCGTGCTCGCCCTGGCGGGTTGCGACCCGGACGACCTCTCCGCCGACGGCGGCACGACGAGCGGCGGCGGGACCAACGGCGGCGCGCAGTCCGCCGAGGGCTTCGGCGCCGACCCGCTGGACAACCCGGACGGCACGAAGCCGGGCCTGGCCCCCCTCACCACCGACGCGGACCGGGCCGCCGCCCGGAAGCTCATCGAGAAGGTGGCCATCAAGGGGCGCGGCCCGAAGACCGGCTACGAGCGGGACAAGTTCGGCTACGCCTGGAAGGACGGCATCGACGGCATCCCGCTCGCCCGCAACGGCTGCGACACCCGCAACGACCTGCTCGCCCGCGACGGCAAGGACATCGAGCACAAGGCGGGATCCGACTGCGTCGTCATGTCGATGACGCTCCAGGACCCCTACACCGGCGAGACCATCGACTGGCGCAAGCAGCAGGCCACCAAGGTGCAGATCGATCATGTGATGCCGCTGTCCTACGACTGGCAGATGGGCGCCGCCCGCTGGAACGAGTCCAAGCGCGAGCAGATCGCCAACGACCCGCTCAATCTCATCCCGGTGGACGGCCCGGCCAACAACGCCAAGCGGGACTCCGGCCCCGCCTCCTGGCTGCCGCCGTACAAGCCGGTCCGCTGCTCCTACGCGGTGCGGTTCGCCCAGGTCTCGCTGAAGTACGAACTCCCCGTCACGACGGCCGACAAGAAGGCCATGCTCAGCCAGTGCGGCGGCTGAGCGGGCAGCTCCCGGAGGCCTGCGGAGGGTGCCCGGGGGAGGAGTGACGGCCGCCGATATTCGCTGGTCGGACCGGCGCGGGCTGCCTAGGGTCGCGCCTATGGAACTGACGATCACCACCCTCGCCGAACGCCTGGAGCTGGCCGACGCCCTGGACGCGATGCCGGACGACTGGCCGGAGTTCGTGCTGGAGGACATCGTCGGCTGGGCCAACTTCGCCCGGATCGCGGTCGAGTTCCCCCGGTACGTGCTGGTCGCCACCGACCCCGAGGGCGTCGTGGTCGCCCGCGCCTACAGCGTGCCCTTCGTCCTGGACGCCCCCGGGCGCGGCGAACTGCCCGTCGGCGGCTGGGACCGGATGCTGCTGTGGGCCTTCGCCGACCTGCGGCGCGCCCGCACGCCCGACACGGTCGGCGCGATCGAGATCACCGTGGCCACCGGCCACCAGGGCAAGGGGATATCGGGCCGGATGCTCGCCGCGATGCGGGACAACGCGCGGCGGCTCGGCTTCCGGGAGGTCGTCGCCCCGGTGCGGCCGAGCGGCAAGCACCTGAAGGCCGGCCTGCCCATGGAGGAGTACGTCCGGCTGACCCGCCCCGAGGACGGGCTGCCCGAGGACCCGTGGCTGCGGGTCCATGCCCGGGCGGGCGGGACGGTGGACTCGGTCGCCACCGTGTCGATGACCGTGAGCGGTTCGCTCGCGCAGTGGCGGGAGTGGACCGGGCTGCCGTTCGACATGGACGGTCCGGTGGAGGTGCCGGGGGCGCTCGTCCCGGTGCACTGCGCGCTCGCCCACGGCTACGCGGTCTACGTCGAACCCAACGTCTGGGTACGGCACCGGCTGTGACGGCCGAGCCGGACGAGGAGGGCGGCCCCGCGCTCCTCGTCACCGCCGGGCAGAACACCCTCGTCGCGGACGCGACCCCGACACGGAAGTCGACGCCGTCCTGTGCGCCCGGGAAGTCAGCGAGGCCGTCGTCACCGGCTCCGCGTCCCGCCGGCGGCCGAGGTGGACTTCGGCGGCGGCGGCTCCGGGCACGTCACGCGCAGGTGAGGTGAACCACAACGGTTGGGCACAACCGGGGACAGCCGGTCGGCGGAGGTGTATACGCTCACCCCACACGTCCGAACATACGCGTCCCAGGAGCAGCACATGCACGGCTACGGCCCTATGCCGCAGCAGCCGACGACATCCCGGCCGTCCTCGGGGACGCTCACGACGGTGCGCGTGATCCTCGTGACGGTGACCGTGCTGAGCTGCGGCCTCCTGGGCTGGGCGGCGATGCTGCGGCTCGCGATCGTCACCCGCAAGCCGCGCGACTGGTTCCTGCTGGTGGTCGTGATCGCCCTCAACGTCGGGCTGTTCGCCTTCATCATGGCCACACCGGACGACCCGGATCAGATGTCGGACGCGGCGGCGCTGTTCATGATGCTCTGGATCCTCGCGCTGCTGGCCGGGGTGATCACCTATTACCTGTACGCGGAGATACGGCACTACAACGCCCTCGGCTCCCCGCCCCCGTACACCGTCCACGCCGGCGGGCAGCCCGCCCCGCCGCTGCCGTACCAGCAGCACCAGCCTCAACAGCACCAGCCTCACCAGCAGCAACCGCAGCCCAACCCGTACACCGCGCCGACCCCGCCGCCCACCCCCACGCCCGCGCCCCAGCGCCTCGACCAGGTCCGCGCCGAGCTGGACGAGCTGAGCGACTACCTCCGCAAGGAGAGCAAGGGGAACAGGGAGGGCGAAGGCCGGTGAGCGGGCGGATCATCGCCGACCGGTACGAACTGGCGGCCATCCTCGGCCAGGGCGGCATGGGCCAGGTGTGGACGGCGTACGACCGGCGCCTCGACCGCCGCGTCGCCGTGAAACTGCTGCGCCCCGACCGGGTCGCCGGGCCCACCGGCAGCGACGCGGCCGATGAACTGCGCCGACGGTTCGTCCGCGAGTGCCGGGTCACCGCGCAGGTCGACCACCCGGGCCTGGTCACCGTCCACGACGCGGGCAGCGACGGCGACGACCTCTACCTCGTCATGCAGTACGTCGAGGGCGCGGACCTCGCCGACCACCTGACCGAGCAGGACCCGTACCCCTGGCCCTGGGCCGTCGCCGTCGCCGCCCAGCTCTGCGCGGTCCTCTGCGCGGTGCACGCCGTGCCGATCGTCCACCGCGACCTCAAGCCCCGGAACGTCATGGTCCGCCCCGACGGCACCGTCACCGTCCTCGACCTCGGCGTCGCCTCCGTCCTCGACACCGACACCACCCGCCTCACGCACACCGGCTCGCCCATCGGATCCCCCGCCTACATGGCCCCCGAGCAGGCGATGGGCGGCGCGGTCGGCCCGTACACCGACCTGTACGCCCTCGGGGTCCTCCTGCACGAACTCCTCAGCGGAGACGTGCCGTTCGCCGGATCCACCGCGCTCGGCGTCCTGCACCGCCATCTCTACGAGGCCCCCGTCCCGGTCCGGCAGGCCCGCCCCGAGGTCCCCGCCCCACTGGAGGCCCTCGTGCTGCGGCTGCTCGCCAAGGACCCGCAGGACCGGCCCGCCTCTGCGCAGGAGGTGTACGAGGACCTCGCCCCGCTGCTGCCCAAGCACGGGACCCCCGCCGGGCCGCTCGACCCCACCCGCCCGTTCCTGCGGCCGCACGCCCCCTGGCCGGACCGGGCCGCCACCCCGGCCCCGGTGCCCGCACCCGCCACGTTCGCCGCGCCGCCGGCCACCTTCGCCACGACGCCGCCCTCCCTCGGCGCCCCGCCGTCCTTCACACCGCCGCCGGCCGTCCTCCCGTCCCCTACTCGGGCCACCCCTGCCCGACCCACCACCCCGCCCGCCGCCCGGCCGGACGTCGCGCGGGCCGTGGACGAGGTGAAGAAGCTGCTCGGCGAGGGCCGGATCACCCAGGCCGTGGACGTCCTCGGCGCCACCCTCCCGGCCGCGGCCGCCGAGCACGGCGAGCACTCGCCGGTCGTCCGCATCCTGCGCAAGCAGTACGCCGCGACGCTGATGGACGACGGGCAGTACCGGCGCGCCCTGCCCGAACTGCGCCGCCTGGCCGAGGACCGCTCCGCCGAGGCGGGACCGGCCGACGCCCAGGCCCTCCAGTTCCGCTACGACGCGGCCCAGTGCCTCGAACAGCTCGGCGAGGCCGGGGCCGCGCTGGTCGAGTACCGCGCGGTCCTCCCGTACTACGAGAACGCCTACGGGCCGATCACCTCCGACCCCGGCCGCGCCCTCGACATCCGGCACCGCATCGGCCAACTGCTCCTGGCGGTCGGCGACCACACCGCGGGCCGGGCCCAGCTCCAGGCGCTGCTGTACGACGCCGAGCGCACCTACGGCCCGCGCCACCCGCTGCCCATGGACCTGCGCCGCCTGCTCAGCCACCAGCGGGACGTCCGCGGCGGCTGACAGCACCCCCGGATCGCCCCCGGAGCGGCGCCGTCGCGGACCACATCCCCAACTCCTCCGGAATCGTTGGTCGAATCAGTGGCACAGGCCACATCCACTGCCTACCATCGATCACCGCAAGGCTTTGTGCACCCATGCACAAGCTCTCCCCGGGAGGCTCCTTTGCACCGCCGTCGTCGCACCGCGCTCACCGTCCTCGCCGCAACGCTCGTCGCCGCGCCGCTCCTTTCGGCCTGCGGCAACCAGGCCCACCCCGGTGCCGCGGCCGTCGTGGGCGGCGAGCGGATCGAGGTGTCGGCGGTCCAGGACCGGGCGGCGGAGGTCCGCAGTGCCCAGGAGACCTCCCCGCAGGCCGCCCAGCTGGTGAACAAGTCGGGCCAGCTCAACCGCGCCAAGCTGCACGGGCTGATCTTCGGCCGGATCCTCGACCGCGCCGCCGAGGACGCCGGAGTCACGGTCTCCCGCAAGGAGATCCAGGAGATGCGGCAGGCCAGCCGCGCCCAGCAGGGCGGCGAGGAGCAGTTCGAGGCGATGATGCTCCAGCAGCGCTGGGTGGCCCCGGACCAGATCGACGCCGACATGCGCCAGGAGGTCCAGCTCCCGAAGCTGGCCCGGGCGCTCGGCGCGGACCTGGGCACGCCCGCCGGTCAGCAGGTCGTCGGCGAGGCCCTCACCAAGGCGTCGAAAGCCCTCGACATCGACGTCAACCCGCGCTTCGGCACCTGGGACGACCAGAAGATGCAGCTCGGCAACTACAGCGCTCCCTGGATCACCCAGCGCACGAAGTTCACCCCGGAGCAGCCGACAGGAGCCTGAGCCGGCCCCGGCCGCGGGGTGCGCTGCCGTTCGCCCTCGCCGCAGCCACCGCGGCCGGAGGTAGGTTCGCAGGGTGAACGCCGAAGCCCCACACGCCTCCGTCGAGCCCCCCGCCGACCCCGGCCGCATCGTCCTGCTCACCGCCAGCCACCGGGTCGCGCCCGGCCTGCTGTCCTGGCCGGCCTGGCAGACGCTGCACGCCGCCGACCGGGTCCTCACCGCCGACCCGGACCAGCCGCAGCTCCCGTACCTCCGCGAGGCGGGCGTACGCGTCGAGCACGCCACGCCCTCCGCGGACGAGCTGGTCGCCGACTGCGCGGGCGGCCGGACGGTCGTCGTCCTGACCGGCGGCGAGGGCAACGGCCCCCTCACCGACGGCCTGGCCTGCCTCGGCGGCTCGGGCCGGGTGGCCATGCCGGACCTGGAACTGCTCCCCGGCTCGTACGACCTGCCCGGGGCCCGCCTCCTCGACCTGGTCCAGGTCATGGACCGGATCCGCCGCGCGTGCCCCTGGACCTCGCAGAAGACGCACAAGGGCCTCGCCAAGTACGCCATCGAGGAGGCGTACGAACTGGTCGAGGCGATCGAGGACGGCGACCGCGACGAACTCCGCGAGGAGCTGGGCGACGTCCTGCTCCAGGTCGTCTTCCACGCGCGCATCGCCGAGGAGGATCCCGAGGAGCCCTTCGCCATCGACGACGTCGCGGGCGGCCTCGTCGAGAAACTGATCCACCGCCACCCGCACGTCTTCGGCGACGAGACCGCCGAGACCCCGGAGGACGTCCACGCGCACTGGCTGCGCACCAAGGCGATCGAGAAGCAGCGCACCTCGGTCACCGAGGGCGTCCCCCTCGGCCAGCCCGGCCTGGCCCTCGCCGCGAAGCTCGGCAGCCGGGTCCGTACGGCCGGCCTCGACGTGCCCCTGCCGACGGGCGGTCCCTCGTCCGACTCCATCGGCTACGAGCTCCTCGCCCTCGCCGTACGCGCCGAGGCGAACGGCGCCGACCCCGAGGCCGCCCTCCGCGCGGCGGCCCGCGCCTACCGCGACGCGATCCTGGCGGCGGAGGGCGGGGCGGGTCAGTACGGTGACACGGTGACCTGAGGGGCCGCGCGGGAGGCGGGGGACGGGACTGCCACCGCGAGCTGGAGGCCCGGGTCCGCGAGGCGCGGCGGGACGGTGGGCTGGTGGTGGCCGGCGCGCCGCTCTCCGGCAGGACCCGGACCTCGTGGGCCGCCCCTACCGCCTTGGGCTGCTCCTGGCCGAGCGTGCGCAGCAGCGGCTGACCAGGGCGGCCGAGGGGGCATCCCTTGCCGCGCCCGCCCTCCCCGCACTCAGTGAGGTCACCGACCCCCCGCCCGATAACGTCAAGGCGTGAACGACAGCCCCGCCCCCGGCACCTCCGAGCCCTCCGCCTGCCCCCACGCCACCCCTGACGAGGCCGCCCCCGAACTCTTCACCTGGGAGTTCGCCACCGACCCCTACCCCGCCTACGCCTGGCTCCGCGAGCACCGCCCCGTGCACCGGACCGCGCTGCCCAGCGGGGTCGAGGCCTGGCTCGTGACGCGGTACGGGGATGCCAAGCAGGCGCTCGCCGACGCGCGGCTCTCCAAGAACCCGGCCAACCACGCCGAGTCGCCGCACGCCAAGGGGAAGACGGGGATCCCGGGGGAGCGCAAGGCGGAGCTGATGACGCATCTGCTCAACATCGACCCGCCGGACCACACCCGGCTGCGCCGGCTCGTGTCCAAGGCGTTCACCCCGCGCCGGGTCGCGGAGTTCGCGCCCCGCGTGCAGGAGCTGACGGACCGGCTCATCGACGGGTTCATCGAGGACGGCAAGGCCGACCTCATCCACGACCTCGCCTTCCCGCTCCCCATCTACGCCATCTGCGACCTGCTCGGCGTCCCGCGCGAGGACCAGGACGACTTCCGGGACTGGGCGGGCATGATGATCCGGCACGGTGGCGGGCCGCGCGGCGGGGTCGCCAGGTCGGTGAAGAAGATGCGCGGCTATCTCGCCGAACTCATCCACCGCAAGAGGGAGGATCCGGGCGACGACCTGATCTCCGGGCTGATCCGGGCCAGCGACCACGGCGAGCACCTCACGGAGAACGAGGCGGCCGCCATGGCGTTCATCCTTCTCTTCGCCGGGTTCGAGACGACGGTCAATCTGATCGGGAACGGGATGTACGCGCTGCTGCGCCACCCCGAGCAGCGCGCCGCGCTGCAGGCTTCCCTGAACGCCGGGGAGAGCGCGCTGCTGACCACCGGGATCGAGGAACTGCTCCGGTTCGACGGGCCGGTCGAGATGGCGACCTGGCGGTACGCCACCGAGGCGCTGACCCTGGGCGGCGAGGAGATCGCCGCCGGGGACCCCGTACTGGTGGTGCTGGCGGCCGCCGACCGCGACCCGGAGCGGTTCACGGATCCGGACACTCTGGACCTCGCACGGCGTGACAATCAGCACCTCGGTTACGGGCACGGCATCCACTACTGCCTGGGGGCGCCGCTGGCCCGTCTGGAAGGGCAGACCGCGCTGGCCACGCTCCTGAGGCGCCTTCCTGACCTGCGACTTGCGGAAGAACCTGCCGATTTGCGCTGGCGCGGCGGGCTCATCATGCGCGGACTGCGCACCCTTCCCGTCGCGTTCGAATCGGGAGGCCGTTCCGAAAAAAGTGACGGACTGTCAACTCTGTGACTTTCACGTGATCTGCGCTGCATCGACTTGTGACACACGTTCGAGTCCCGCTAGGTTCACGGTTCGACGCGTCGGCCGCACCTTGCTCACGCGTCACTTGCGCGCCGACGCAGACACGGAATCCCCACGGAATCCCGCTGCGCGGCGCTCAGGTCACTCGCTTGTCAGTCGCACGGAAGGCATACCCATGGGCTCCGCGAACGGCAGACACCGCCGCCCTCGCCAGGCACCGGCCATCGTCGTCGCCGCAGGCGTGACGGGATCGGCCATCGCCATCCCGCTGCTCGGTGCGAGCGGCGCAACCGCCGCCGAGGCCTCCACCTGGGACCGGGTCGCGGAGTGCGAGAGCGGCGGCATGTGGAGCGCCGACCTCGGCAACGGCTATTACGGCGGGCTCCAGTTCTCGCAGGAGACCTGGTCGGCGTACGGCGGCACGGCGTTCGCGCCCCGCGCCGACCTCGCCAGCCGCTCGCAGCAGATCTCCGTCGCCGAGAAGGTCCTGGACGACCAGGGCCCGAAGGCGTGGCCCAGCTGTGCGGTGATCTCCGGGCTCGCGGTGGACGGCAGCCTGCCCGGCGTCGACCCGGGCACCTCGCCGTCCCCCGACCCGTCCGCCGATCCGTCGGAGGACCCCTCGGCCTCGCCGACGGGCGAGGCGGACGCAACCGGCGAAGCGGATGAATCCGGCAAGTCCGGGGAAACCGATGAGTCCGGCAAGGGTCAGAAGGAGAAGGGCAAGGACAAGGGTGACGGTGCGGGGGAGGAGAGCGATGCTCCGGACTCCTCCGTGACGCCCTCCGACCCGCCGCCCTCCGGCACCCCCGACGCCTCGGACCCCTCCGCCGCCCCCGACGCCTCGAACGGCAAGGGCGGCAAGCACCGCGGCGCCCCCGCGCCCGAGGAGGCCGACGCGGACCGGCGGGACGGCCCCCGCGAATCCGGTCGGCACGCCTCGCGCGGCGACGGCGACGCGCGGGACGGCGACGCGGCGACCGCCGACGGGTACACGGTGCGGGCCGGCGACAACCTCTGGGCGATCGCTGACGCACAGGAACTCCCCCAGGGCTGGAGCGGCCTGTACGAGGCCAACAAGGACCTCCTGGGCTCCGACCCGGACCTGATCCTGCCCGGACAGAACCTGGATCTGGGGCTGGACGGGAGTGCCGGCCAGGCTGCGTCGGAGAGCGGCGAGGAGCCCGCCGGGGCGCCCGTAGCCAACTGATGCAATTCGGGAAAAAGCCCCGAAAGTAGAGGCAGTTAAGAGGCCTATGTCCACTTTGCGTAAGTGAGACATGGGTCTCTTTGCTTCAACTCGTGCGTCTCGCCCGGCCGATCCGGGCGAATCACCCCCGACCTGCGGAAACGACCCGCCGACCACCGCGAGTTCGGGCTGATTGCCCCCTATGTCCATCTTTGAATGTCGGGGTTGCCTGTGTTTACGGTCTAACCGCTCGCACCGCGGGCCCCGTCGACCGTCACGCCGAATCCTGCCGTCGGTCGAAGGGAACAGACGCGTAAGCGCCGTAGGCAGGAGCGGGGGACCCAGGTAAGCCGCCGGGTCCGGACGCCTCGTCGAGAAGACGGGGACGTACGGGACCGGCTAGGGGTGAAGTCGTGCGCAAGACCGCGCGACCGGGCAACTCATCAGCCCGAACCCGACAGCTCACCTCGTAGGCGTCGGTGAGGAGATTCGTTCCATGCTGCTGAACAGCAAGGGCAAGCACCGCCGCCCGTCCAAGGTCACCCGTATCGCCACCCTCGCGGGTGTCGCCGGTGCCGCCGTCGCCGTCCCGCTGATGGGCGCGACCAACGCCTCCGCCGCCTCCGTCGAGACCTGGGACGCCGTCGCCCAGTGCGAGTCCGGCGGCAACTGGTCCATCAACACCGGCAACGGCTACTACGGCGGACTGCAGTTCTCGCAGTCCAGCTGGGCCGCCGCCGGTGGTACGCAGTACGCCTCGCGCGCCGACCTGGCCTCCAAGGACCAGCAGATCGCCGCCGCCGAGAAGCTTCTCGACCTGCAGGGCCCGGGCGCCTGGGCCTGCGCCGGCGCCGGCGGCCTCACCAACGACGGTGTGGACCCGGGCGTGAACCCCGGCGGCTCCGGCCAGTCCGAGAGCAAGCCCGAGCAGGCGCAGCCCGAGCGCCAGGCCGAGCAGCCCACCACGCGCAGCGAGCAGCGCGAGGCCCCCGAGGCCGAGAGCAAGAAGACCGTCACCACCCCGACCGGCGAGAAGGTCCAGAAGGGCGACGGCGAGTACAAGGTCAAGGCCGGCGACACCCTGAGCAAGATCGCCGACAAGGAAGGTGTCAAGGGCGGCTGGAGCAAGCTCTTCAAGCTCAACGACGACATCGTCAAGGAAGCGGACCTGATCTTCCCGGGTCAGCAGCTCCACCTGAAGTAATCGCCGTCTCTCCTCCCCGGAGGGGAAGGGTCCGGCGGCACTTCCCCTCGCACGGCTTCCCGGCCCGGCGCGCTCTTCCCCCCAGCGCGTCGGGCCGGGTTCTGCGTGAGCGGCAGGCGTCCGGAGGTCCGCATGTGTTCACCTCTTGGTGTTACCGCTCAGTAGATTTCTAGAGTTTTGTCCCGTGATGCAGGTTCTTGGGTCCTTTTTCGTCCCAGGAGGCGGGCGGTCGGCCGGCCGACGCGGCCGGGCCGGATAGGCTCGTGTCGCAAGGCCACAGTGACCCTGCACAACCAGTGTCAGATCCCAGAAGGAGATGCCTCGTGCCGTCCATCGACGTCGTCGTAGCCAGGGAAATCCTCGACTCCCGGGGCAACCCCACGGTCGAGGTCGAGGTTGGCCTCGACGACGGCAGCACGGGTCGTGCTGCCGTTCCGTCCGGCGCCTCCACCGGTGCGTTCGAGGCTGTTGAGCTTCGCGACGGTGACCCCAACCGCTACCAGGGCAAGGGCGTCGAGAAGGCCGTCCTCGCCGTCATCGAGCAGATCGGCCCGGAGCTCGTCGGGTACGACGCCACCGAGCAGCGCCTCATCGACCAGGCGATGTTCGACCTGGACGCCACCGAGAACAAGGCCTCGCTCGGCGCGAACGCCATCCTCGGCGTCTCGCTGGCCGTCGCGCACGCCGCCTCCGAGGCGTCCGACCTGCCGCTCTTCCGCTACCTCGGCGGCCCGAACGCGCACCTGCTGCCCGTTCCGATGATGAACATCCTGAACGGCGGCTCGCACGCCGACTCCAACGTGGACATCCAGGAGTTCATGATCGCGCCGATCGGCGCGGAGTCCTTCTCCGAGGCCCTGCGCTGGGGCGCGGAGATCTACCACACGCTGAAGAAGGTCCTCAAGACCAAGGGCCTGTCCACCGGACTCGGCGACGAGGGCGGCTTCGCCCCGAACCTGGAGTCCAACCGCGCCGCCCTGGACCTCATCGTCGAGGCCATCACCGAGGCCGGTTACGTCCCGGGCCGTGACGTGGCACTCGCGCTCGACGTCGCCGCGTCCGAGTTCTACAAGGACGGTGTCTACGAGTTCGAGGGCAAGTCCCGCTCGGCCGCCGAGATGACCGAGTACTACGAGGAGCTCGTCTCCGCGTACCCGCTGGTCTCCATCGAGGACCCGCTGTACGAGGACGACTGGGCCGGCTGGAAGGTCATCACCGACCGCATCGGCTCCAAGGTGCAGATCGTCGGCGACGACCTCTTCGTCACCAACCCCGAGCGCCTGGCCCGCGGCATCGAGGAGGGCTCCGCCAACGCCCTGCTCGTGAAGGTCAACCAGATCGGTTCGCTGACCGAGACCCTGGACGCCGTCGAGCTGGCCCAGCGCAACGGCTTCAAGTGCATGATGTCGCACCGCTCCGGCGAGACCGAGGACGTCACCATCGCCGACCTCGCCGTCGCCGTGAACTGCGGCCAGATCAAGACCGGCGCCCCGGCTCGCTCGGACCGCGTCGCCAAGTACAACCAGCTGCTGCGCATCGAGGAGATCCTCGACGACGCCGCGGTGTACGCGGGCCGCTCCGCCTTCCCGCGCTTCAAGGGCTGACCCACAGGCCCGAGACGGTAGCCTCCGCCCGTCCCCGCACCCGGTCCCGTACCGTGTGCGGGGACGGACGTGCGTAAGAGCTTGCCGCCCTTCGGGCGACGACGGCAGGTTGACGACAAGCTCTGGGAGGCGGGGAGACATGGCCGGGAAGGACCGCGACCGGTTCTCCACCGCGACCAGGCTGCGACTGCTCGGCGAGCAGACCGCGGCCCGCGTGTACCGATCCCAGAACCGCCGCCAGGCCCGCCGCTCCCGGCTCACCGGCCGGGCCGCGTTCCTGGCGCTGGTGGTCTGCTCCCTGGTGGTGGCGCTCGCCTACCCGATGCGGCAGTACGTCTCCCAGCGCGACGAGATCGCCGAGCAGGAGCGGCTCTCGCAGGAGGCGGAGCGGCGCACCGAGGAGCTGCGGGACGAGAAGGCGCGGCTCCAGGACGACGCGTACATCAAGCGTCTGGCCCGCCAGCACCTCCATTACGTCCTCCCCGGGGAGACCGGCTACACCGTGGCCGACCCCGACGCGGCCCGGGACCGCCGCGGCGAGCCGGGTGCGAGCGACCGCCCCTGGCACTCGAACCTCTGGGACGGCGTGGACAGCGCCGACCGTGACGACCGCGACTGACCGACCCGCAACCCCCTTCTACGAGCTTTCGAGCAGAACCAAGGCAGGCATGGAAACGCCCCCTCCGCAGACCGAGTCCACCCAGCCCACCGACGCGGACATCGCCGCGTTCGAGCAGCAGCTCGGCCGCCCGCCGCGCGGTCTGCGCGCCATCGCGCACCGCTGCCCGTGCGGCAACCCGGACGTGGTGGAGACCCAGCCGCGTCTGGAGGACGGCACGCCGTTCCCGACGACGTACTACCTGACCTGCCCCCGGGCGGCCTCGGCGATCGGCACGCTGGAGGCCAACGGGGTCATGAAGGAGATGACGGCCCGTCTGGAGACCGACCCGGGGCTGGCGGACGCCTACCGGGCCGCGCACGAGGACTACATCACCCGCCGCGACGCCATCGAGGTCCTGGAGGGCTTCCCGAGCGCGGGCGGCATGCCGGACCGGGTGAAGTGCCTGCACGTTCTGGTGGGCCACTCGCTGGCCGCCGGGCCCGGGGTGAACCCGCTGGGCGACGAGGCCATCGCGATGCTGCCCGAGTGGTGGGCCAAGGGCCCCTGCGTCACGCCGTGCGCGCCGACGGGCGAGGGTGACGGCTGGACGGTGGACGCGGGCGACGAGGGCCACTTCGCCTTCCGCCCGCTCGACGGCCCCGCCGACGGGAAGGGCGCGTGACCCGGGTCGCCGCGATCGACTGCGGCACCAACTCCATCCGGCTCCTGGTCGCCGACCTGGACCCGGCCACCGGCTCCTTCACCGAGCTGGACCGGCGGATGACGATCGTCCGCCTCGGCCAGGGCGTCGACCGGACCGGACGGCTCGCCCCCGAGGCGCTGGAGCGGACGTTCGCGGCCTGCCGCGAGTACGCGGCGGCGATCGAGGAGCTGGGCGCCGAACGGATCCGTTTCGTCGCCACCTCCGCCTCCCGCGACGCCGAGAACAGCGCCGACTTCGTGGCCGGGGTCCGGGACATCCTGGGCGTCGAGCCCGAGGTGATCACCGGCGACCAGGAGGCCCAGCTCTCGTTCGACGGGGCCACCAAGGAGCTGGCCGGCAGCGACCACCTGGCGAAGCCGTATCTGGTCGTCGACATCGGCGGCGGCTCCACCGAGTTCGTCCTCGGCTCGGACGGGGTGGAGGCGGCCCGGTCCGTGGACATCGGCTGCGTACGGATGACGGAACGTCACCTCGTCGTGGACGGGGCCGTCATGGACCCGCCCAGCCACGAGCGGGCCGCCGCGATCCGGGCGGACATCGACGCCGCTCTCGACCTCGCCGAGCAGACCGTGCCGCTCACCGGGGCCGGCACGCTCGTCGGCCTCGCGGGCACCGTCACCACGGTCGCCGGGATCGCGCTGGAGCTGGCGGAGTACGACTCCGCGGCCATCCACCACTCCCGGGTCTCCCGCGGCCAGGTCCGCGCGATCACCGAACACCTGCTGCGCTCGACGCACGACGAGCGCGCCGCGATCCCCGTGATGCACCCCGGCCGGGTCGACGTGATCGGGGCCGGCGCGCTCGTCCTGCTCGCCGTGATGGAGCGGACGGGAGCCCACGAGGTCGTCGTCAGCGAGCACGACATCCTGGACGGCATCGCCTGGAGCGCGGCGGGCTGACCGGAAGCCCTGCTCAATCGCTTTGTCACCTGCACCTTTGAGCTGTCCACCGGCTCCGGTGGGCCGCTCGGGGGGCCCTTTCGGGACACGCCGCGAGAAACTTCGTGAACTTCTTCACAAGGAATTCGGCCCTGTCGGGTGCAGATCGGGGTCGGTAGGTCCTTGTGGGGCACCCCTGGGGTCGCGGGCGCGTGCTGCGGGCGCGTTCCAGGGGTGTTGCGCCCGCATGAAACGGGGCGGTGATTCACCCCGCCGGAAGGGCCAAGGTCCAGCTCACAAGCGGTGAACAACGTTTCCCGCGGTGCTGTGGTTCCCTTTGGTACCCATGACCTGGGTCACGTGGGCGGCGAAGTGTAGCAGAGGGTCGGTCAATCCTTGTGAAGGGGCTCACGAGCACCCCCCTGGGGAGGGGTGGATACTCGATGGCATGAGCACCACGGAGCGTCCCAGGATCCTCGTTGTAGGCGGTGGGTACGTAGGCCTGTACGCAGCTCGTCGCATTCTGAAGAAGATGCGATACGGAGAGGCGACCGTCACGGTCGTCGACCCGCGGTCGTACATGACGTACCAGCCCTTCCTCCCCGAAGCTGCCGCAGGCAGCATCTCGCCTCGGCATGTCGTCGTCCCGCTGCGACGCGTGCTGCCCAAGGCTGAGGTCCTCACCGGTCGGGTCACGACCATCGACCAGGACCGCAAGGTCGCCACGATCGCGCCGCTCGTCGGCGAGGCCTACGAGCTGCCCTTCGACTACCTGGTCATCGCGATGGGCGCGGTCTCCCGCACCTTCCCGATCCCCGGCCTCGCCGAGCAGGGCATCGGCATGAAGGGCATCGAGGAGTCCATCGGCCTGCGCAACCACGTCCTGGAGCAGCTCGACAAGGCCGACTCCACGACCGACGAGGACGTCCGCCGGAAGGCGCTGACGTTCGTCTTCGTGGGCGGCGGCTTCGCCGGCGCGGAGACCATCGGCGAGGTCGAGGACATGGCCCGCGACGCGGCGAAGTACTACACGAACGTGAAGCGCGAGGACATGCGCTTCATCCTCGTCGACGCCGCCGACAAGATCCTTCCCGAGGTCGGCCCGAAGCTGGGCGCCTACGGCAAGGAGCACCTGGAGAGCCGCGGTGTGGAGATCTACCTCTCCACCTCGATGGACTCCTGCGTCGACGGTCACGTGGTCCTGAAGAACGGCCTGGAGGTCGACTCCAGCACCATCGTGTGGACCGCCGGTGTGAAGCCGAACCCGGCGCTGGCCCGCTTCGGCCTGCCGCTCGGCCCCCGCGGTCACGTGGACACCTCGGAGAAGCTCCAGGTGCAGGGCACCGACTACATCTGGGCCGCGGGCGACAACGCCCAGGTGCCGGACATGGTCGGCCGCCGCGCCGGCAACCCGAACGCCTGGTGCCCGCCCAACGCCCAGCACGCGCTGCGCCAGGCGAAGGTCCTCGGCGACAACGTGATCTCCGGCATGCGGGGCTTCCCGCAGAAGGAGTACAGCCACGCCAACAAGGGTGCGGTCGCCGGTCTCGGCCTGCACAAGGGCGTCGCGATGATCGTCATGGGCAAGGTGAAGATCAAGCTCAAGGGCCGTCTCGCCTGGTACATGCACCGCGGCTACCACGGCATGGCCATGCCGACCTGGAACCGCAAGATCCGGATCTTCGCCGACTGGACGCTGGCGATGTTCCTCAAGCGCGAGGTCGTCTCGCTCGGCGCCATGGAGACGCCGCGCGAGGAGTTCTACGAGGCCGCCAAGCCGGCCCCGGCTCCGGCCGCCGCCAAGCCCGAGGGCGAGAAGGCCAAGGCCTCCTGACCCTCCGGTGAAGCGCTCCGCGGGGAGCGCGCCTTACGTACGACGCCCGAAGGGGCCGTCCGCCATCCGTGGTGCGGACGGCCCCTTCGGCGTATCCGGGCGCGGATCCCGGCCGGGGTCCGGCGAGCGGCCGTGGCCCGTCCCCGCCGATGTGGGTGGTGCGTGCACACACTTTGCCGTTTCGTTGCCCGGTAGCGGGATGACGGAGTGTGCGAGGAGAGTTGACGCAGGTGTACCTCGCGACGGCACCGGGGTGTCGCGGCGGGGCTACGAGCATGTCTTTCGCCTGTGCTTGTTGTGCTTGTCGGGGAAACACCACGGAGGTGTGCGCCATGGCAGACGCCGCGTCGCGGCTGACCGCTCTCGCCGAGGAGTTGCTCTCGGAACCCCTGCCGGTCCGGATCCGGGCCTGGGACGGCAGCGAGTCGGGGCCGCCCGGCGCCCCGGTCCTCGTGATCCGCCACCGCCGCGCCCTGCGCCGGCTCCTGTGGAAGCCGGGCGAACTGGGCCTGGCCCGCGCCTGGGTGGCCGGGGAGATCGACGTCGACGGCGATCTGTACGAGGTGCTCGACCGGATCGCCGGGCTGCTCTGGGACCGCGGCGCCGACGCCAAGGACACCGTCCACCCGGTCCGCGACCCCAAGGTCCGCGCCTTCGCCCGCGGCCTCCTCGACCTAGCCGGCCCCTGGCCCCCGCCCGCACCGCCCGCCGAGGAGGTGCGCCGCCGCGCCGGCCCGCTGCACACCAGACGCCGCGACAAGGAGGCCATCAGCCACCACTACGACGTCGGCAACGACTTCTACGCCCTGGTGCTCGGCCCCTCCATGGTCTACTCCTGCGCCTACTGGCAGGACGGCGGAAGCCTGGAGGACGCCCAGCGCGACAAGCTCGACCTCGTCTGCCGCAAGCTCGGCCTGAAGGAGGGCGACCGGCTCCTGGACGTCGGCTGCGGCTGGGGCTCGATGGCCATGCACGCCGCCCGCCACTACGGCGCGCAGGTCACCGGCGTCACCCTCTCCCGGGAACAGGCCGCCCACGCCCGCAAGCGCATCGCCGAGGAGGGCCTGACCGACCGGATCGAGATCCGGGTCCAGGACTACCGGGACGTCCGCGACGGCCCGTACGACGCGATCTCCTCGATCGGCATGGCCGAGCACGTCGGCTCGGTCCGCTACCGCGAGTACGCCGATGACCTCTACGCCCTCCTGAAGCCCGGCGGCCGCTTCCTGAACCACCAGATCGCCCGGCGGCCCGAGAAGAACGAGGACGCCTACCGGATCGACGCGTTCATCGACGCCTACGTCTTCCCCGACGGCGAACTGGCCCCGGTCGGCCGCACCCTGGCCACCCTGGAGGAGGCCGGCTTCGAGGCCCGGGACGTCGAGGCGCTGCGCGAGCACTACGCACGGACCCTGCGCCAGTGGGTGGCCAACCTGGAGCGGCACTGGGAGCAGGCGGTACGCGCCACCTCCCCGGGCCGGGCCCGGGTCTGGCGGCTGTACATGGCGGCCTCGGCCCTCTCCTTCGAGCACAACAAGATCGGCGTCAACCAGATCCTCGCGGTGCGCCCGCTGGAGGGCGGCGGCTCCCGGCTGCCGCTGCGCGCCCGCAGGTGGACGGAGTCCGCCGAGGACACGGACGCCTGATCCGTGCGCGTACGGCACAGCGCGAGGGGCCGGCGCTCCGCTCCCCAGCGGTGCACCGGCCCCTCACGTCGTGACGTCCCCTCGTCCCGGTCTCCCCGGGCCCGGACTACTCCGTCTTGATCGCCGTCAGCATGTTGAGCTTCGCGGCGCTGCGGGCGGGCCACAGCGAGGCGAGGACGCCCACCAGGCCGGCCAGCAGCAGGAAGACGCCGAGCCGGTCCCACGGGATGACCAGGGCGTAGCCGGGGATGTCGGCGGACAGGGTCTGACCGATCGCCCAGCCGAGGAAGACTCCGAGACCGACCCCGACCACCGCGCCGAAGACCGAGATGACGACGGCCTCCAGCCGGATCATCCGCTTCACCCGGCCCCGGTCGAGGCCGATCGCGCGGAGCATGCCGATCTCCTGCTGCCGCTCGAACACCGACATCGCCAGGGTGTTGACGACCCCGAGGACCGCGATCAGCAGGGCCATGGCGAGCAGCCCGTACATGATGTTCAGGGCGGTGTTGATGAAGCCGCCGAACATGTCACGGATGTCCTGCCGGTCCATGACGTTCATCGCCGGGTTGTCGCCGAGCGCGTTCACGATGGACTGCTCGTTGGCCTTGCTCGCGCCGCCGTCGGTCTTGATCCAGATCTCGCGGATCTCGGGGCGGGTGGAGGCGCTGTGCTGGTCGGCGAGCTGCTTCGGCATCACGAAGGGCGACAGGAACTCGTTCTCCTTGTACGTCGCCCCGATCGTCAGCTCGCCCTTCTTCTCGTCCTCGAACGTGACCGGGAGGGTGTCGCCGGTCTTCCAGCCGTTCGACTTCGCGGTCTTGGAGCCGACCGCGACCTGGCCGTCCTTGAGCGAGGCCAGCGAACCGGACTCGGTCGTCAGCGAGAAGACCCGCTCCACGTCGCCCGGGGTGACGCCGGAGGCCGAGTGGTACTCACCGTCGACCTCGAGCGAGGCCAACTGCAGGGGGGAGAGCGCGGAGACGCCGTCGGCCTTCGCCAGGGCGTTGAGCGCGGACTGGTCCAGCGAGTCGCCGCTGGCCATCGTGACCATGTAGTCGGCCTTGATGTTGTCCGTGGTCATCTTGTCGATGGCCTGGCCGAGGGTGACGCCGAGCACCGAGATGCCGGTGACCAGGGTCAGCCCGATGGCCAGCGCGGAGGCGGTGGCTCCGGTACGCCGCGGGTTGCGGACCGCGTTCTGCGAGGCCAGCTTCCCGGAGACGCCGAACAGCTTCTTCAGCAGCGGCCGGACCAGGGCGATGACCGGGCGGGAGAGCAGCGGGATCAGGATGATGACGCCGATCAGGGCGAAGAACGCGCCCGCCGCGACCAACTGCCGTCCGGAGGTGCCACCGGTCGCGGCGCCGCCGACGATGCCGGCGGAGCCGAGCAGGGTGATCACGCCGCCGATCGAGTTCCGTACGACGAGGGACCTGACGGAAGCGGTGGCGTGGACGCTGCTCATCGCGGCGACCGGGGCGATCTTCGAGGCCCGGCGGGCGGGCAGCCAGGCGGCCAGAACGGTGATCAGGACGCCGACCGCGAAGGCGGAGACGACGGCGGTGGGCGAGACGACCAGCGGACCGGCCGGGATCTTGCCGCCCAGGAGGCCCATCGCGGAGCGCAGACCGGTGGCGAGGCCGAGGCCGAGGAGGAAGCCGATGACGGAGGCGAGGATGCCGACGAAGGCGGCCTCCAGCAGCACCGATCGCTTCACCTGGCGGCGGGTGGCGCCGATGGCCCGCATCAGGGCCAGCTCACGGGTCCGCTGGGCGATCAGCATGGTGAAGGTGTTGGCGATGAGGAAGATGCCGACGAACAGCGCGATGCCCGCGAAGGCCAGCAGCATGGTGTTGAGGCTGGTCAGGCCGGACTCGATGTCCTTGGCCTGCTGGTCGGCCAGCGCCTTGCCGGTCTGCGCGGTGGCATCCTCCGGCAGCAGCGGCTCGATCTCGTCCAGCAGCTTCTGGTCGGAGACGCCGCCCCCCGCGCTGACCGTGGCGTTCTGGAAGACGCCGGGCTTCAGGTAGAGCTTCTGGGCGGTCGCGGTGTCGAACAGCACGAGGCTGCCGCCCGCGTTGACCGCGCCGTCCTCGGTGGTGAAGATCCCCGAGAGGGTGTACTCCTTCACCGGGCCGTTGGTGGCCACCCGCACCGGGTCGCCGACGCGGTATTTGCCCTTGCTCGCGGTGTCCTTGTCGAGCGCGACCGAGCCGTTCTTCACCGGGCCCGAGCCGTCGGTGAAGACGTACTGGGTGTCCTTGCCGTCCTTGCCCGGGGCGAAGTTCGCGCCGGTGTTGGACCAGCCGTTGCCGATCAGCTTGCCGTCGGGGTCGGCGACCCCGGCGAAGCCGTCTACGCGCCCGGTGGCGGAGGCGACGCCGTCCAGGCCCCGGATCTTCTCCAGGGTGGCGTCGTCGATGCCGGGGGTCTTCTCGTCCTCGCCGGCGTAGGTCTCGATGGAGACGGCGACGTTGTCGTAGCTCTTGGCGGACTGGTTGCGGAAGGCGTTGCCGAGGGTGTCGGTGAAGACCAGCGTGCCGGAGACGAACGCTACGCCGAGCATGACGGCGAGCACGGTCATCAGCAGCCTGGCCTTGTGCGCGAGCACATTGCGCAGGGCGGTACGGAACATGTCTGTGTCCTGGGATGGGTTCCGGAAGGGGAGGGCGGGCGCGCGGTACGGGGGCCGGTTGCGGCGGCCGTACGCGTCAGCCGTGCGGCGGCCGGTCGACGTGACCGGCCGCGGGCGTCAGCTGGTGCGGCCCTTCGCGTCGAACGCCTTCATCCGGTCGAGGACGCCGTCGGCGGTCGGGTGCATCATCTGGTCGACGACCGCGCCGTCCGCGAGGAAGATGACCCGGTCCGCGTAGGAGGCGGCCACCGGGTCGTGCGTGACCATCACCACGGTCTGGCCCAGCTCGCGCACCGAGTTGCGCAGGAAGCCCAGCACCTCGGCGCCGGAGCGGGAGTCCAGGTTTCCGGTCGGCTCGTCACCGAAGATGATCTCGGGCTGCGCGGCCAGGGCGCGGGCCACGGCGACGCGCTGCTGCTGACCGCCGGAGAGCTCGGTCGGGCGGTGCTTCAGCCGCTCCGAGAGGCCGACCATCTCGATCACCTTCTGGAGCCACGCGGAGTCCGGCTTACGGCCCGCGATGTCCATCGGCAGGGTGATGTTCTCCAGCGCGGTGAGCGTCGGAAGCAGGTTGAACGCCTGGAAGATGAAGCCGATCTTGTCCCGCCGCAACTGGGTGAGCTGCTTGTCCTTGAGCGTGGACAGCTCGGTCTCGCCGATCCGCACCGAACCGCTGCTGAAGCTGTCGAGCCCGGCGACGCAGTGCATCAGCGTCGACTTGCCGGAGCCCGAGGGGCCCATGATCGCGGTGAACTCGCCCTGCGGGAAGTCCACGGTCACCCGGTCCAGGGCGACGACCTGCGTCTCGCCCTCGCCGTAGACCTTCGACAGCTCCGTGGCGCGGGCAGCCACCGCGGTGGCGCGGTGAACGGTGGGGGTGGTGGTCACTGGGACGCTCCTGGTTCGGGTGTTGCGGATGCGGGGACCGTGCTGAGGCGGGCGCTGACGCCATGCCTCGGGGACTTACTCCATCCTTACGGCCCGACTGCCCCGGGGCGTCACCCCCGATGCCCGTTCCCGGGGCCGTCTTGAGTCGCATCGAGGGTGTGGTCGCGTCCTCCTCGGGTATGACACCGACCCTGACCGGGGTGGAGGCCGGCACCCCGACAGAGAGGCCGCGGTAACTCAGCGTGAGCGCGTCGGGTGCGGGCGAGGGGCCGGTCGCGGCGGTCGGCGGGCCGTCCCGGAGGGGCGCCGGGGCCGAGGTCGGAGCGGCGCCGGAGCCGAGGGTGGCGGATGCCCTGGCGAGGCCTGGCGCGGACCTGGCGCGTTGGGCCGTGCGAGTGCGGCGACTTTCCGTCATTCCCGTGCGGTGCGCCCACCGCCCATGATCGGCCGTGGGCGTGTGGTCAGCCCGGCCGGATGTGCTGACGGTCCCTCAAGCGGTCAATAAAATAAGACAACATCGCGCCACTGTTCCGCTGATCGAGGGATGTCCCCGGATAGGGTCGGTAGCCAGACGCGGAGCCGCGCGGCACGCCCGGATGGTGGAACGTAGACACGGCGAGCTTAAACCTCGCTGCCCCTCGGGGGCGTGCCGGTTCGAGTCCGGCTCCGGGCACCACGCGCCGCACCCTGCGTGACCCGGACGGCCCAGACGGTGACGGTTGTTCGGTATCCGGACTCCGGCCCGCACGACAGCCCCGCCCGGCGGCTCCTCCCGATGCGCGGCGGGGCTCTGTGACGCGTCCCCGGAAAGATCCTCCCCTGGCACTAGGGTGATTCTTTTGCCTACCCATTACTCTTGTGGCAAGGCCACGCAGTGTGGCCATGGAGGAGTGAAATGAGGAGCAGCAACCCGGTCTTCTCGCGACGGGGCTTCAGCCGCGACAACGGCCACGCGGGCTTCAACGCGGCGCCGCAGGCCGGGGCCACCGCGACGGGGGCCAACCCGTACGCGCAGGGCACCGCCGCCAACCCGTACGCCACCAACCCGTACGCGCAGACGGACATGCACGGCGCCCCGCAGGCGCCCGCCCGTTCCGACGTGATGACCATCGACGGCGTCGTGACGCGTACGGCGATGACGCTCGGCACCGTGATCGTGGCCGCCGCGGCCGCGTGGTGGGTCATGCCGGTCGACCAGGCGAACCTGGGCGCCGCCTATGGCGTGGCCATCGGCGCCGCGCTCATCGGCTTCGTCCTGTCGCTCGTCAACTCGTTCAAGCGCCGGCCCTCGCCCGCGCTGATCCTGACCTACGCGGCGTTCGAGGGTGTCTTCCTCGGCATCGTCAGCAACATCGTCAGCATGTACGTCGCCCCCGGCGCCGCGATGCAGGCGGTGATCGGCACCATGGCGGTCTTCGCCGGTGTGCTGATCGCCTACCGCACCGGCCTGATCCGGGTCACGCGCCGCTTCTACGGCTTCGTGATGGCGGCCGCCATCGGCTTCATGCTGCTGATGATGGTCAACCTCCTGTTCGCCGTGTTCGGCGGCGGTGACGGCCTCGGCTTCCGCAGCGGCGCGCTCGGCGTCGTCTTCGGCATCGTGGCCATCGTCATCGGTGCGGCCATCCTCGCCCTGAACTTCAAGCAGGTCGAGGACGGCATCGCGTACGGCGCTCCCCGCGAGGAGGAGTGGCTGGCCGCGTTCGGCCTCACCGTGACCCTGGTGTGGATCTACATCGAGATGCTGCGCCTGGTCGCGATCCTCAGCGGCGACGACTGACCGGCCGCCCCGCAGTAGCCGCAGTACCTGGAGTACGGGAACGGCCCGCAGGCATCGCGCCTGCGGGCCGTTCCGCGTTGTGGAGCGGGTGCACGGGGTGTTCCGGGGCGTGCCGGACGCGGGCGGGGCGGTCCGGGGCGTTGGCGGCCGCGCGGGAGGGGCGCGTAGGGTCGGCCGGGTGCTCGATACGACGCCCCTGATCCTGGCCGTGGACCGTTTCGCCGACCGGCTGCGGTCGGCCCCGCAGAGCCGCCTTCAGCGCGGTGCCGCCGCCGAGGCACTGGCCGCCGCCCGTGAACTGGCCGTACGCGCGCAGCGCCTGGAGCACCCGGACGCAGAGCCGCGTGAGCTGCCGGACGCCGGGATGTTCGCCGTGGGCGACCAACTCGCCGTCGCCGGGCGGGACCTGGCCGTGGCACTGGAAACGGCCCCGTCCCGGGAGCTGGACGAGGCCGTGCGATACGTCGGGGAAGCGGCGGCGCGGGCTTTCGCGTGATGCGTGTGAGCGGCCCGCGCCCGGCGGTCAGAACGAGGCGATGACGCGGTCGGCGAGGATGTAGACGTTGTCCTCGCCGCAGGAGAAGGTCAGCGCATAGGCGCCCGAGACGCCCGAGCCGCCCAGCAGCACCGGCTGCCGGCCCGCCCGCAGGGCGTCGGCGAGCCGCTCGGCGGTCTCGCGGTGGCCGGGGGTCATGCAGAGCGTGGTGCCGTCGGCGAAGACGTACACATCCAGCGTGCCCAGCGGGCCGGGCCGCACATCGGTCAGCTCGGTCGCCGTGTCGGCCAGTTCCTCCAGCCGGTTCACGGTGCGCTCGTGGTCGGTGACCACCGGTGTCTGCACGGGGACGAAGTCCGGGTGCGAGGGGTGGCGGCGGCGGGCGGCGGCCAGCTCGGGGGAGTCCTCGGGGAACTCCGCGATCTCCGGAAGGCCGGCGCTCAGGTCCGTCGGCAGCTCCGCCGGCAGATCGGTCAGCTCGCCGATCTCGTGCTCCGCGAGGGTCCGCTCGCTCAGCTCCGCGAGCTCCTCCATCGCCTCGGCCGCTTCGAGGTCCATCGACTCCAGACCGGCGAAGTCGGCCTGCCGGGGCAGGTAGTACGGGGCATCGTCGCCCAGGCCGGACAGGCCCCCCAGCAGGGACGGGGCGTCGGCGGCGTCGCGGGCTTCCTGGGCGGCCCAGAAGGCGCGCGCCTCGGCCAGCTCGCGCTCCCGCTCCTCGGCGAGCGCGTCGGCGACGGCCGCGCGTATCTCCTCGGCGGGGGTGGCCGTACTGCGGCTCTGTGGTGGCACCGCTGCGCCGAGGGCGTGGCCGGCGGCCAGCTCCGTGCGCAGGGCCACGACCTGCTTGCGCAGCCCGTGAGCGGCGTGCAGCGCGGCGGCGCCGACGGCCGTGGCAGCGGCGGTGGTCAGCAACAGGGCAAATGACATGGCGCTCACTGACATACTCCCGGTCTCAATCGATACCCCCGACTTCCTACATCAGCTTGGCCTGTACCGGTACGTGCTGTCAGTGCATTACGTCACGAAATGGACAGGTCTTTCGGTCCGATGTTTAGGCTCATATCGGCGGTGACCTGCGGAAACGTCTCTCCCCCGGGACGCAGATCACATCCTGGGGGAGATTCGGTCACGGTCGGGGCTCGGTGGTTCGGCCCGGCCGCTGGTCCTTGAGCCCTCCGCTGCGGGCAGGTGCCGCACTCGTACCTCGCGCGACCCCTATCCTCCGCTGCGACTCAGCTCAGCCGCTCGTGCCGGTGGTCGCGCTGAGCCTCGCCTCCGCTGCGGGCAGGTGCCGCACTCGTACCTCGCGCGACCCCTACCCTCCGCTGCGACTCAGCTCAGCCGCTCGATGACCATCGCCATGCCCTGGCCGCCGCCCACGCACATCGTCTCCAGGCCCCACTGCTTGTCGTGGAACTGGAGGCTGTTGATCAGCGTGCCGGTGATGCGGGCGCCGGTCATGCCGAAGGGGTGGCCGACCGCGATCGCGCCGCCGTTGACGTTGACCTTGTCCAGCGGCAGGCCGAGGTCCCGGTAGGAGGGGATGACCTGGGCGGCGAACGCCTCGTTGATCTCGGCGAGGTCGATGTCGTCGATGGTCAGGCCGGCCCGCTTCAGCGCCTGCTTGCTGGCCTCGACCGGGCCGTACCCCATGATCTCGGGGGAGAGGCCGGAGACGCCGGTGGAGACGATCCGGGCCAGCGGGGTCAGGCCCAGCTCCCGCGCCTTGGTGTCGGACATGATCACCAGGGCGGCGGCGCCGTCGTTCAGCGGGCAGCAGTTGCCCGCCGTGACCAGGCCGTCGGGGCGGAAGACCGGCTTCAGGCCCTGGACGCCCTCCAGCGTGACGCCCGCGCGCGGGCCGTCGTCCTTGGAGACGACGGTGCCGTCGGGGGTGGTGACCGGAGTGATCTCCCGCTCCCAGAAGCCGTTCTTCAGGGCCTGCTCGGCGAGGTTCTGCGACCGTACGCCGAACTCGTCCATGTCCTGGCGGGTGACGCCCTTGGTCCGGGCCAGGTTCTCCGCCGTCTGACCCATCGAGATGTACGCGTCCGGGACGAGGCCGTCCTCGCGCGGGTCGTGCCAGCTCGCGCCGGACTCCTCGGCGCGGGCGGCGGTGCGGGCCTCGGCCTCGGCGAACAGCGGGTTGTGCGTGTCCGGAAGGCTGTCGGAGTTGCCCTTGGCGAAGCGGGACACCATCTCGACGCCGGCCGAGATGAAGACGTCGCCCTCGCCCGCCTTGATCGCGTGCAGCGCCATCCGGCTGGTCTGCAGCGAGGAGGAGCAGTAGCGGGTGACCGTACAGCCGGGAAGGTGGTCCATCCCCAGCTGCACGGCGATGATGCGGCCCAGGTTGTTGCCCTGCTCGCCGCCGGGCAGGCCGCAGCCCAGCATCAGGTCGTCGATGTCCTTCGGGTCCAGCTCGGGGACCTTGGCCAGCGCGGTCCGGATGATCGTGGCGGTCAGATCGTCCGCGCGCAGGTCCTTCAGCGACCCCTTGAAGGCGCGGCCGATCGGCGAACGGGCGGCAGAGACGATCACGGCTTCGGGCATCACGCGGCTCCAAGGGGCTGGAAGGCTGTGTGGACGGCAGAACTCCTCTGGAAGTTACCTGGACGTATCGCCGGGGTCACCCGGCAGGCCGTGTGATGCGGGACTCTTTTCTAAGCGCTTGCTCAGGCAGGCTACTGCTCCGCCGTCCCCGCGTGCCGGCCCCTACGCGTGCCCGTGGGCCGCGTCCGGGTGGGCGTGCGGAGTGGGTTCCGTGGAGGCGGGCAGACGCCGCCGCCTGCGGTGCTTGAGGAGAGCCCAGGGAGCGCGCGCCCCGGTGACCTCCGTACCGGCCTCCCGGGCCGCCTGGGACGCCGCCTTCGCCACCGGGAGGATGTCCTCGCGGCGCGCGCCGTCCAGCCGGTCGGTCTCCGGCCACAGGCCCAGCACCGCGCACAGCGTGGGCAGCACCGCCATGGCCGCCGTGGCGTAGCCCTCGGCGGAGGGGTGGTAGTTGTCCGGGCCGAACAGCTCGCGCGGGTTCGCCGCGAACTCGGGGCCCAGCAGGTCACCCAGCGACACCGTGCGCCCGCCCTGCTCCACCGCGCCGATCGTCTGCGCGGCCGCCAGCTGCCGGCTCACCCGCCGGGCCAGCCAGCGCAGGGGCTGGTAGACCGGTTCGATCGTGCCGAGGTCCGGGCAGGTCCCGACGACCACCTCCGCCCCCGCCGTCCGCAGCCTGCGCACCGCCGTCGTCAGACAGCGCACCGACTGGGTCGCGGGCATCCGATGAGTGACGTCGTTCGCCCCGATCATGATCACGCAGACGTCCGGCACCCGCGCCGGGTCCGCGAGCAGCAGCGACACCTGGCGCTCCAGATCGTCCGAGCGGGCCCCCGGCAGGGCCACGTTCCGCAGGTCCACCGGCCGCTCGGCCACCGCCGCGAGCCCCGAGGCCAGCAGCGCGCCCGGGGTCTGCCCGGCCCGCCGCACCCCCTGCCCGGCGGCCGTGGAGTCCCCGAGCATCCCGAGCCGCATCGCGTCGTTCGGCCCGGCGAACGCCACTCCGTACCGTCCGTCCGCGCTCGGCGGAACCGGAGCCGTACCCCCGCCGACCTGCCTCTTCGCGAGCTGGACCTCCGCCAGGAACACGCCCACGGCCGCCGCACCGATCAATCCGATGCTGCCACCGCCGTAGGCCGCGCCCGCCGCGATCCGCCGTGCCACCCTTGCTCTCGACACAGTCCGGTCCACCTCCTTCTCGCCGTACAGCCGTACACGTACCTACTTGCCCCGCTCGGGGCTCGGTGTACTCCTTCCCGTACACACAGTGCGTCCCGTACGCATACTCTGGGCCGGACCATCTCGGAGATCCCGGAGTACACGGTGCAATTCCACGATTCGATGATCAGTCTTGTCGGCAACACCCCGCTGGTGAGGCTGCGCAACGTCACGGCAGGTATCCAGGCGACCGTCCTGGCCAAGGTCGAGTACTTCAACCCCGGCGGGTCGGTGAAGGACCGCATCGCGCTGCGCATGATCGAGGCGGCCGAGCAGAGCGGGGAGCTGAAGCCCGGCGGCACGATCGTCGAGCCGACCAGCGGCAACACGGGCGTCGGCCTCGCCATCGTCGCCCAGCAGAAGGGCTACAAGTGCATCTTCGTCTGCCCGGACAAGGTGTCCACGGACAAGATCAACGTGCTGCGCGCGTACGGCGCCGAGGTCGTCGTCTGCCCCACCGCCGTTGACCCCGAGCACCCGGACTCGTACTACAACGTCTCCGACCGGCTGGTCACCGAGACGCCGGGGGCCTGGAAGCCGGACCAGTACTCCAACCCGAACAACCCGCGCTCGCACTACGAGACCACCGGTCCCGAGCTGTGGGAGCAGACGGAGGGGAAGATCACCCACTTCGTCGCGGGCGTCGGCACCGGCGGCACCATCAGCGGCACCGGCCGCTACCTCAAGGAGATCAGCGACGGCGCGGTCCAGGTCATCGGCGCGGACCCGGAGGGCTCGGTCTACTCCGGCGGCTCCGGGCGGCCGTATCTGGTCGAGGGCGTCGGCGAGGACTTCTGGCCGAGCGCGTACGACCGGAACGTCACCGACGAGATCGTCGCGGTGTCCGACAAGGACTCCTTCCAGATGACCCGCCGCCTCGCCAAGGAGGAGGGCCTGCTCGTCGGCGGCTCCTGCGGCATGGCGGTCGTCGGGGCCCTGGAGGTCGCCAAGCGGCTCGGCCCCGACGACGTCGTCGTGGTGCTGCTCCCCGACAGCGGGCGCGGCTACCTGAGCAAGATCTTCAACGACGAGTGGATGGCCGACTACGGCTTCCTGGAGGACTCCGGCACCTCCGCCAACGTCGGCGCGGTCCTGGACTTCAAGGAGGGCCCGATGCCCTCCCTCGTCCACATGCACCCGGAGGAGACGGTCGGCGAGGCCATCGAGGTGCTGCGCGAGTACGGCGTCTCCCAGATGCCGATCGTGAAGCCGGGCGCCGGCCACCCGGACGTGATGGCCGCTGAGGTCATCGGCTCCGTCGTGGAGCGGCAGCTGCTGGACGCGCTGTTCACCCAGCGCGCCTCGCTGACCGACCCGCTGGAGAAGCACATGTCGGCCCCGCTGCCGCAGGTCGGCTCCGGCGAACCGGTCGAGGACCTGATGGCCGTGCTCAGCGGTGCGAGCGGCGCGGACGCGGCGATCGTGCTCGTCGAGGGCAAGCCCAAGGGCGTCGTGAGCCGGCAGGACCTGCTGGCGTTCCTCGCCAAGGACGCGGGCGCGGCGAAGGCCTGACGAGCCGGCAAGGCGCCCCCCGGGGTGTCCGACGGGGCTTCGCGAAAACGGTACGAGCGCGTCACGTCCGCGCAGCACCCGCTTAACACGGCTCCGGCACATTGGTGGGTGTCGGCAGGGAAACCCGCCGGCACCCAGAACGGCGACACCGGACTACGGAGCGGCTCCCGGACCTCCACCGTCGCCCGGACGCGGGTATCCGGCCCTGACCCGGACCGCGTCCCTCGCGGGGACCGCCGTCGTCCCGCCCCCCGGGCGACCGGGGGTGCGGCGGTCCCCGCGACATACCTCCGCGTACGACCTTCGCGTACGGCTTCCGCGTAGGACCTTCGCGTACGGCTTCCGCGTAGGACCTTCGCGTACGGCTTCCGCGTACGACCTTCGCGTACGGCTGCCGCGTACGACTGTGCGGCCGGACTCCCCCGTGGGTCCGGCCGCACAGTGGTACGCGGGGCCGCCGTCGTGCCGACCCCCCGTCTCTACCGGGGCCTCCGCCGCGTCCCGGAAGCTCCTGGGGGCTCAGTCCCTCCAGTCGGACGGTGTCCGCGCCTCCCGCCTGCGGAACAGCCCCCCGCCCCGCGCCGCCTGGAACGCGTTGACGCCGACGATGCCGAGCCAGGCCACCACCAGCCCCTCGATCCCGGCGTTCGCGACGCCGATCGCGGACAGCGGGACCGCCAGGACCAAGGACACGATCCCCAGGCCGTGGCGCTCCCCGAAGCTCCCCGGCTCCGTCGGACGCGCACCCCGGGTGGCGGTCATCTGCTGTTCGGCGAGCTGACGGCGGACCCGGCGGTCGAGCGTGGTGTCGAGGCGCTGCTCGACCTTCTCCAGGAACGACTCGATGAGCACGGACTCGTACTCCGCGCCCAGCTCGCCGCGGGCCTGGAGGGTGGCGGCGAGCTCCTTCTTGAGCTCGTGGTCACGGGCTTCCATGCGCACAACGGTACGGAGCCGGGGGGCCGTCGACAGTGGGGCTAGCCCCCGAATTCCGTGGGGCTAACCCCCCTCTCGGCCCCCTCGCGGACTTCCCCAGGCCCGCCCCTGCATATGGACATACAGCGACCTTCCTGGCTGAATAGAATGGTCGGCGCCGGTCGGGCGAGACGGATCCAGCAAGGGGACAGCATGAGTGGGAGCAGCCCCGCCGCACGGTTGCAGCGGCTCTTCGAGGGCCACCGGCTCACGCCCACCCAGCGGCGCATCGCGCACTGCATGGTCCGCCGGGCGGCCGACGCGCCGTTCCTCTCCAGCGTCGAGCTGGCCGAGCTGGCCGGGGTCAGCCAGCCCTCCGTCACCCGCTTCGCCGTCGCCCTCGGCTTCGACGGCTATCCGGCGCTGCGCAGACACCTGCGCGAGGTCGCGCCCGCCGACCCGGAGCAGGAGGACGCGGGGGAGGGGTACAACGAGTACCAGCAGGCCGTCCGCGCCGAGATCGAGAACCTCCAGCACCTCTCCGACATGCTCGCCGACCCCGCCCCCGTCGAGCGGGCCGGGCGGCTGCTCGCCGGCTCCCGGCCGTTGCCGGTGCTGGGGCTGCGCGCCGCCTCCTCGCAGGCGCGCGGCTTCGGCTACTTCGCCGCCAAGGTGCACCCCGACGTACGCGTGCTCGACGAGGGCGGCAGCATGCTGCCCGACCGGATCGACTCCGCCCGCCGGGCCGGCGCGACCGCCCTGATGTGCTTCGCGCTGCCGCGCCACCCCAAGGAGAGCGTGGACGCGCTCGCGTACGCCCAGGACCAGGGGCTGACCGTGGTGACGGTCGCCGACTCCGCCTTCGCGCCCGTCGCCAAGCACAGCGATCTGCTGCTTCCCGCGGCGATCGGCTCCGGGCTCTCCTTCGACACCGTCTGCGCGCCGATGCTGCTCGGCCGGGTGCTGCTGGAGGCCATGTGCGACGGACTCCCCGACGCCCAGGCGCGGTTGGAGGAGTTCGACGTACGGGCGGCGGCGCGCGGCCTGTTCGTGGAGTGAGGACCCGAGCCCGGCCCGCGCGGGGCGGCCCGTCGGCAAGCGGGTGGAGGCCCACCGGGCGACGGGCCGGCCCCGGCCGCGTCAGACCTCCAGCTCCGCCTCGATCTTCTTGAGCTGGTGGCGGGCCATCGCCAGGTTCGCCCGGCTCGCGTCCAGCACCAGGTAGAGGAACAGGCCGTTGCCGCCACGGGTCTTGAGCAGCCGGATCAGGTGGTACTGGGTGCCGAGCGTGATGAGGATGTCCTCGATCTCCTCCTTGAGCCCCAGGTGCTCCATGGTGCGGAGCTTGGCGCGGATCACGTCGGTGTTGCCCGCGGCGGCGACCTCCAGGTTGAAGTCCTTGCCCCCGCCGAGCGTGCCCAGGGCCATCCCGCTCGTGTAGTCGACGAGGGCGACACCCGTGGTGCCCTCGATCGAGCTCATCGCTTCCTTCAGTGTCGCTTCGGTGTTCGCCATGGGGGCTCGTTTCCTTTCCCTGGCCGGTCGCGGTGACCGGGTCCGTTTCGGTGCCGGCTTCTGCGCCGGTTTCTGTGCGGGCTGGTGCGCGGGCTTCTGCGTGATGGCTGAGTCCCGGTGGTTGTGGCGGTACGGGTGGGGGGATCGGGGCGGCCGCTGCGCGAAGGCGCGTTACGTGGGGCGTTGCGGCAGGGCGCGGTTGGGTGCGGTCGCGGGGCGCGGCGGAGCGGCGCGGGTGGGGTGCGCCGCGGGACGCTCGACGCGTTCCAGGGCGGCGTCGACGAGTTCGCCGATCCGGGCCCCCGCGCGGCGGCCCTCCAGATGGAGCCGGCCGACATTGATGCGGTCCTCGGCCAGCAGGGTCAGGACGGCGGAGGAGCCCGCGGCGTAGGTGGCGATGTAGCCGCTGCCGCCGCGGACCAGCAGTTCGCGGAAGCCGCCCCGGCCGGTGGCGTCGGTCATCCGGATGGAGACGCCGAGGGCGGCGGCGGTGAGGGCGGCGACGCCCTCCGCCTCGACGCCCGGGGTGTCGTGGGCGAGGACCAGGCCATCGGTGGAGGCGGCCAGCGCCCCGGAGAGCAGCGGGACCCGGGCGCGTAACCGCTGGAGCTCGTCGAGGACATCACGCACTTCGGCCTCGGGCACCATCAGCTGTCTCCTCCCGGCACGCTGTCTGAGCGCGCGTATCACAGGGCCTCCAATGCGTCTCGGAGTCGGCGCAGCAGGGCGATATCGGGGTCGGCCGTCACCTCGGGGAGCGCGATCCCGCCGGGCGTCGAGGCGGCCGGCAGGGGCTGGGCGCGGACCGCCTCCACCAGGCCGGCCGCGGCGAGGCGCCGCAGGTCGACCAGGATGTGGAACGCCGAACGGCCCAGCGCCTGCGCGATGTCCGAGGCCGTGCGGACCCCGTCGGCCAGCTCCAGGAGGCGGCGTTGCCGGGCCGGGACCGGGGCGTCGGTCCGGTGCGTCGTCCGCAGGAGCGGGGCGCTGTCGCAGGCGGGGTCGGGCCAGATCCGGTCCAGGAACTCCCGTCTGCGCAGCGTCTCGCGCTCGACGGCGGCCACCGGGACGGGCCGCACCGGACCGATCCAGTGCGCCACCCCGTAACGGAAGCGGGCGGGCGTCCCGGTCGGGGCGAGTGCGAAGAACGCGGCGTCGTACAGCGCGCCCAGGTGGCACAACTCCAGTGCGCCGCCCGGAACATGACCGCTGTCCACGAGATAGCGGCCGACCCGTCGGCCCGCCCCGGCCTGTGCCACGGCGTCCCACCAGCCCTCGTGCCGCAGGGTCCCGCCGGTGGTGAGCAGGACGTCGATGCCGGGGGTGGCGGGGCTCTCGGCGTGCACCACCTGGCCGTCGGCGAGGTAGAGCGTGCCGCGGTCGCGCATCAGGGCGCCGGTGGCGCGCTCGGCGGCCAGGCGCTGGAGCATCGGCGAGAGGACCGGGAGCCGGTCCGTCTCGGGTGCGTCGGGGTCGGCGGCTATCGCGCTCATGCCAGCACCAGCCGCTCGGCCAGTTCGCCGAGCCGCATCCGGGCGAGCGCGAGATTGCCTGCGGAGCGGTCCATCCACAGATGCAGGAAGACGCTGCTGTCGAATGCCGTCTCCACGAATCGGAGCATGTGGTATCCGTCGTGGGTGGTGACGATGACGTCCTCGACGGGGGTGCTCGGTGAGCCCGCCGGGCCCCCGGGCGGCTCGCCTCCGCCCTCTGCGGCGAGGTGGGCGAAGGCGGGCTGCTCGGCGGTCATGCGGGCGACCTCCGCCGTCTCGGCGGCGGTCGCCTCGTGGTCGCCGTTGGGGGAGTCCCCGATGGTGCCGAGGGCGAGACCGCTCGTCCAGTCGACCACCGAGGCGCCCCGGGCACCGGGCAGCCTCATGACTTCGAGCAGGCACTCGTCGATTCCGGGCACGCGGTTTTCCCCTCCCGACGTGGCGTACGGCTGTAACGCAGAGGCTACGCAACGTGCTCACGGCGGGTGGAGGTTCTGGCATTTTCCTTTGGTACATGCCCTCCGGGGTGTAAAGGAGCGGCTGAAATGTGGTGGCCGGGAGATGAGGTGACGCCCGGTCAGGCGGTGTCGGCGCCGGCCTTCTCGCGGGCCGTCATCACCACCTTGTTGAGCGCCCACAGCCCGATGCCGATCAGCAGCAGGATTCCGGCGCGTACGTACACGTCCCCGCCCCGGTCGGCGAGCGGGCTCGCGAGGATCAGCGAGGTGAGCGCGCCGAGCACCGGAAGCGCCGTGGGCGTACGGAAGTGATGGTGGTCCACCCGGTCCTTGCGCAGCACCAGTACGGCGACGTTGACCACGGCGAAGACGCAGAGCAGCAGGAACGAGGTGGTGTCGCCCAGCCCCTCGATCTCGCCGGTGGAGACCAGGCCGATCGCCAGGGCGGAGACGAAGACGATCCCGACCCAGGGGGTGCGCCGGCCGGACAGCACCTTGCCCATCGCGGGCGGCAGGATACGTTCGTTGGCCATGCCGTAGCAGAGCCGCGAGGCCATCATGATGTTGATCAGCGCCGAGTTGGTGACGGCGAACAGGGCGATCAGCGCGAAGAGTTTCGGCGGGAAATCGACGCCCCCGGCCTTCACCACCTCCAGCAGCGGGCCGCTGGATCCCGACAGGGTGCGCGAGTCGACCAGGAGTGAGGAGACCAGGGCGACCAGGACGTAGATGGTGCCGGTGACGCCCACGCCGATGAAGATGGCGCGGGGGAAGGAGCGGGCGGGGTTCTTGGTCTCCTCGGCCATGTTCACCGAGTCCTCGAAGCCGACGAAGGCGAAGAAGCCCAGCGCGGTGGCGCCGAGGACGCCGGTGAGCAGGGCGTACCCGGTGCCGCCGGTCTCGATCTGGGTCAGCCGGGAGGGCTCGCCCTCGCCGCTGAACACGGCGTACGCGCCGATCGCGAGGATCACCGCGAGCCCGCTGACCTCGACCAGGGTCAGGACGACGTTCGCCTTGACCGACTCGGCGACCCCGCGCAGGTTGATCGCGGCCAGGGCGAGGACGAACAGGATCGCGATCAGGGTCGGCGGCACCGCGTCGGTGAATTCACCCAGGTAGTCGCCGCTGAACGCCCGCGCGGCCGCGCTCGCCGACGAGAGGCCCGAGCACATCACCATGAAGGCGACGACGAAGGTCAGGAAGGGGATCTTGAACGCCTTCTGGGTGTAGAGCGCGGCCCCGGCCGCCTTCGGGTACTTGCCGACGAGTTCCACGTAGGAGGCCGCCGTCAGCAGGGCGACGACGAAGCCGATCGCGAACGGCAGCCACAGTGCTCCGCCGACCTTGCCCGCCACGTCCCCGGTGGTGGCGTAGATGCCGGTGCCCAGGATGTCGCCGATGACGAAGAGGATCAGCAGCTTGGGGCCCAGTGCGCGCTTGAGCGGCGGCGATCCGCCGGGCTTTTCCGGGTCCTCGGGGCGCCCGCGCCCTTCGGGTTTCGCTGGTTCGGGTGTGTCGGACGTGCTCATCGATGCCTCCGGTCCGGCCCGGGACGGGCCTCGGGTTCGGCCTCCTGCTCGGTAGGGAGAACCTGTTCCCGATCGCGACGCGAACCGCACCTGTTGACTACGACTATTCAGAGCAGCAGGATGTGAATAGATATTCACCGTCCCGAGGAGGCACCGCCATGTCAGGACCCCGCCCCGTACGAGCGCCGCGCGGCAGCTCCCTCAGCACCCTGGGATGGCAGCAGGAAGCCGCCCTGCGCATGCTCCAGAACAACCTGGACCCCGAGGTCGCCGAGCACCCCGACAAGCTCGTCGTCTACGGCGGCACCGGCAAGGCGGCCCGCGACTGGCGCTCGTTCGACGCGATGGTCCGGACCCTCCAGACGCTCAAGCAGGACGAGACGATGCTCGTCCAGTCCGGGCGGCCGGTCGGCGTCATGCAGACCCACGAGTGGGCGCCGCGCGTGCTCATCGCCAACTCCAACCTGGTCGGCGACTGGGCCAACTGGGAGGAGTTCCGCCGCCTGGAGGCGCTCGGCCTCACCATGTACGGCCAGATGACCGCCGGGTCCTGGATCTACATCGGCACGCAGGGCATCCTCCAGGGCACCTATGAGACCTTCGCCGCCGTCGCCGCGAAGAAGTTCGGCGGCACGCTGGCGGGCACCATCACCCTGACCGCCGGACTCGGCGGCATGGGCGGCGCCCAGCCGCTCGCCGTCACCATGAACGACGGCGTCGCCATCTGTATCGACGTCGACCCGCGCGCCATCGAGCGCCGCATCGAGCACCGCTACCTCGACGTGAGGGCCGACAACCTGGAGCACGCACTCCAGCTCGCCGTCGAGGCCCGCGACGCCCGCCGCCCGCTCTCCATCGGCCTCCTCGGCAACGCCGCCGAGCTGCTGCCCCGGATGCTCGCCGAGAGCGCGCCGATCGACATCGTCACCGACCAGACCAGCGCCCACGACCCGCTGGCCTACCTGCCGCTCGGCGTCGACTTCGACGACATGGCGGACCTCGCCGCCGAGAAGCCCGCCGACTTCACCCAGCGCGCCCGCGAGTCCATGGCCCGGCACGTCGAGGCCATGGTCGGCTTCATGGACGCCGGCGCCGAGGTCTTCGACTACGGCAACTCCATCCGCGGCGAGGCCCAGCTCGCCGGGTACGACCGCGCCTTCGACTTCCCCGGCTTCGTCCCCGCCTACATCCGCCCCCTCTTCTGCGAGGGCAAGGGCCCCTTCCGCTGGGCAGCGCTGTCCGGCGAGGCGTCCGACATCCACAAGACCGACAAGGCGATGCTGGAGCTGTTCCCGGAGAACGAGTCGCTGCACCGCTGGATCAAGATGGCCGGCGAGCGCGTCCACTTCCAAGGCCTGCCCGCCCGCATCTGCTGGCTCGGCTACGGCGAGCGCGACAAGGCCGGCGAGCGCTTCAACGACATGGTCGCGAGCGGCGAACTGGCCGCCCCGCTGGCCATCGGCCGCGACCACCTCGACTGCGGCTCGGTCGCCTCCCCGTACCGCGAGACCGAGGCCATGCTCGACGGCTCCGACGCCATCGCCGACTGGCCGCTGCTCAACGCCATGGTCAACGTCGCCTCCGGCGCCTCCTGGGTCTCCCTCCACCACGGCGGCGGCGTCGGCATGGGCCGCTCCATCCACGCGGGCCAGGTCTCCGTCGCGGACGGCACGAAGCTCGCGGGCGAGAAGATCCGCCGCGTCCTGACGAACGACCCCGGCATGGGCGTCATCCGCCACGTGGACGCTGGCTACGACATCGCGGAGTCCGTCGCCTCGGACAAGGGCGTACGCGTCCCCATGACGGAGGGCAACTGATGCCCACGGGCACCTCGGGGCAGGGCTCGGCCGGTGCGGCCGGGCCCACCCCTCCCGGTCCTGGACGACAGCCGTGGCGCGCCGGGGACTCCTTCCTCGCGATGTGGCGGGAGCTGGCGCCTATCGGGCGCCACCCCGACAGCGGCGGCTACCGGCGTTACGCCTGGTCGGAGGCCGACCTCGACTGCCGGGCCTGGTTCCGCGCGCAGGCCGAGGCGCGCGGGCTTGCCTACGAGAGGGACCGCAACGGCAACCAGTGGGCCTGGCTCGGCGACCCGCTGGCCGGGGACGCCGTCGTCACCGGCTCCCACCTGGACTCCGTCCCGGACGGCGGCGCCTTCGACGGCCCGCTCGGCGTGGTGTCCTCCTTCGCCGCACTCGACGAACTCCGGCGCAGGGAAGTGGAGTTCACCCGGCCGCTGGCCATCACCAACTTCGGTGACGAGGAGGGCGCCCGCTTCGGGCTGGCCTGCGTCGGGTCCCGGCTCGCCGCCGGACAGCTCACCGTCGCCGACGCCCACCGCCTGAGGGACGCGGACGGGACCAGCCTGCCCGCCGCCATGGAGCAAGCCGGATACGACCCCGGGACCATCGGCCCCGACCCGGAACGGCTCGCCCGGATCGGCGCGTTCGTCGAACTCCACGTCGAGCAGGGTCGCGCCCTCGACCTGACCGGCGACCCCGTCGGTATCGCCTCCGCCATCTGGCCGCACGGCCGCTGGCGGTTCGACTTCCGGGGCGAGGCCAACCACGCGGGCACCACCCGGCTCGTCGACCGCCGCGACCCGATGCTCACGTACGCCGAGACCGTGCTCGCCGCCCGCCGCGAGGCCGAACTGACCGGCGCGCTCGTCACCTTCGGCAAGATCGCGGTCGAGCCCAACGGGGTCAACGCGATCCCCTCCCTCGTCCGCGGCTGGCTCGACTCCCGCGCCGCCGACCAGGCCACCCTCGACGCCGTGGTCACCGGCGTCGAGCGCGCCGCCCGCCAGTACGCCGAGCGGGCCGGGATCGACCTCGACGTCGTCCGCGAATCGTTCACGCCCGTCGTCGAGTTCGAACACGCCCTGCGCGACGAGCTCGGCAAGATCCTGGAGGGCGCCGGCGACACGGGGCGGCCCGTGCCCGTCCTCGGCACCGGCGCGGGCCACGATGCGGGTATTTTGTCCGCCTCGGCGCCCACCGCCATGCTCTTCGTACGGAACCCCACCGGCATCTCGCACTCACCCGCCGAGCACGCCGCCGAGGACGACTGCACGGCCGGGATCGAGGCGCTCGCCGACGTACTGGAAGGTCTCGCGTGCAGCTGACACACCGGACGGCGGGCGCACCCGTCACCGCGACCTACTGGATGGACCACGCCTGGCTCGGCACGCACGTCGAGCCGGGCGTCACCCTGGACGTCGCGGACAGCCGCATCGCCGGGATCCGGACCGGGGTCGAGGCGCCGCCGCCCGGCGCGACCGCGCTGCGCGGCCTGACCCTCCCCGGCCTCGCCAACACCCACTCCCACGCCTTCCACCGGGCCCTGCGCGCCACGGTCCAGGTCGGCTCGGGCACCTTCTGGACCTGGCGCGAGCTGATGTACCGGGCGGCCTCCCGGCTCACCCCGGACACCTACTTCGACCTGGCCCGCGCCACCTACGCCGAAATGGCCCTGGCCGGCATCACCTCCGTCGGCGAATTCCACTATCTCCACCACGCCCCCGGCGGCACGCCCTACGCCAACCCGAACGCCATGGGCGAGGCGCTCATCGCGGCCGCCGCCGAGGCCGGGATCCGGATCACCCTGCTGGACACCGCCTATCTCGCCGCCGGTTTCGGCGAGCAGCCCAACCGGCACCAGCTGCGCTTCTCCGACACCACCGCCGAGGCCTGGGCGGAGCGCGCCGCCCTCCTCAAGGGCGACGACCACACGCTGATCGGCGCGGCCGTCCACTCCGTCCGGGCGGTGCCGGCGGACCAACTGGCCACCGTGGCGCAGTGGGCCGAGGAGCGGGAGGCCCCGCTGCACGTCCACCTCTCCGAGCAGACGGCGGAGAACGACGCCTGCCGGGCCGCCCACGGCCGCACCCCCACCCGGCTGCTGGCCGACCACGGGGTCCTCGGCCCGCGCACCACCGGCATCCACAACACGCATCTGACCGAGGAGGACATCGCCCTGCTCGGCTCCTCCGCCACCGGCACCTGCATGTGCCCCACCACCGAACGCGACCTGGCCGACGGCATCGGCCCCGCCGTCGCCCTGCAGAAGGCGGGCTCGCCGCTCTCGCTGGGCAGCGACAGCCATGCCGTGATCGACCTCTTCGAGGAGGCGCGCGCGATGGAGCTCAACGAGCGGCTGCGCACCCACATCCGGGGCCACTGGACGGCCGCCGCCCTGCTCCGGGCCGCCTCCGCCGACGGGCACGCCGCACTGGGCCGCCCCGACGCGGGTGTGCTGGAGCCGGGCGCCCCCGCCGATCTGACCACCGTGGCGCTGGACTCCGTCAGGACGGCAGGACCGGTGCCCCGACTGGCAGCGGAGACCGCCGTATTCGCCGCCTCCGCCGCTGATGTGCGGCACACGGTAGTGGCCGGGCGGCACATCGTCCGGGACGGCCGTCACACGCGGATCGAGGACGTGCCCCGGGCGCTCGCGACAGCCGTCGCGGCCCTGCACGGCTGACCCCGGACCCGCCCGCACCCCCGGAACGCGCAAGCACCCCGGATCCCCCGTAACGCAAGGAGAACACTCTCCAGATGACGACCACCGCCGTCACCCACATCGCCAGCCTGGTCACCAATGACCCCTCCCTCGACAACGGGACCCCCCTGGGCCTGATCCAGGACGCGGCCGTCGTCATCGACGGCGACCGCATCGTCTGGACCGGTGAATCAAGCAAAGCACCCGCCACTGACAACGTCCTCGACGCGGCCGGCCGCGCGGTGATCCCGGGCTTCGTCGACTCCCACTCCCACCTGGTCTTCGCGGGCGACCGCACCCAGGAGTTCAACGCCCGCATGTCCGGGCAGCCCTACCGCGCCGGCGGCATCCGCACCACCGTCGCCGCGACCCGGGCCGCCACCGACGAGGAGCTCTCCGCCAACGTCGCCCGCTACCTCGCCGAGGCCCTGCGCCAGGGCACCACCACCTTCGAGACCAAGTCCGGCTACGGCCTCACCGTCGAGGACGAGGCCCGCGCCCTGCGCGTCGCGGGCCGTCACACCGACGAGGTGACCTACCTCGGCGCCCACATCGTCTCCCCCGACTACGCCGACGACCCCGCCGGGTACGTCGACCTGGTCACCGGCCCCATGCTGGAGGCCTGCGCCCCGCACGCCCGCTGGATCGACGTGTTCTGCGAGCAGGGCGCCTTCGACGGCGACCAGGCCCGCGCGATCCTCACGGCGGGCCGCGCCAAGGGGCTGCATCCCCGTATCCACGCCAACCAGCTGAGTTACGGCCCCGGCGTCCAGCTCGCCGTCGAGCTCGACGCCGCCTCCGCCGACCACTGCACCCACCTCACCGACGCCGACGTCGACGCGCTCGGCCAGGGCAGCACGGTCGCGACCCTGCTCCCGGGCGCCGAGTTCTCCACCCGCGCCACCTGGCCCGACGCCCGCCGCCTCCTCGACGCCGGGGCCACCGTCGCGCTCTCCACGGACTGCAACCCCGGCTCGTCGTTCACCTCGTCCGTGCCGTTCTGCATCGCGCTGGCCGTACGCGACATGGGGATGACGCCCGACGAGGCGATCTGGTCCGCCACCGCCGGCGGGGCCGCCGCCCTGCGACGTACCGACATCGGCCGGATCACCCCAGGAGCCCGCGCCGACCTGGTCCTCCTCGACGCCCCGAGCCACGTCCACCTCGCCTACCGCCCGGGCGTCCCGCTGGTCAGCGCGGTGTGGCGGAGCGGACAGCGCGTGGTGTAGCACCCGGACAACGCGGAAGGACCCGCTCCCGGCGCTCCGGGGCGGGTCCTTCCGCACTGCTCGACGGCTCGCCGGGCCCCTGGGCGGGGCAGCGGGCCGGGTTCGGTCATTCCTCCAGGGTCAGACCCTTGCGGAGCTTTGTCAGCGTCCGGGAGAGCAGCCGGGACACGTGCATCTGCGAGATGTTCAGCTCCTCGCCGATCTCCGACTGCGTCATGTTGCTGACGAAGCGGAGCGAGAGGATCATCCGGTCCCGGGCGGGCAGCGCGGCGATCAGCGGCTTCAGCGACTCGACGTACTCGATGCCTTCGAGACCGTGGTCCTCGTAGCCGATGCGGTCCGCGAGGGCGCCCTCGTTGTCGTCGTCCTCGGGCTTGGCGTCCAGCGAGCTCGCGGTGTACGCGTTGCTCGCGGACATGCCCTCGACGACCTCCTCGGGGGTGATGCCGAGGCGCTCGGACAGCTCCGCCACGGTGGGCGCGCGGTCCAGCTGCTGGGAGAGTTCGTCGCCCGCCTTCGCCAGGTCGAGCCGCAGCTCCTGGAGCCGGCGCGGCACGCGCACGGACCAGCTGGTGTCACGGAAGAAACGCTTGATCTCGCCGACGATCGTCGGCATCGCGAACGTGGGGAACTCCACACCGCGGCTCAGCTCGAACCGGTCGATCGCCTTGATCAGGCCGATGGTGCCGACCTGGACGATGTCCTCCATCGGCTCGCTGCGGGAGCGGAACCGGGAGGCGGCGAACTTGACGAGCGCGAGGTTGAGCTCGACGAGGGTGTTGCGGACGTACGCGTACTCGTGGGTGCCCTCTTCGAGGGACTCCAGCCGCTCGAAGAGCGTCTTCGACAGGGCCCTGGCGTCCAGAGCGCCCACTTCGGCGTAGGGCGGGATCTCGGGAAGCCCTTCGAGCCCCTCGCCGGAAGCGCCGGAGAAGTCTGAGGTGGTGCCGGTCGTGCTGGTCATATCGGTGGTGCTGGTCGTGCTGGTCGTGCTGGTGCGCGGGCCGGGAACGGCGCTCGCGGCGGGGGAGTCGGAATTGGTCGGTCCCTGAGGACATGCCGACGACGCGTTGTGGGTACGCGCTACGTCGAGCCGGGGTGACATGGTTCTCCTCCATCGTTCTCGGCATATGGCTGCCGATGCCCATACGTGTTCCTGCGGTGAAGCGGCGCCTCCGAAGCCGGTCGCTTTTCTGGTGTCCCTCTACCCATACCCGGTCCTGGCCAGCAGTGACAAGCGCCAATTGCTGCTATATGTCCGCTTTGTTGAGGTCTCCGACTACCGCGTGGCGAACGAAACGCGTACTGTTTTACGCACGTCGGCGGCAGCTACGCATACAGCCGCACAGGCAGTGACGCGCACAGTGACGAACGGCGAAGAGGGACAGGCATGGACCGCGGGACGGTCGGCAGTGCGAACCGGGGGCGGCTTCAGGTCGAGGCCCGGACCGAGGGGATCAGTGAGGTCGTGACGCCGGTGGGTGAGCTCGACCACCACACCGCCGATCTCCTGCGCGCGCCTCTGGAGAGTGCGGTCGAACAGGGGCGTTCGCGCCTGGTGGTCGACTGCTCTCGCCTGGATTTCTGCGATTCCACCGGGCTGAACGTCCTGCTCGGCGCCCGCCTCAAGGCGGAGGCGGCCGGAGGAGGGGTTCATCTGGCCGGAATGCTGCCCGTCGTGGCGAGGGTGTTCGAGATCACCGGCGCTGAGGCGGTCTTCACCGTCCACGCCACGCTCGACGAGGCCCTGGCCACCTGACCCGGCACGAGCGCGGGACCGCGGACATCCCCGATGTCGTCCGTGTCACGCGATCGTGTGCCTCAAGTGGGTGTTGTTGCGATATGGCAGGGCAGGAGACACCCCGGCGGCGCCCCGCAGGGGATCCGGCACACTCGGTAACTGATCATTATCTGTTCAACGGCGACATGGCGACATGGCGAATCGGTGAGGTGAAGCGCTGATGAGCACCACCCGGCAGCATCCGCCGGGCGACCTCGGTCGCGAGCCGGACGAAGCGGGCGCAGCCTCGCCCGTCCCGGCCGAGCGGCAGTGGCGCACGATCTCACTCGGGCAGGCCAGCGGCATCGTTCCGATGGCCCGTGACTTCGCCCGGCAGGCGCTGCACGACTGGGGCTGGCTCCCGGCGTCCACCGCGGACCGCAGGGCGGCCGCCGAAGACGTCCTGCTGGTCGTCTCCGAGCTGGTGACCAACGCCTGCCTGCACGCGGAGGGTCCCGAGGAGCTCCGGATCGGCCGCAGCCCCAAGGCGCTGCGGGTGGAGGTCGTCGACCGGGGAGCCGGGCAGCCCGCACCCCGCACGCCGCACCGCGCCGGCCGGCCCGGAGGGCACGGCATGTTCATCGTGCAGCGCCTCTGCCTCGACTGGGGTGTGCTGCGTACGCCGGACGCCCCGGGCAAGACCGTCTGGGCGGAGCTGGCCGCCCCCGCCTGACCGCACCCCTCACCCCCCGCACCTCCGCACCACCGAAGAGCGCGCCGGATCGGCGCGCTCTTTGTCTTCCCTCCATCAGGCCCCGGGCGTACCTTGAGCGCCGAATCTGATGTGCCGTCAGTAATGTGCGCCCGTACGGGTCGTGGCGCGCGGCGGCGTCCGGCAAGAGGGGAACACGAGGTGTCGAACCAGAAGCGGACAACTCTCGCGCTGGCGGCCGCGCTGGCAGGCTCGATCGTGGTGGCGGGCGCGCCCGCCGCGCACGCCGAGGTCGTGGACGTCAACTACCAGTGCGTGACGCCCATCGGGCCCAAAGGGGCGGTCTCGCCCATCGATATCAAGAGCGTCAGGAGCGGCGCCGGCTACAAGCTCACCATGTCCTTCCAGAAGGGCGTCTCCTCCAGCCCGGTCGAGCTGGGGAAGGGGGCCATGAACCCGAGCGCCGTGATCGAGCTGGGCGGCGCGGAGGAGGGGAAGGTCCAGGTCTCCGGCCCGGCGAACACCGAGGCGATTCCGGCCAACACCCCCATCAAGATCAGTGACTTGTCGGGGACGTACACCCCGAAGAAGAGCGGCAAGGTCACCTTCACCGCCGGAGTCCTCACCATCAAGGCCCTCGGGACGACGACCACCTGTACGCCCAAGAACAGCCCCGGCCCGTCCCTCGAACTCGACGTCCAGGGGGCGGGCGGTTCGTCGGGCGGCGGCACCACGGGCGGCGGCTCCTCCGGCGGCTCCTCCGGCGGTGCCACGGGAGGCGCCTCGGGAGGCGGCGAACTGCCCCGCACCGGCCCGCTGGACTCGGTGGCGGCGCTCGGCACGCTCGGCGGCACCGTGCTGCTGACCGGGGCGGCCGGAGTGCTCTGGCTGACCCGGCGAGGGCAGCGCTCCGCGGGCTGACCACGGCCCGTCCGGCCCATCCAGCACATCCGGAGCGCACGGTACGTACCGCCCGCACGGCAGCGCCACCGCCGCCGGAGAGGCAGAGGAGCCGCCCATGTCGCCACCCACCCCGCGTCCTGGCCGGGCGCCGCTCGTCCTCACGGCGGCGCTCGCCGCGCTGCTGTGCGGGATCACCCCGCTCCCGGCCGCCGCCGACGACGGTCCGGCGGACTGGACGGCCCGGCCCGCCGGTGGACGTACCGACCGGGACGCCAGGCCGTACGTCTATCTGGAGGGCACCCCCGGCACGGTCCTCCAGGACCGCCTCGCGGTGACCAACCACGGCCGGGACCCGCTGACCGTACGGCTACGGGCCGACGGCCGGGCCGGCGGCTGGATCAGGTTCGCCGAGGACGCGGTCACCGTCCCGGCCCGGACCCGCGCGGAGGTGCCGCTCGCCCTCACGGTGCCGTCCGACGCGGTGCCCGGTGACGCTTCCGGGGAGGCCGTGGCCCTCGGCGGGGGCGAGGAGATCCGCGTACCGGTCCAGGTCCGGATCGGCGGCCCGACGCTGGCGGCGCTCACCGTCGAGGACGTCGAGATATCCGGCGGGACCATTCGCTACGCCCTGGTCAACCGGGGCAACGCGGTGCTGAGGCCCCGGCTGGCGGTGCGCGCCGACGGGGTGTTCGGCACGCTGCTGGACCGCCCGGAACGGCCCCTGCGGCTGGAGCTGGCCCCCGGCCGACGGGCCGAGCGAACCGAACCCTGGCCCGACGCCCCGGCCCTGGACGCCGTCACCGTACGGCTGCGGGTCACCGCGTCGGGGGGCGCCCGGGACGAGGCGGAGGTCTCGGCGACGTACCTCCCGGTGGTCCCGGCCGTCGGCGGCGGGCTGCTGGTCCTGGGCGGCCTGGCCGCGCTCGCCTCCGGCGCGTACCGACGGCGACGCACCACCGGGCACGGGCCGGACACGGAGTCCGCCGACGCCCGGCCACCGACCACAGGGACGAGGCCCCCGGTGACGGCCGGACTCCCGGTGAAGGCGGAACCTTCTGTGCAGGCGGGAGTGAGAACGTGACGCAGCAGCCCGGCCCGGCAGCCCCCGGACGCACCGGCCCCCGGCCCTACATCGCCTTCCTGGCGCTCCTGGCCCTCCTGCCCGCCCTCTTCGTCCTGACCGCGCCGGGCACCGCCCGGGCTGCCGACGGCGACCCCACCGTCAGCCTGTCCAAGAAGGAGGCGGGCAAGGGCGGGGAGATCACCGTCAGCGGCGGCAACTGGCGCCCCGAGACCTTGCTGATGCTGTTGATCTGCGGTCGGTCCACGCCGGAACGGGGCGTGATCGGCGGCACCAACTCCTGTGCCAACGCCGACGGCCGCGCCGTCACGACCGACAAGAAGGGCGCCTTCCGCAAGAAGCTGCCGGTCACCGAACCGCCGAAACCCTGTCCCTGCGTGGTGCACGTGGCCACGGTGACGGGCGAACAGGCCATGGCCGACGCGGTATTCACGGTGGCGGGCCATCCCACGGCGGACCTGCCGCGGCAGACCGGCGACGGGAGGCTCGCCGTGCTGGCCACCACCCGCCTGGAGGGCGACAGCTCCCTGCTCACCTGGTTCGGGGCCCCGCCCGCCCGCCGGCTCGTCTTCACCGTCGGCAATCTCGGGTCCGCCCCCGTCAAGGATCCCGTCTTCGAGATCGGCACCGCGCACGGCGTCTACGCGCCCCAGTGGGAGGAACGCCAGTGGCGCGGCACGGTCGCCGCCGGCGGCAAGGCGCGGATCGAGCTGCCGGTCGAACTGTCCGCGGGCGCGCACGGCGACTACCAGGTCTCCCTGCGGTACGGGGACAAGGTGCTGGCCGAGCAGCCGTGGGGGGTGGGCCGCCCGTGGGGCGTCATGCTCTTCTGGGTCCTGCTCTGCCTGGTGGTCCCGGCGGCCGTCTTCCGTATCGGCATGGCGATCGTCGACAAGGCCAGGCCCCGCCCCGCGGGCGCGCACCGTACGCGGAGGCGGCGGGCGGGCCTCAGGCCGAAGCCCGCCACGAGCCCCGGTCCCGGTCCCGCCGCTCCCGCGACCGCGGAGACCACCGCGACCACGAGCACGACCGCGACTACGACCGCGACTACGAGCACGACCGCGAACACGGCCGTGCTGCCGTGGTTCACCCCGGATTCCGCACCGTCAGAGAACCGACCCCGACCCACGACGAAGGGACAAGCGTGAGCACGCAACGGAGGATGAGCGCGGCCGGAGTCGCGCTGATGCTCGGCGGCGCGGGCATCCTGATGGCCGCGAGCCCGGCCCAGGCCGCCGAGGTCAGTTACGCGACGGAGTGCGTTCCGCCGCCGATCTCGGGACTGCCCGCTGTGCAGGGCACCACGAAGGTGGAGCTGACCGCTCCGGCCGAGGCGAAGGTGGGCGACGAGATCGAGGTCGTCTGGAAGACGGTCGAGGCCGCGTCCAAGAACCCGGACGTGCTGGACCTGGGAGCGGACACGGTCAAGCCGACCGGGACCGTCACCCTGGGCGGTGCGGCGAGCGGCGAGCTGAAGCTGGAGGGCCCCCGGCAGAACCCGCCGATTCCCAAGAACAGCCCCATGGTGCTGCCCGACATGAAGGGCACGCTGAAGCTGGAGAAGGCCGGGGAGATCACGCTCACCCCGGGCGCGTACAACATCAACGTGTCCAGGCCGATCTCCACGGACACCAAGTGCGCGCCGAAGGAGGAGGTGCGGCCGGGCGTCACCATCAAGGTCACCGAGGGCGGCGGCTCCACCACGGGCGGCACGACTTCCGGCGGCACGACCACGGGCGGTACGGACACCGGCGGAACCACCTCCGGAGGCACCGACTCCGGCGGTACGACGGCGGGCGGCACGGACTCCGGGGGCACGGACAGTGGCGGCACCGACTCCGGAGGCACCACGTCCGGTGGCGGTGACGGCGGGAGCACCGGCGGCGGGGGCGGCGAGACCGACTTCCCCGGCAAGGAGGTGTCCGTCGCCTACGCGTGCAAGACCCCCATCGGCGACAAGAACGCCACCTCCCCGGTCCGGATCAGCGCCAAGAAGAACGGCGGCGCCTACGACCTCACCGTGAAGTTCAGCAAGTCCGTGATGGACAGCCCGATCGACATCCCGGCCGAGCAGGTCAAACCGTCCATGGACGTGAAGCTCGGCGGGGCGGACCAGGGCACGGTCAAGGTCGAGGGGCCGCTGAACAAGGAGGTCATCAAGACCGGCGCCCCGATCGAGATCCCCGACCTCACCGGCACGTACAAGCCCGGCGCGAGCGGGAAGTCCACGCTCAGCCCCGGCGTCCTGACGGTGATGGCCGCCGGTACGACGACCACCTGCACGCCGTCCGGCGACGTGGCCGTCTCCCTGGAGCTGGACACCTCCGCCCAGCCGGGCGGCGCGTCCGGCGGCAGCGGAAGCGGTGGCGCGGCGGGCTCCGGCGGAGCCGCGGCGTCCGGCGGCGGCACGGACTCGGGCGGCGGCCTGGCCGCCACCGGGGCCGAGGACGACGGCGCGCTGAGGGCGCTCGGCCTGGTCGCCGGCACGGCTATCCTGCTGGGCGGCGCGGTGTTCACGTTCACCCCGTGGCGGAAGCTGCGCGGCGCGCGCTGAGCCGGTACCGCGAGCCGGGCGACCACATGGCGGCGGGGGGGGGGGGGGGAGGAGGGGGGGGTCCCCCGCCCCCCCCCCCCGCGGGCGCGCATGAGGTAGAGCCCCGGGAGAA